>CALMGA010000178.1 GCA_937863205.1 uncultured Beijerinckiaceae bacterium | reverse complement strand
GACCGCGCCCAGCCCCCATCCCGTCCCGCCGGGCGAGGCCGAACGCTTCATCCTTCACGCCCGCGCGACCACGGCCGGCGGCGATGCCCTCGTTCTCGCGGTGACGGCGAAGAATCGCGCACGCACGCTGCTTGGCATCATCAGCGCGCAAGTGATGGAGCGCGGCGAGATCGAGATCGGATACCTCATCGCTCCGGCTCAGGCCGGACGCGGCTATGCCGGCGAAGCCACGGCCGCCCTGGTCGACGCCGTCTTCAACCTCAGCGAAGTCCGCGCCCTCGTCGCCAACAGCCGCCTGGACAACCCCGCCTCGCGCCGCGTTCTGGAAAAGTGCGGCTTCGTCCACACCGACACGAGGCCTCACCACCTGCCGGCGCGCGGCGGCACCTTTGCCTGCGAGTTCTTCCGGCGCGAGCGCAGCGACTGGCTGCGCGGCCGGCTGCGACGTCTGCCGGGCATGGCGCAGCAGTCACCCCGAACGGCGAAGGGCCCGGTCGCCAGCGAAAGCCAGTAGACGGTCGCAGAATTCTTTGCTGCTATTGATTGCCTCCTATGCTCGTGGCTTCGGCGGATGTTTGTCTTTTCCGGTTTCTGCCTCGTCGGTGCCGGCGTGCTTTTCTGGCTCGCCTATGACAGCTATCGGATGCTCGACTCCACGAGGGCCGCGCTGGCGGCGTCGGCGTCCGTCGTCTTGATTGTGGCCGGCGCCAGCCTGTTCGTCGTGGTCTCACGCTACCCCGGTCTCGATTTCTGGAACAGTCGCGGTCACGGCCCAGGCTGGGAGTGTCTGCCGCTGGGGCGCGGGGCCGCGGATGTCTGCCAGAAGGATCGCCCCGCTCCCTGAGCGCGAGAGTCTGGAGCGACCGTACGCCTAGACCATGGAACACCCGATCGGGGCCGATGCCTTAACCTGCTGCGCCGCATCGACTTCGTCCGAAGACCACTGCGCATTTTCGGTCCGAGGCTCCTGTGCCATCAGCGGGTCGGGCATAGCCGATCGCCCCTCCCTCCGTCATCGGCTGTGGTGGAATCGACAGGCGCACCCGACTTAGAGGCCGGCTCTGCGAGGAGTGCCGGTTCGATCTTGACCTGTTCCTTTTCTGTTCGTATCTTGTGTTTGCCGGAGGGAACAGCCGTGAACATTGATGCCTGCGTGCGCAGCACCGCGCAAACGTCGATCGCTTCGCGCTTCCATTGCTGGCTTGGCGCGAGCGGGCGCCGCTACATCGTCTCCGTCTTTCCTGTCGAAGGCGGCACATCCGAGTGCGGCCTGCCCGACTTCGACGGCTGCATCGTCATTCCTGTTCGGCGTCGAGGGGCGGCGCGCCTCCCCCTCTTCGTTCGGCAGGTCGAACACCACGGCGATGTTCGTTCGCTTCGAGCGGCCGGACTGGCGGGTGGCGCCGAGGAATGGCACGTTCATCTCCTCGTCGAGGATGGGGCGATGCGAAAGGCGGCGGTGGACGACCTGCGGCAGGCCCAGGCCTGATCCCGTTCACCGGACGCGAAGGTGCGCAGCGCATTTCAGGAAAAGCCGATGGTCCGGATGAAGCCGACCTGAGACTCAAAGTCCCACGGTAGGGACCGGCGCCGCAGCCGGGGATGCCGGCAGGCGCGCAACCAGCGTCGCGAGCAGCCGGTCGTGGATACCGAGTTCCACCATATGCTCATAGGTCTGCCGGACATAGTCCGGGTTGGCCCCGGAAAGCCCGACACCTTGCGCCACGAGGCGCTCCAGCGCGCTCAGCTCCAGCGCACCGGCATACTGCTTGTGACGCCTGTCGACCGCGTAGGACAGGGCGATCACTTCGCGGCCGTCGGCCAGGTTGATGCGGGCGCGGACCTCGCGATAAACCATCGTGACCTGCTCGCGGGCGCGCAGATAGGCGAGGACGTCGTCGGCGCGCGCAGCCTCGACACGAAATGCCACGCCCTTGCAGGAGCCGCCGCGGTCGAGTCCGAGCACGAGGCCCGGCCGCTCCGGCGTGCCGCGGTGGTGATGCGAATACACGCACAGCGCCCGCCGGTAGCCGCGGATCGTCGCCAGCGTCCGCTCGGCGAAGTCGAAGCCCGGTCGCCACATCAGCGAACCGTAACCGAACACCCAGAAGTCCGTCCCAGCCGCCATTTCGCCGCCCTGCTCCCTCGTCCCATCCGACGCCGGCCCGTTCGGTCACGCTCGCGCCACGGTCCGCCGCCTTAACGGGCACCTCGTACCGCCCGTGCGGGGCCGGAGCATGACCCAGGGATGCGAAAGATCGCCGTGCGGCTGCTTGTTCCCGCGCTACTGCTCGCGGCCGGCTGGAGCGCGCTGTGGGTTCTCGCCGCGCATGAGGCTGGCGAGCGGACGCAGGCCTGGATCACCGCCGAAGCCGGGAGAGGCCGGGATTGGAGCTGCCCCGACCGCCAGATCGGCGGCTATCCCTTCGCCCTGAGGATCAGCTGCGACCGGCCGAGTTACAGCGGGCAGGCGATGGGGCAGCACGTCCAAGCGAGCCTCGCCGGTGCGACCGCCAGCGTGAGCCTCGGCAGCCCGCGCCACCTCGTCGTGACCCTGCAGCCACCCTTCGCCTTCAAGACATCGGACGGGGCCACCGATGTCGAGGGAGGCTGGCGCAGCCTTGCCTTGGATCTCGCCACCTTGCCTGACATCAGGATGCTCGCCCTGCGCGGCAGCGACGTCGCCGTGGGCGGCACGTTTGTCGGCGCCAACGAAAGCGGCCGCGCCGACGCGCTCGATGCGAGGGCGACGCTGCTGCCGGACGACGCCAACCCGACGCTGGCCTTCGCCGTCAGCCTCAAGGCCGCGATCCTGCCACAGATCGACGACCTGCTCGGCGGCACGGCGCCGGTCGATGCCAGCCTCGGCGGCCGCCTGCATCACGCCGACGTCGGCGACGTGCAGACACCGGCGCAGGCGATGGAACGCTGGCGTCTCAACGGCGGCCGCCTCGATGTCGACCGCTTCGCCGCCGCCCGCGCCGCCGCCCGCATGACGGCGACGGGCACCGTCCGCCTCGACGACGGGCACCGACCCAGGGGCAAGCTCGACGCGGAGTTCTTCGGCCTCGAACCGATCCTGGCGCGCTATGGCATCAGCGGCAACCTGGTCGCCGTTGGCTCGCTGGTCAGCACGCTGTTCGGCGGCGGACCGCGCAAGGCGCCGGCGACGCCCGGCAGCCTCGCCCTGCCGATCACGCTGGGCAACGGGCATCTCGGGATCGGCCCGGTGACGACGGGGATCGAGCTGACGCCCCTCTACTGAGCGTCGGGAAACGTCACCGCGTGATCGCGCACCGGCATCCGCCGGCGCACGGCGGCGACGCGATCCGGCTCGACCCGCGCCGTCGTGAAGCCGGGTCCGTCCGAGGCGCGGGCGACGACGTGGCCCCAGGGATCGACCGCGAGCGAATGGCCGAAGGTTTGTCGGACCTCGTCGCCCACGCGATGCGTCCCCGTCTGCGCCGGGGCGAGCAGGTAGGTCTGCGTTTCGATGGCGCGGGCGCGGCACAGCACCTCCCAGTGGTCCTTGCCGGTCTGCAGGGTGAAGGCCGAGGGCAGAACGATGACCTGCGCGCCGCGCGCGACGAGCGCGGCGAAAAGCCGGGGAAAACGGAGGTCGTAGCAGATCGCGCAGCCGATCGTGACGCCCTCGCAGTCATAGGTGACCACCTCCCCGCCGGGCTCGAACGAGGCGCTTTCGCGATAGCTCATGCCGTCGGGTGTTTCGATGTCGAACATATGGATCTTGCGGTAGCGGGCGACCTCGCGGCCCCGGCGGTCGAACACCACGCTGGTGTTGCGGATGCGCGCCTCGCCGGGCACGCGCTCCAGCAGCGAGCCGGCGTGGATGAACACGCCGTGCGCGGCGGCCAGGCGGCTCATCGCGAGGTAGGCCGGTCCGTCGCCGAGCACTTCGGCCGCCGCCATCTTGTCGTCGCGCCGCCCACCGAGGAAATCGAAGCACTCCGGCAGGGCGATCCAGTCCGGCCTGTCGAAGGCGACCGCCTCCTCGATCAGGCACGCGGCGGCGGCGATGTTGGCCGGCTTGTCGCCGATCGAGTTCATTTGAACGAGCGAGGCTTTCAAGACGGCTCCGGCTGATCCGCGGCTTGCGCCGCAGCATCGCCGCGGGCGCCCGCGGGTGCAAGCCTGTCGGTGAAGTTTGTACGTTCACGAGGAACGTGCGGGCGAGGATTGGAGGCACAGCAACGGCACGAAGAGGCTGGATTTCAAAGAAGGTGCGAGGGCCTCCCGAGCGCTGGCTGCCGAGCGCTGGCGCCCTGACGTGTCCCGTCGTGCCGGCATCGGAAGCCTAAGCAGGTTTCGCAAAAGCGCCCCGCGGTTTTGCGATCAAAACTTGCGGCATGTCAAAGGGCTAAGCGGGTGAAGCGTTGGCCTGCCAACGCGAATCTGCTTAGTTCCTGGAACGTGCTGGCGCAGCTGCGGCCGGATCTGGCGAGCGCCGCTGCGGGCCGAGGTGCGGATCACGACCCGGCGGGAAGCGCTGGCGGGTGGGCGCCAAGCGCCACATGACCACGCCCTTTCGCCGCTCAACTCTCACCGCTGCCATAAGGTGATGATGAGGCCTCCGGCAATAAAGAAAACGCCACCCACCATGATCGGCAGCGTCGGAGCCGTCTTGAAGGCAACGAGGTTGATGATCTGTCCGACCACGAAAAAGGTCGCCACGTAGGCGCCGATCAGCCGGCCGAAATCGAGCGGGGCAAGGTTCAGGAACAGCCCGTAGAAGTACAGCGTGACGCCGCCCGCGAGCATCAGGAGGATGCGCAGCGGAACGGGATGAGGCTTAAGCCCGACCCTGATGATGGCGTCGCCACCGGCCTCCATCACGGTCGCGAGGACGAGCAGGCCGAGCGGAAACAGGATCTTCATGCCCGCTCTCAATCAGGTCGGCGAAGGCCGGGGAAGCATGTTCAAGATCAGGTCGGCCTTCACATGGCCAAATCCATGTGCGGCCCCGCGCTCCACCGCCGTTGCCGGCGTCCCCTATGGTTCGAGATCCTGGAACGTCCGCACGCCTCGCCATGGCGCGATGAGCATCGGGAGAACCAAATCGTCCTGCAACGGCAGCAAGATGTTGGCCACAGCGCGATCCTCATCACCCGCAGGTGTGAGCGTCGTAATACGTGCGATCCGATCATTGATGTTGCACCTCGAAGCCGTTTCATGGACGGAGCCGTTGAACTGCGCCAACTCGCTTGCCCGTCCAAGACCGGCGCCGAAACGACTCGCAATCTCGCACCGATACGGCCTTCCGACGCTGCGGCACTCAAGCAGATCGCGGAGGAAGCGACCGCTCTCGCCGCTAAGCAGGTTCGCGTTGGCAGGCCAACGCTTCATCCGCTGAGCTCTTGGATGGGCCGCAGGTTTGGATCGCAAAACCGCGGGGCACTTTTGCGAAACCTGCTGAGGCTGGATGCGCTCACCAGATTCAACAGCGGTATCCGCAACGACGCAGGCTGAAACCGACTGGCGAATGCAAGCAGAGTTGCGCAGCCTCTATTCCGCCTCTGCCATAGCAGAGGGCGGTGCGGGTGAAAGCTTGTCCGCCCCACAGCAGCAAGGCAGACGCGATGGCCGCCAACCGGCAGGGACACCCTCGTTGGCCAGTGGACATGCCGGCCGGTCGCTCGTCGCCTCGCCTTGGTCGCGGGTCTATCGCAACCGGCAGCCTTTCGATCGCAAGGACCTGACGAGGGGACGAGTCTCCGACAGCTTGATCGCCTCGGACCTTGCGGCGGACAACCTTTTCGTAATCACCTATGGATCTGCGAAGATGCATCGCAAGCGAGCAGTCTCATCCATGGCGCCCACCAATGATCCGTCGATGTCAAAGGCGGATGTCAGGACAAACGCGCAGCTCGGGGACATCGGTCAAGAACGGCACGTTTCCCGACGAAAGCAGCAGCCAAAAGAGAAACAGTCGCCCGCAGGAGATCTCAGGTCATGACCGCCGTCACCGAGCTCGAAATCCCCATCGGCCGTGCGCATTCCATGCGCTCCGTTGTGATGGCAGGGTCCATCGGCACCATCATCGAGTGGTACGATTTCCTGATCTACGCGACCTCGGCAGCCCTGGTCTTCAACAAGCTGTTCTTTCCCGCGGTCGATCCCCTCGTCGGGACGCTTGCCGCCCTCGGCAGCTACGCCGTCGGCTTCTTTGCCCGCCCGCTCGGAGGGGCGCTGTTCGGGCATTTCGGCGACCGCGTCGGCCGCAAGTCGATGCTGATGGCGACACTGCTCCTCATGGGCATGGCGACCTTCGCGATCGGCTTGCTGCCGACCTATGCCCATATCGGGATATGGGCGCCGATCCTGCTCGTCTCGTTGCGCATCGTCCAGGGCATCGGGCTCGGCGGCGAGTGGGGTGGCGCGGCGCTGATGGTCATCGAGCACGCGCCGCCGGCACAGCGCGGCTTCTACGGCAGCCTCGTCCAGGTCGGGTTTCCGCTCGGCCTCGTTCTTTCGACCTTCGTGGTCTCAACCGTCGCGAAGCTGCCCGAAGCCGACTTCCTGAGCTGGGGTTGGCGTCTGCCCTTCCTGCTCAGTGCGGTTCTCTTCCTCCTCGGCGCCTTTGTGCGGGCCAGAGTGGCGGAAACACCGGTCTTCCTGGAAATGAAGCGAACGATGACATTGGCGAAAAATCCCGTCGCCGATGCCGTCTTCAAGGCTCGCGGCAGTTTCCTCACTGCGATCGGCTTGAAACTGACGGAAGTCTCGTGGGTCTACATCCTGACCGTGTTTATCGTCGTCTATGCGACGACGCGCTTGCATCTGTCAAAGGCGCTGATCCTCAACAGCGTTCTCTGCGCCGCCCTGCTGGAACTCGTGACCATCCCCGTTTTCGGCTGACTTTCCGATCGCATCGGACGCCGACCGTTCTACATCGCGGGCGCGCTGTTCACGATCGCCTTCGCGTTTCCGTTGTTCTGGATGCTCGACAGCAAGTCGCCTGTCCTGGTCACGCTGGCGGTCGTGGTCGGAATGAACCTCGGCCACGGCATGATGTTCGGACCGGAAGCGACCTACTTCCCGGAACTCTTCAAGGGTCCGGTCCGCTGCACCGGCGCGAGTTTCGGGTTCCAGATCTCGGCTGCGATCGGTGGCGGCCTGTCCCCTTTGCTGGCGACCTGGCTGCTCGGCCTATCCGGCGGAACGCTGGGTGTCTCGATCATGCTGATCGGGCTGGCGGTGATAACCCTGGTTGCGGCGCTTTACGCCCGCGAAACACTGCATGATCCCCTCGCCGGCTGATCATCATGCGCTTTGGAATCTTCATCTATCCCGGCGTCGAACCGATCGATCTCGCGACGTTCGGCGTGCTGTCGATGGCCCGTCGCGTGGCGCCCGAGATCGAGATCGTCACCATCGCTCCGGAGGCGGGCCTGGTCGCGCTGTCGAATGGTTTGAAGGTCAATGCGGACTATGGCATCGATGACGCGCCGCCCTGCGCCGTCGTCATCGTCACCGGCGGCCCGGGTTGGACCCAGCAGGCTCGGGCCCAACCGACCTTGCGTTACCTTCGCGAGGTTGCGGCAACGGGTTCGATCGCGTCCGTGTGCACGGGGGCGATGATCCTTGCCGCCAGCGGCGTCCTGGACGGGCTGCCGGCCACGACCAAGCGCAACGTCGTCGGCTCGGAGGAACCGCCTCTTGATATCCTGCGGCGCGATCATCCCGAGGTCATCGCGCTTGAAGCGAGCCTCGTCGACGCGGGTGGCGTGGTCACCGGCGGCGGCGTATCGCTCTGCATCGATGCGACGCTGCTTCTGATTGAACGGATGCTCGGGTCACGCGTCGCGGCTGAGACCGCCCGCATCATCGAGTACGATCGCGCGCGCGCGGCGAACTTGACCCAGTTCCCACCTGTGCTGAGTGCCTGCGTCAACTGAGGTCGATGATGCCGGCGCCGGCCTCGCGGTGGTCCGGGTCGAGCAGAACATCGACGGGATCCGGGCGATGACCCAACGCTGCCATCTCGTCGACGGGGGCCGCGTCGTCGCCTACGGAGAAGTGCTCGACGGCGTCGGCTACGTCGTGCGGCCGATCATCGTGGGGGACACGGCGGAAGGCACGCGCCTCGGTCTGCTCCACCGATCGGGAGCGCCTGAAAGGTCGTGCTTGAACTCGAGGCGGGAACGGTCTGGATCGATCAGCAGATCGATCTCGGCTCCCACGGTCGGCAGCAGCCGGGCACGGGCTGCCCCGATCCCGGCGGCGTCGATGGCGAACCGGACGGCGACGCTCCTCCACGACCGCTCGCGGCTCGAACCTGCGGCGCCCGAGATCGTTGGTCCACGCACTTGTGTTCACTCCTGATCGATCTGGAACGGCGACGGCACTTTCCCCTTCGATGGGTGTGCAAACAACATATCTGGAGATCCGGCATGGATGCGCCTCTTGAACGTGGGAGCGACGAGGGAGCGGACGCCGGCCTGCGCAATCCGCCTCGGCCGGGCAAGCATCCCCCCATGACGGAAGCGTTCGACCACCCCGCGGGCTCGGTCGCGCGAGGGACGCAGGGTGGCGCCGCCGGATGGCGCGGCACGTTGCTGAACATTCACGTCGCCCCCGCCGCGAGCTACGAGATGGAGGAACTGTTCGAAGCGCAGTGCATCGCCGGCCGCGGCATCGTCGGGGACCGCTACTTCGAAGGCACGGGAACCTATTCGCCAAAGCCCGACGTGCGCGAGGTCACCCTGATCGAGCAGGAGGCCCTCGACGCCCTCGCCCGCAACGACCCGCCATTGCAGGATCGCAAGCTCAACCTCGGCCCCGGCGACCACCGCCGCAACCTCACCGTTCGCGGCGTGCCCTTGAACCATCTGGTGGGGCGCCGCTTCCGGGTCGGCGAGGTGGTGCTGCGCGGCGGCCGGCTCAACTTCCCCTGCAGGTACCTTGAGGAAATCCTCGGCTTGCCGGTGTTCCTGCCGCTCTACAACCGTTCCGGGCTGAACTGCGGCATCGAGCGGGGCGGCGTGATCCGGCCGGGCGATCCCATCGAACTGCTGGAAGTCGAGTCGTGACCGCACGCCTGATCATGAAACTGCGCGTCGAGCGGGCGTGCTGGACGACGCCCGACGTGTTGCACCTCACCTTCGTGCATCCGCTGCGCCCGCATCTGCCCGCTTGGACAGCCGGCGCGCACGTCGACCTGCGGCTGCCGGATGGTCGCGTCAGGCAATACTCTCTGTGCGGCGACCCCTCCGATCCGACCCGCTACGAGATCGCCATCAAGCGCGAAGACGCCGGCCGGGGAACGTCGCGCTGGGCACATGCCAACCTCGCGCAAGCCGGATCGATCGCCCACGTGTCCGCGCCGCGCAACAATTTCCCGCTCGTCGCGAACGCGCGCCGGCACGTACTGGTTGGCGGCGGCATCGGCATCACGCCCTTCGCGGCGATGGCGCACGCGCTTGCCGCCTCGGGCGCCGACTTCACCGTCCACCTCTGCGCGCGCTCATCTGCGGAAGCGCCCCTGCTGGCCGAACTCGACGAGGTCTGCCGCGACCGCCTCGTCCGCTGGTTTTCCTCCGAAGGCCGGAAATTCGACCCCGCCGTCCTGGGCGGCCCCGACGAGGGAGCGCACGTCTACGCCTGCGGTCCCCGCGGCCTGCTCGACGCGATCAGGACCGGCGCCGCCGCCGCGGGTTGGCCCGACGACCGGGTCCACGCCGAGGTGTTCCAAGCGGCACTGGACGAGAACTTCAGGCCCGAGCCCTTCGACGTGCACATCGCGTCCACCGGCGAAGTCCTCCACGTTCCCGCCGACCGATCGATCCTCGACGTGCTGCGGTCGAGCGGGCGTTCCGTGCCCTCGTCCTGCGAAATGGGCGTCTGCGGTTCCTGCATCTGCGGCTACCGCGACGGTACGGTGATCCACCGCGACGCGGTGCTTCCGCTCGCCGAGCGTCAGGATCGTTTGGCGCCCTGCGTGTCACGCGCGCGCGTGGCGGTGACGCTCGACCTTTGAAGTGGGCCGCGGAAGCGGGGACGAACCGCGGACGCGTGCTGGACGAGAGCCAAGCTGACCCTGCCGCAGGCCGACGCCCGCCGCTTCACCAATCTCGCGGCGTCCGGCGCCGCTTTCGCGCCGGTCGCGACCAACGACGCGACCGGCAACTTCACCAAGATCGTGCAGCGCCTCGGCATCGCCAGTCCCCGGCACGTGCCCGGAACGACCATCGATCCGCTCACGATCTCGCTCGGGTGACGCCGCGCTGGCCAGCCTTGAGTCACAGGCTGCTCGGTTCATGCATTTTGTTCTGAAACGGGTACTTAGAGCATCGGATTTTTTAAACGGACTCGGCCCGATGCTCTAAGTCGCTGTGCCGCATCGGATTTGTCCGAAAACCGCTGCGCACTTTTCGGTCCGATGCTCTAAGCTGCGAGGCTTTCGATCATCTCTTCGGGAAACCGGCCGATGGCGCGCAACAGCTTGGGTTCGGCATAGATGTCCTGCTCGGGATCCGAATACTCCTCCAGGACGACGATGCCAGCGTATTGCCCGGCCATGCGCTCGGCGGCGGCGATGGCCCTCGATGCATCCTTCGCCTTCTGGGCTGGGCAGGGTACGAGTTTGCCGCCGCGCTTCGCGACGACGAAGGGCAGGATGATGAAGTTGGTCGCCATGGGAGGCTCTCCGATGGCTGGAACATAGAAAGAACATTCCCGAAGGACAAGCGCATCTGCCGGCTCGCGGGACGTGGGTGCCGATGTCCGCCGGTTTATCATCGCTCGCGGCATCCGCTTCACCACTTCGGCAAGTGGCAGGGCCGGGCGACGGCCGTTGGCATCGCAGCCGCCCAGACCTTGGGCGAACTGACCGTGATCCTCGCCGCAACGGACAAGGGCGACGGATCGCCCAACCAGCCGATCGCGATCGCCCTCGCTTCGTGGCGCCGCATCTGCGAGGTGATGACGAGGCTGGAACATGATGGAATGCGCATGACTCTGATCCAGGTTTTCCTCGTCGCAGTGCTGCTGGCAGCAGGCGCGGCGCGCGCGAGGGCTGCATCGGCAGGCGCGGGCAGCGTCGAACTTCACGCTTTCCGTTTCAACGACGGCGAGCAACTGGCGTCATTGACGCTGCATTATCGCACGATGGGCACACCCCGGCGAAACGGCGCCGGGCAGGTGACCAATGCCGTGCTGCTGTTGCACGGCACCACGGGAACGGCCGAGACGATGCTCGCGCCGGCCTTCGAGCAGGCGCTCTACGGCTCCGGCAAGCCTCTCGACGCCGATCGCAGCTTCATCGTGATCCCCGATGGGATCGGAGCCGGCGGCTCGTCCAAGCCGTCGGACGGGCTGCACGCGCACTTCCCGCGTTACGGCTACCACGATCAGGTTCGCGCGCAACACGACATGCTCGCGGCGATGGGCATCACTCATCTCAAGCTCGTGCTCGGCACCTCCATGGGTGGGATGCAGACTTGGCTTTGGGGTGAAACCTATCCGCAGGACATGGATGCGCTGGTTGCGATCGCAGCGACGCCGGCGGCGCTCAATGGCCGCAACGCGATGTGGCGCCTCATGATCGCCGACGCGATCCGCAATGATCCGGACTGGCACGGCGGCGACTATACGGCCGACAGGCCGCCGCGTGCCTGGGCCCGGACCGCTCTGCCGCTGTTCGCCGTGATGACGGAAAATCCCGAACAGCTGCAGAAGAAGGCGCCGTCGCGTCGGGATGCGGCGGCATTGGTGCGCTCCCTGAGCGAGCGCGTGGCCAACGTCGACGCCAACGACTTCCTCTACGTCTTCGAAAGCTCGGCCGATTACGATCCGGCGGCACGGGTCGACGCCGTCGCCAAGCCCATGCTCACGATCAACTTCGCCGACGACCTGCTCAACCCACCCGAACTCCTCGATCTACCCGATGCGCCCAATTACACGAAGGTGATGCTGCCGGCAGGCGCCGCAAGCTATGGCCATCAAACGCTGACGCACCCCGACCTTTGGGCGCCGGCGCTGGTCCACTTCCTTGCGCAAGTACCGGCTTGGCGCTGAGTTCCGGCACCCAGTCCGGCCAGGATGCCGCCTTCATCCTCGTCAACCCTGCCTCATCCAGCTTCGGTCGCGAGGGCCGGTGCCGACCATCCTGACCGCACGACGCGAGCAAAGCCGAATTTACGGGAACGAGCGGTGAGAAACAGCTACGATGCAGCGGTGATCGGTCTGGGCGTCATGGGGAGCGCCGCGTTGTACAACCTTGCCGATCGCAAGCGCCGGGTCGTCGGCTTCGAGCAGTTCGAACCGGGGCACGGCCGCGGCTCGTCGCATGGCGAAAGCCGCATCATCCGGTTGTCATACTTCGAGGACGCCTCCTACGTGCCGCTGATGCGCAAGGCCTACGAGGCGTGGCGCGCCTTCGAGACCGTCGACGGCGGCGAGGCGGGATCGCTGCTGACGATCACGGGCATCCTCGAGGCCGGCCACCCCGGATCGACGTCGGTGGCGGACTCGCTGAGCGCGGCGCGCGCCCACGGCCTGCGGCACACGGAGATGGACGGACGGGAGATCGGCAGGCGCTTTCCCGCCTTCGACCTGCCGGCCGACTGGCACGGGCTGTTCCAGCCCGACGGCGGCTTCCTGCGCCCGGAGAAGGCGGTCGTGCGCTTCGCGTCGGTGGCGAAGCAACGCGGGGCGGACGTGCGCTCGGGGTGCCGCGTCCTTGCGCTCGAACCGAAGGCAAATGCCGTGGTGGTGCACACCGAGGGCGGTTCGATCGAGGCGGCAACGGTGATCGTCGCGGCAGGCGCCTGGATCAAGGATTTCGCGCCGTTCCTCGATCAACATCTCGCCATCACGCGGCAGGTGGTCGGCTGGTTTCCGCCGCGCACGCCCGCCCTGTTCGCCGTGGGCCGGTGCCCGGTCTTCATCCTGGATGGAGAGGACGACCATTGCTACGGCTTCCCCGACCTTGCCGGAACGGGTGTCAAGGCGGCGTCCCACCTGCGCGGACGCACGCTGCGCCACGCGAACGAACTCGACATGGCCGCGGATGCGGAGGACGAGGCCCGGATCGTGCGCATGCTCGCCCGTTACCTCCCGGAGGTCGGCGCTCCCGCCACCAGGATGACGACCTGCATGTACACGCGCACGGACGACGGGCACTTCCTCATCGACCGCTCGCCCGCCGACCCGCGCATCGTGCTCGCTTCGCCGTGTTCCGGCCACGGCTTCAAGTTCGCGAGCCTGTTCGGCCAAGTCCTGGCCGACATGGCCGACGGCCACGAGCCCGGCGACGCAATGGCGCTGTTCCGCATGGCTGGCCGCATGACGTGAGCGACAATGCCCCTGCCCGGCTTCAGCAATCGAGCGTGTTGTCGCGTTCCCAATCGGTGAGATGGCGCGCGTAGGCGTTCCATTCCCCGGTCTTGAGCTTGACGTAGGATGGGACGAAGCTGCCGAGCGCTCCCGTCAGGACGTCGCAGCCCTGCAGGGCGCGGATCGCATCGAGCAGGTTGAGCGGTAGCGTTTCGGCGTTCTCCACGGTGTGGCCGTGCGTGTACATGTTGACGTCGAGGCGCTTGCCGGGGTCGCGGCGGTTGCGCAGGCCGTCGAGCCCGGCGGCAAGGATCCCGGCCTGCAGCAGGTAGGGGTTGGCGGCGCCGTCGGCGAGGCGCAGTTCGAAGCGGCCGGGCTCCGGGATGCGGATCATGTGCGTGCGGTTGTTGCCGCCGTAGGTGACGGTGTTCGGCGACCATGTCGCCCCCGACAGCGTGGGTGGCGCGTTGAGGCGCTTGTAGGAGTTCACCGTCGGGTTGGTGAGTGCGGCGAGCGCCCGCGCGCTGTGCATCAGGCCGCCGATGAAGTGATAGGCTTCCCGCGACAGGCCGAGTTCGCCGCCCGGATCGCCCGCCCGATGGACGAACAGGTTGCGCTCGCCCTGCCCATCCTTGCCGACCTGCCAGAGCGAGACGTGGGCATGGCAGCCCGAACCCGTGAGGTCGGCGAAGGGCTTGGGCATGAAGGTCGCGCGCAGGCCGTGCTTCTCGGCGACCGATCGCGCCATGTACTTGAAGAAGGCGTGGCGGTCGGCGGTGACGAGCGCGTCGTCGTAGCGCCAGTTCATCTCGAACTGGCCGTTGGCGTCCTCGTGATCGGTCTGGTAGGGGCCCCAGCCCAGCGCCAGCATGGCGTCGCAGATCTCGGCGATCACGTCGTAGCGCCGCATCAGGGCCGACTGGTCGTAGCAGGGCTTCACCTGCCGGTCGGACGGATCGGCGGGGGACGAGCCGTCGGGCGCGATCAGGAAGAACTCGCATTCGACCCCCGTCTTCATCGCGGTGCCGTTCTTCGCCGCCTCGGCGATGAGCTGCTTGAGCAGGACGCGCGGCGCCTGCGCGACCGGCTCGCCGTTCATCCAAAGGTCCGCGGCGAGCCAGCCGACCTCCGGCTTCCAGGGCAAGGGGATCAGGCTGTCGGGATCGGGCTTGGCGAACAGGTCGGGGTCGGCCGGCGTCATGTCGAGCCAGGTCGCGAAGCCGGCGAAGCCGGCGCCGTCGGCCGCCATCGCCTTGATCGCCGTGGCCGGCACCAGCTTGGCGCGCTGCGTCCCGAACAGGTCGGTGAAGGAGATCAGGAAATATTTGATGCCGCGATCGCGCGCGGCGGCTTCGAGGTCGATCATCGCTGGCCTCCTGCGCCGCCGGCCGGCGCCCATCCGAAGAACCCGCCGTCGCGACCGCTCAGAAAGCGGCTTTGCCCGGGATCCAGTCCGTGCCCGCGAGCGGCACGCCGGCCATCGCCGCCGCCTCGATCGTCAGCGCGACGAGATCCTCCGGTTCGAGGTTGTGGAGATGCGACTTGCCGCAGGCCCGCGCGATCGTTTGCGCTTCCAGCGTCATCACGGCGAGATAGTTGGCAAGCCGGCGCCCGCCCAGCACGGGATCGAGCCGCGCGACAAGCTCGGGGTCCTGCGTGGTGATGCCGGCCGGGTCGCGGCCCTCGTGCCAAGCGTCGAAGGCCCCGGCGACGGTGCCGAGCGCCTCGTATTCCGCCTCGTAGCGGGGATCGTTGTCGCCCAGCGCGATCAGGGCGGCCGTGCCGATCGCCACCGCATCGGCGCCGAGCGCCAGCGCCTTGGCCACGTCCGCCCCGGAGCGGATGCCGCCGGAGATGACGAGCTGCACCTTGCGGTGCATGTCCAGTTCCTGCAGCGCGCGAACCGCCGGCCGGATCGCCGCCAGCGTGGGGATGCCGACGTGCTCGATGAAGACGTCCTGCGTCGCCGCCGTGCCGCCCTGCATGCCGTCGATCACCACCACGTCGGCGCCGGACTTCACCGCCAGCGCCGTGTCGTAATAGGGCCGGCTGGCGCCGACCTTGACGTAGATCGGCTTCTCCCAGTCGGTGATCTCGCGCAGTTCCTCGATCTTGATCGCGAGATCGTCGGGTCCGGTCCAGTCGGGATGGCGGCAGGCCGAGCGCTGGTCGATGCCGGGGGGCAGCGAGCGCATGCCGGCGACGCGATCGCTGATCTTCCGGCCGAGCAGCAAGCCGCCGCCGCCGGGCTTGGCACCCTGGCCGATCACGATCTCGATGGCATCCGCGCGGCGCAGGTCTTGCGGGTTCATGCCGTAGCGCGAGGGCAGGTATTGGACCACCAGGATCTGCGAATGCTCGCGCTCCTCCGGCGTCATGCCGCCGTCGCCGGTGGTGGTCGAGGTGCCGGCGATGGTGGCGCCCCGTCCCAGCGCCTCCTTGGCGTTGGCCGACAGCGAGCCGAAGCTCATGCCGGCGACCATGACCGGCGTCTTCAGCCTGACCGGCGTCTTGGCGTACCGTGTGCCGAGCACCACGTCGGTGCCGCAACGCTCGCGGGTGCCTTCCAGCGGGTAGCGGCTGATCGAGGCGCCGAGGAAGAGCAGGTCGTCGAAATGCGGCAGCTTGCGCTTGGCGCCGGCGCCGCGGATGTCGTAGATGCCGGTCGCGGCGGCGCGGCGGATCTCCGACATGGTGCCGGGATCGAACGTGGCGGAAAACCGCGGCGCCGTGCGCACCACGCGGGCCTTTTCGTCCATCAGTAGGCTCCAGCCATCAGTAGAGTCCCGCATTGTCGACGTGGAAGTGGTAGAGCGTACGCGCCGAGCCGTAGCGCTTGAACTCCCCGACGTCGACGCTGCCCACGAGTCCGGCCGCGTCCAGCTTGCGGAGGAGGATCGCGCGGTGCTCGTCGCGCATCGGCTTCTCCACGCAGTCGGCCCCCAGGCTCCGCACCGAGCCTCGCACGAACAGCCTGGCTTCGTAGAGCGAGTCGCCCAGCGCCTCGCCGGCATCGCCGAGAACGGTCAGCGTGCCGGCCTGCGCCATGAAGGCCGACATGTGGCCGATCGATCCCTTCACCACGATGTCGACGCCCTTCATCGAATGCCGCAGCGCGCCCCGGCATTGCCGTCGATGACCAGCAGGCCGCCGTGCGCGGTGGCGCCCGCCGCTTGGCTCGCGTCGCCTTGAACGTGTACCGTGCCGGACATCATGTTCTCGGCGACGCCAACCCCCGCATTGCCACGCACGGTGACGCTGGCTCCGCTGTTCATGCCGGCACAGTAGTAGCCGACGCTGCCGTCGATCTCGATGCTGACCGGCACGTCCAGCCCGACGGCGATCGCGTGCTGGCCGTCGGGGTGCGCGACATGCCAGCGCTCGGTGGTGTCGGGACGCAACCGATGCAGCGCTTCGTTCAACTCGCGACGGGAGGTCGTCCGCAGGTCGACCCTGCGCATCACCGGCGGTCCCAGGCGTAGACGGTGGCCGGCTCGGGCTCGAACACCCGCGCATGGGCGATGCCGGGCAGGCCGACGAGGGCGCGGTATTCCGAGCCGAACGCGACGTAGTCGTCCGTTTCGGCCATCACGGCCGGCTTGCAGGCGATCGGGTCGCGCACGACGGCGAACCCCGTTTCCGTGCCGACCACGAAGGTGTAGAAGCCGTCGAGGTCGGTCAGGCTCGACTCCAGCGCCGAGCGCAGCGAAGCGCCCTCGCGGAGGCGCCAGGTCAGGTAGCCGGCGGCCACCTCCGTGTCGTTCTCCGTGGCGAAACGCAAGCCGCGATGCTGCAGCCTGCGGCGCACGCCGTTGTGGTTCGACAACGAACCATTGTGGACGAGACACTGGTCGAGGCCGGTCGAGAAAGGGTGCGCGCCGGTGGTTGTCACGGCGCTTTCCGTCGCCATCCGCGTGTGCCCGATGGCATGGGTGCCGCGCATGCTTGGAAGCGCGAAGCGCTCGGCGACGGCGGCCGGCAGGCCGGTCTCCTTGTAGACCTCCATGCGGTGGCCGACGCTCACCACGTCGACGCGCGGCGCATGCGTTTCGACCCAGGCGCGGGCTTCGTCCTCGCATCCGCGCGGGACCGTGACGACCGCATGGGTGTCGCGGATCGTCGTCTCAAACGTCCGCCGCAGCGCCGTTTCCAATCCGGCGACCGCGCTTTCGAGAAGCGACGGCTCGATGCTTCGCAGCGTGATCTTCACGCCGGGCCCATCGCCGCCGTAGATGGCGAAGCCGGCGCTGTCGGGCCCACGGTCGGTCATCGTGACCAGCATGCCGGCGGTCAGTTCGCCCAGGCGCGGCTGAAGCGTTTCCGCCTTCAAGAACAGTCCGACGATCCCGCACATGCATCCGCTCCGGCGGAGTCTGATATGTCGGCGCGCCCACAGCGTGTCAATTTCGAAGGATACAGGCGTCTTCAAAGGAAATCAGCGCCGGTCGATCCTCGAAGAGATGATCGACGGATAGGTCATGGGCGTGGACACCAGGCAATTGGAGCCATGCAGCGCACTTGGGGACCATGCAGCGCACTTTGTCGACCTTGCCGGGCTCGCCACGCAGCGGTACTTGGGCTTGAGAGCCTCCGACACGGCTCGTCGCGGAGCGGTCGAGTGCATCCAGATGGGGCTGCCTCGGACCGGGACGCCCGCATGCGCGCCAGGGCATGGAAGGCCCTTGCCGGATGCGTCGTCGCGCTGCTGGCGCTCGCGGCGGTCGGCATCGCATTGCTCCACCTCGTCGGCGCCACGTCGGGGCTCGTCGTCGAAACCATCGACATCGCCGGCACGCCGGCGACGCTCTTCCGACCTTCGGACGCTCGGCCCGCGCCGGCGGTGGTCATCGCGCACGGATTCGCCGGCTCGCGCGAGCTGATGCAGCCGTTCGCCATCACCTTCGCCCGCAACGGCTACGTGGCGATCACCTTCGACGCCCTCGGCCATGGCAAGAACCCGCATCCGCTGCCCGGCAGCCTCGCCGGCGGCGACGGCGCGGCGGAGGCGCTCGTCGATCAGCTCGGCACCGTGGTCGCCTTCGCCAGGACGGCGCCGGGCGCCGACGGCAGGATCGCGCTGCTCGGCCATTCCATGGCGTCCGACATCGTCGTGCGCTACGCGCAGGCGCACCCCGACGTCGCGGCGACGGTCGCCGTCTCGATGTTCGCGACCGGTCTCACCCCGACCAGCCCGCGCGACCTCCTGGTGGTCGTCGGCGCCTGGGAGCCGCAGATCCTGCGCGACCAGGGGATCAAGGCTGCGGCGATGGCGGCGCATGGTCCCGTGGTGCCGCGCACGACCTACGGCAGCCTGACCGCCGGGACCGCGCGACGCGTGTCGTTCTCAAGCGACGTCGAACACATCGGCGTGCTTTACAGCCGCGACAGCCTGCGCGAAGCCCTGGACTGGCTCGATGCGGTCTTCGCGCACCGCGGCTCCGGGTTCCTGGATGTGCGTGGCCGCTGGCTCGGTCTGCTCTTCGGCGGCCTCGTGGTGCTCGCCCGGCCGCTGCTCGCCCTGCTGCCCAAAGTGTCCCAGCGGTATCGGGGGGCGGGCCTGCCTTGGCGACGCCTCCTGCCCGTCGCGATGGCGCCGGCGCTCCTCACGCCGCTGATCCTGTGGAAGGCGCCGACGCGTTTCCTGCCGCTGCTCCTCGGCGACTACCTCGCCGCGCACTTCCTCGTCTACGGGCTTCTCACATGGGTCGGCCTGGGGCTCGCGCGTCGCGGCGACGGCGGAGCCTGGCCGTTCGAGCCCGTCCCGGTCCCGCGCTTCGCGCTCGGCTTGGCCGGCCTTGCCGCCTACAGCGTCCTCGTCTTCGGCCTGCCTATCGACTGGTTCGTGGCCTCGTTCCGGCCGATCCCGGTGCGCCTGCCGCTCGTCCTCGCGATGCTGGTGGGAACACTGCCGTATTGCACCGCCGACGAATGGCTCACCCGCGGCGCCGATGCACCGAGGGGCGCCTACGCCTTCACCAAGCTCTGCTTCGTCGTGTCGCTCGCCCTTGCCGTCGCGCTGAACCTCAGGCGGCTCTTCTTCCTCATCATCATCGCCGCGGTGATCGTGCTGTTCTTCCTCGTCTACGGGCTGTTCAGCGCCTGGGCCTACCGCTCGACCCGCCATCCGCTGGTCGGCGGCTGTTCCAACGCGCTCGCCTTCGCCTGGGCGATCGCGGTCACCTTCCCGCTCCTCGCGGGCTGAGCGGGCTTCCGCAAGGCTCAAAGACGTGGTGGCAGGCCGCGCCTGCCCTCACGATGCGAGACGGTCGCGAGAGGCACATGCACCATCACCTGCGCGTCACTTACGAGAACAGGTCGGGGCGGACCTCGGCGACCCATCGCTTCGAGACCGGCTCCCTGCGGCTGCGCCATCCCCGCGGCGCAACCTGCGAAGCTCTCGCCGTCAACACGGGTGGCGGCCTCGTCGCCGGGGACGCGGTGTCGATCGCCGTTGTTCTCCAGCGTGGCGCCGAGGTCACGGTGTCAAGCGCGTCGGCCGAGAAGATCTATCGCAGCGACGGGGCTGCGAGCACAGTCGGCACCGCGCTCGCTGCCGCCGCCGCGACCCGGTTGGCGTGGCTGCCCCAGGAGACGATCCTGTTCGATGGTGCGCGGCTCCACCGCCGCTTCACGGTCGACGTCGCCGCCGATGCGACCTTCCTCGCCTGCGAAACGATGCAGTTCGGCCGCCCCGCCTACGGCGAGCACGCGACGCACGGCAGCCTGCAGGACAGCTGGCGCATCCGGCGCGACGGCCGGCTGATCCATGCCGAAGAAAGCCGCATCGAGGGCGCGATCGGCGACGTGCTCGATCGACCCGCCACGGCCGGCGGCGCCCGCGCCGTCGCCCAGCTCCTGTTCACGGCGCCGCAAGTGGCCGGCTGCGGCGAGCGGCTGGAGGCGGTTCTCGCCCCGTTCCGGTCGCGGGATCCTTTCCTGGACGGGGGCGTCAGCGCCAAGGACGGCATCGTCCTTGCGAGGCTGCTCGCGCGCTCGGCGTCCGACTTGCGCCCCTGCATCGCCGCCATGATCGAGACCTGCCCTGGATTTCACCTGCCCTCCGCTTGGCGCTAAACTCTCCGCATGAGGTTGACGGCGCGCGAAAAGGACAAGCTCCTGGTGGCGATGGCGGCCGAGGTGGCGCGCAAGCGCCTCGCGCGCGGGGTCAAGCTGAACTATCCCGAAGCGGTGGCGCTGATCAGCGACTTCGTGGTCGAGGGCGCCCGCGATGGACGCTCCGTCGCCGAGCTGATGGACGCCGGCGCGCATGTGGTCACGGCGGATCAGGTGATGGACGGCATCGCCGCAATGATCGCCGACGTGCAGGTCGAGGCGACCTTCCCCGACGGAACCAAGCTCGTCACCGTTCACGAGCCGATCCGCGGCGCCGCGCCGGGGCTGGTGCCGGGCGAGGTGGTCGTCGCACCGGGCGAGATCATGATGAACGCCGGCGCGGAGGCGGTGGAACTGGAGGTCGCCAACACCGGCGACCGTCCGATCCAGGTCGGCTCGCACTACCATTTCGCGGAAACCAATCCGGCGCTCGCCTTCGACCGCGCCACCGCGCGCGGCCGACGGCTCGACATCACCGCCGGCACGGCCGTGCGCTTCGAGCCGGGGCAGACGCGGGCCGTGCGGCTGATCCCGCTCGGCGGCGCGCGCGAGGTGTACGGGTTCAGGGGTGCCGTGATGGGATCGCTCGACTGATGCCAGCCACCCTGCCCCGCGCCGCCTACGCCGACATGTTCGGCCCCACCACCGGCGACCGCGTGCGCCTCGCCGATACGTCGCTGTTCGTCACCGTGGAGCACGACCACACGATCTACGGCGAGGAGGTGAAGTTCGGCGGCGGCAAGGTGATCCGCGATGGGATGGGCCAGGGCCAGACCACGCGGGACGAGGGCGCGCCCGACACGGTCATCACCAACGCGCTGATCCTCGACTGGTGGGGGGTCGTCAAGGCCGACGTGGCCCTGTGCGACGGGCGCATCGCCGCGATCGGCAAGGCCGGCAACCCGGCGATCCAGCCGAACGTGGCCATTCCGATCGGGCCGGGCACGGAGATCATCGCCGGCGAGGGCCGCATCCTCACCGCCGGCGGCATGGACAGCCACATCCACTTCATCTGCCCGCAGCAGATCGCCGAGGCGCTCAACTCCGGCATCACCACCATGCTGGGCGGCGGCACCGGGCCGGCGACCGGCACCTTCGCCACCACCTGCACGCCCGGCCCCTGGCACATCGCCCGGATGATCGAGGCGGCCGACGCCTTCCCGATGAACCTCGGCTTCGCCGGCAAGGGCAATGCGGCGACGCCGGCCGGGCTGGTCGAGCAGGTCGAGGGCGGCGCCTGCGCGCTGAAGCTGCACGAGGACTGGGGCACCACGCCGGCGGCGATCGACTGCGCCCTCTCGGTCGCCGACGATCACGACATCCAGGTGATGATCCACACCGACACGCTGAACGAGTCCGGC
The DNA here is from genome assembly GCA_937863205.1 of uncultured Beijerinckiaceae bacterium. The sequence goes on along the minus strand of CALMGA010000178.1, from coordinate 1,753 downwards.
TTCGTCGCCGACACGATCGCGGCGTTCAAGGGGCGCACCATCCACGCCTTTCACACGGAGGGCGCCGGCGGCGGCCATGCGCCCGACATCATCACGGTGGCAGGGCTGCCCAACGTGCTGCCCTCGTCGACCAACCCGACGCGGCCCTACACGGTGAACACGATCGACGAGCACCTCGACATGCTGATGGTGTGCCACCACCTCGACCCCGCGATCCCCGAGGACCTCGCCTTCGCCGAAAGCCGCATCCGCGGCGAAACCATCGCCGCCGAGGACATCCTTCAGGACATGGGGGCGCTGTCGATGATGAGCAGCGACAGCCAAGCGATGGGCCGGGTCGGCGAGGTCATCATCCGCACCTGGCAGACGGCCGATAAGATGAAGCGGCAGCGTGGGCCCCTGCCCGGCGACACGGCCGAGAGCGACAACGCGCGGGCGAAGCGCTACATCGCCAAGTACACCATCAACCCGGCCATCGCCCATGGCGTCGCACCCCACGTCGGCTCGGTGGAAGTCGGCAAACTCGCCGACCTCGTGCTGTGGACCCCCGCCTTCTTCGGCGTCAAGCCGGACCTCGTGATCAAGGGCGGCGTCATCGCGGCGGCGTTGATGGGCGACCCCAACGCTTCGATCCCCACGCCGCAGCCCGAGCACTACCGGCCGATGTTCGGCGCCTACGCCGGGGCGCGGCTGGCGACGTCGCTGACCTTCGTGTCGCAGGTGTCGCTCGACAAGGGGCTGGCGTCGATGCTGCGGGCGCGTCGCCCGCTGGTGGCGGTGGCGAACACCCGGGGCGGCATCGGCAAGCACTCGATGGTGCACAACTCCGCCGTGCCGACCCTCACCGTCGATCCCGAACTGTACCGGGTCGAGGCCGACGGCGAACACCTCACCTGCGAGCCGGCATCGGTGCTGCCGATGGCGCAGCGTTACTTCCTGTTTTGATGGCGGATCCCGCCGGGCCGCCCCGCGCGCCGACCCTGCCGAGGGCGTGCGCCTTGCGCGCCAAGGGGCACTGGCGCGGCGAGGTTTGCGACGTCGTGGTGCTCGGCTTCGACGATCGCCATCGCCGCCGCCTCGCCATGACGGGCGTGCGCGGCCTGCGCTTCCTGCTCGATCTGCCCGAAGCGGCGGCGCTGTGCGGCGGCGACGCGCTGGTGTTGGAGGACGGCGGTCTGGTGGAGGTCGTCGCCGCGCCCGAGCCGCTGGCCGAGATCAGCTCGCGCGATGAGGCGGCGACCATCCGCATCGCGTGGCACCTCGGCAACCGGCACTTGGCCGTCCAACTCGCCGGGCAGCGCCTGCGCATCCGCCGCGACCACGTTATCGAGGCGATGGTGGAGGGGCTGGGCGGGACGCTGCGGGCCATCGAAGCCCCGTTCGACCCCGAAGGCGGCGCCTATGCCGGCGGGCACCACGGGCACGAGGAGCAAGCGCACGGGGACCAGGCGCACGGGGACCACGGCCGGCATGGCCACCGGCACGGATGAGGCGCAGGGCGAGGCGCTTGGAGAAACCCTCGCCCGTCTCAAGTTGCTGGTCTGGCTGTCGCCGTCCTTCCCCGTGGGTGGGTTCAGTTTCTCGGGCGGGCTGGAATGGGCCGTCGAGGCCGGCGACGTCGCCGGGGCGGCCGACCTCGCCGGTTGGATCGACGATCTGCTCCACCATGGGGCACCACGCGCCGACGCGGTGCTGCTCGCCGCCGCCTGGCGCGAGCCGGCCGACGCGGCCGCGACCAACGAGCTGGCGCTGG
>CALMGA010000177.1 GCA_937863205.1 uncultured Beijerinckiaceae bacterium | reverse complement strand
CCGGAGCGCCGCCGTCAACCAGTTTCGCGGCGGCCGCGATGATCGTAACAAATGTCATGTGTCAGGCCGGCCCCATGCTGTGACGCGTCGTCTTGCGGTGGAAAGCCGGGTCTCCAGCGACCAACTCCCGAAGGCCGAAATCGCTACGGTTTGGCAACGGATTGTTAACCTTTGTGAAGGTTTTCAACAAACCATCGTATACGATGCCTGCTCCGACCGGGAGCGAAGCCATGGACGATCAAGCCCAATTGTCCGTTGCGGAGTTGGCGACGCTCGAAGACATCGACTTGCCCAGCGGCTACGACACCAAGCCAACGGAAGCGACGGCAAAACTCGTTGCGCTTGATTTTATCAAGCCGACGCCTCTCGGCTTCTATCTCACCCGAGCAGGGAAGCTGCGTCTGAGAACCGAGCGATCCCTTGCGGACGAGGGTCGTCGCTCAGGCCGGATACTCCATGGGATACTACGGAAGAGTTCCGGCCTGTGAAGCCGGCGGTTTGTCGCCAGCTTCCCACAGCTGCGATGTTGAACATGATCCGCGATACGTGGGCTCCGGTGGCGAGGGTCTCTATTGTGCTCTCGCCGGCGACGGGGAGAGTGCGACGGCTCGCTTCGTCAGCGTTCACGACGGTGGTGTCCTGCGCGACGGCTGCGAGTTGTTCGACGTCGGGCCGGCCTATGCCGACGCGATCAGGACGCTCCCCGAGATCGCGGCCGACGAGATCCCGCGCAATGGCGATCAGCAGCACTTCGCCATCGTCGTCAGGGACGAGGACGGCAGGGCGGTCGACACCGCGACGCTGACTTGCCTCGGACTTCGGCTGCAGGGGTTCAGCCGGCAGCGCCGGTCACGGTGCCTTGCTCGCAGCCAAGCTGCGGGCGGAGGACTTGAAGGCTCAAGACCGGCAGGTCACGAGCGTGCTGCCGTTCTCCCGCCTATCTTGATATCTGCTGAAATTCAGTTCTTCGCCGATGCAAGGCTCAACAATACTTCCCCATCCCTTATCCGTGCCAGCTCCGGAAGGACGTCATGGCGAGGCAAGCCGAGATCGCTTCCGACCTGAAGAGGCTCTCATCGTGACCCTGACGGACATGCAGGCTTACGTGCTCGCCAACATCGATCGCGTGACTCCGGGACACTCGTCGATCAAGGCCAGGAGCGCGATGAAACGCTTCGAGCTCGATGGGTGGAACTGCACCTTGCAAGTCAACCTCCTCTGCAGCAAGGGGCTGATCAAGCCGACGACCGACGGCTGGTATGCCTGTCGCTCCGGCGTCGTTGCGGCTTCGCCGACCGTGACGCCCTTCCCTTTGACGTGAACCGGTGCTGTCGCGGAGACGGATAACCTGGAACGAGGTGGGAAGGCCGGAGGCGAGCAGGTCTGGCGTCGCGCCGGGCTGCCGAGCAAAGTGTCGCAGGCTTCCGCAGCGAGCCCGATCGCCATCGGCTTTCAGCGTACCTCGAAACTTGTCGAGGTACGAGAAAAGAGCTGAAGGCAACGCGAGATCACTGGATTCGTGCGCTCCTCAATGGCGTTGAAACAGCCTACGTGCCGGTGCTGCCACGAGTGAAGCTAGAGTCTCGCGTCGGGTCCCAGGTGCGCCTTCCAGGTCTGGATCGATCGACAGGTGCATCAACACCACGAATGAACGACCGACGGGTCACAAAATCGTCGCAAAGATCACCCGTCAAATCTGAACTTTCCGCAAATTACTAGAAGACAGGTCATAGAAATAGTCCTTCGGTGTCATGGATCGTTTTCTGGTTGGATCCATTTGTCTGGCGAGAACGACCGCGTTCGATTGTAGGATTCCTCGCAAATGACAACTTATTCCGACGACCGGGTCGCACCCGGCGTGGCCGGCGCCATGGGCGGCAATTGGAAGCACGTACACCTGCGGGTGTCCTGGCAGGCGATCCTCGCCGGCGTGGTGCTGGTGCTGGCAACGCAGATCCTGCTCAGCCTGCTGGGCGCCGGCATCGGCTTCAACACCGTCAACACCAACGCCGGCTCGACGCCTGACGCCGGCAGCTTCGGCATCGGTGCCGGCCTGTGGTGGGTGGTGACGAGCTGCCTCGCCATGTTCCTCGGCGGCTATGCCGCCGCTTGGCTCGCCGGTAACGAGATCAAGTTCGATGGCATGCTCCACGGCCTCGTCACCTGGGGCATCGCCACCATCGTCACCCTTTACCTGCTGTCAACGGCGGTGGGCAGCATCGTCGGCGGCGGCTTTTCCGCTCTCGGCTCCGCAGCCTCGGCGACCGGCGGCGCGGTGAAGGAGGCGGCGGCACCCGTGGCCAACGCCGTCGGCCTCTCGCCCGACATGGTGCAGCAGCAGGCGAAGGCGTACCTGCAGCCGACCAACCCCGATCCGGCGACGATGAGCCCGCAGGATGCGCAAAAGGAGATCGCCACCGACCTCGTGACCTACGAGCAGGGCGGCCCAGGCGCCGAGGCGGCGAAGTCGCGCATCATCGACATCACGGCCGCCCAGATGAAGATCAGCCGCGCCGATGCCGCCAAGAAGTTCGACGACGCCCAGGCCAAGATCCAGCAGACGGCGTCGCAGGCCAAGCAGAAGGCCAAGGACGCGGCCGATGCCACGGCCGCGGGTGCCGCCAAGGCCGCCTTCGGCGTGTTCGTCGCCTCGCTGCTCGGCGCCATCGCCGCCGCGCTCGGCGGCATGGTGGCGATCCAGCGCCGGGTGATCGGCACGGAGCGCGTCGTCGACACGTCGCGCACCGTCCAGCCCTGATGGCCGGCGCGGCGCCGTCCCCTCCGGTCGTTGCGCCCAACGACGGAAGCGGTCTTCGAGACGAAAAGCAGGTCGCAGATGTCCTGCAACTCGTCGCGGAAGAGGCAGACGTTTCCAAGCGCAGGGTCGCGACCGGCCGGGTCGACATCCGCACCATCACCGACACCGTCGACGAGATCGTCCGATCGACGGTGCAAGGCCAAACGGTTGCCGTAACCCGCGTGCCGATCGACCGCTACGTCGACGCGGCACCCGCGGTGCGGACGGAAGGCGATGTCACCATCGTCCCCGTCATCGAGGAGGTGCTGGTGATCGAAAAGCGCCTCCTGCTGAAGGAAGAGGTCCACATCACGCGGACCGTCCACAGCGAAGTTGTTGAACAAACCGTCCCGCTTCGCCGGCAGCGGGCGGTCATCGAACGCCACGAGGCCGGCACCCTCCCGCAGGCCTCCGACCCGGCAGACAAGGAACCTGAAGCATGAGCATGACCGACACGCACCACGACCGCGTCATCACCGCGTTCTTCGATACCCACGCGGCGGCGGAGAAGGCCAAGGCGGAGGTGCTTACCCTCGGGCTGGGCAGCGACACCGTCACCATCACGCAAGGACAGGGGAGTGCGACCGGCAGCACGTCGTCCGGCCTGACCGGTGCGGGCGGCACGGTGGGAACCGGCAACGAGGGACTCTGGGGTTCGCTGAAGAACATCTTCGCGCCGGAAGAAGACAAGCACGTCTATGCGGAGGGCCTGCACCGCGGCGGGTACCTGCTGACGGCGCACACCAGCGAGACCGACTACGACCGCGTGCTGCACATCCTGGACAGCGAGGGCGCCGTCGACATGGACCAACGTGAGTCGCAGTGGCGCCAGGAAGGCTGGACGGGTCGCAACGAGCAATATGCCTCGACTGTCGGCACATCCACCGCCGCGGGCGACGTCGCAGCTCCGATGGCCGCCTCGACGGCCGCTTCGGGGACTGGCCTGATGGGCCGCACGGGAACGTCGACGGCTGCGACGACCGGGACCACGTCCGCGACGACGGAGCGGACCGGCTTGTTGGCCGGTACGCTAGGCGAGGAGACGATCCAACTCGCCGAAGAGAAGCTGCGCGTAGGCAAGCGCGACGTCAACCACGGCCGGGTGCGCCTTCGCTCCTACGTCGTCGAGAAGCCGGTCAACGAGGCGATCAGCCTGCATTCCGAGCGGGTCGACGTGAGCCGCCGTCCGGTCGACCGGGCGCTCGGCGTCGGCGAGAACCTGTTCCAGGAGCGTACCATTTCGGCCGAGGAGCACGACGAGGAGGCGGTCGTCTCGAAGGAAGCCCGCGTCTACGAGGAGATCGGCCTGGGCAAGGTCGCGCAAGAGCGCACGCAGGAAATCCACGACTCCGTGCGCAGGACCGAGGTCGAGGTCGACGACGGCCGCACCGGCCATGCCGCGAGCCGCGTTGTTACCGACGTCGAGAACGCCGTTGGCGGTCCGGCGGGCAACAAGAAGATCTGACCTCGCCCGGCGAACTTCAAGGGCGCCGATCCCGGATCGGCGCCCTTTCACTGATACCGCATCCGATGATCGGCAACTCGCGCAGTTGTTCCTCCTCGCCGCCGTTCTGCTCATTTCTATCGGCGCAGATGCGCACGATCCTTTTCGGGTCACAGATGCCGAGAAAGTCGCTTGCACCCAGGACGCGGAACGGCTCTGGGCCTTCACTTACCCCGACGAGCGGCGACCGCTGCTCTGCTTGAAGGCGAACAGGGCCTCGCTCGGCGCGATCTGCAAGGCAGTCTTCGACGCCGGTCTGAAGCGACACGGGATGTGATCCCGCCTTCGACCTGCCGATCACCCGGCCGGGTGACCGGCTTCACAATGTCTCCGCGGGTGGGACGCGGAGACAACAAGGGGATGGAACCAAACATGGTCGAAAAAGCTCACAAGGAAGATGCCTAGCACCACGAGGCGGCCGCCAAGGCTCACCACAGCGCCGCCGAAAATCATACCAAAGGTGATACGGCGACAGCCAAGAAGCACTCGGACGAGGCTCATGCGCACACAACGAAGGCGCACGAGGCCTCGAAGGATGCTCACGGCAAGAGCGCCGCCAAGAAGCAATGACTCGCCGGCCCGCCTTTGCAAGCGAACCGGCACCCGCAGCAAGAAGGAGTGTTTGAAATGTCCATCATCGCATGGCTGGTTCTAGGCGGGATCGCCGGGTTCATCGCCAGCAAAATCATCGACAGTTCCGGGCAGGGACTGATCGTTGACATCATCCTTGGCATCGTCGGCGCAGTCGTCGGCGGCTACGTGTTCACGCTTCTTGGGGCCGCGCCGGTCACCGGCTTCAATCTTTACAGCATGTTCGTGGCGATCGTCGGCGCCATCATCGTGCTCGGCATCTACCATGCCGTGACAGGACGCAGTCGTACGCTCTGATCGCCCGGCCATACGCAATCTCCTCGGCATCACTCGCTTCAACGACAAGGAACAGGGACATGGGACTTCTTGACTCGGTGCTGGGCGGATTGCTCGGCGGCTCCAACGCCGGATCGGCCGGCGGCATGGGCGGCATGGGCAGCGTACTGTCGGGCCTGCTCGGTGGCGGTCAGGCGGGGGGCGGCCAGGGCCTCGGCGGATTGTTGGGCGGGCAAAATGCCGGCGGTCAAGGCATGGGCGGTCAAGGCATGGGCGGCGGGATCGGCGGCCTCGTTTCACAATTCGAGAACGCCGGACTCGGTCACATCGCGCAGTCCTGGATCGGGAACGGGCCGAACCAGCCGGTCTCACCCCAGCAGTTGCAGAACGTCTTCGGTCAGGACCAGGTGCAGGGCATGGCCTCTCAGGCCGGCATGCAGCCCGGCGACTTCCTTTCGCAACTCAGCCAGCACCTGCCGAACGCGGTACACGGCATGACGCCGAATGGTCAGCTCCCCGACGATGGCTCGATGAACGTCTGACATGCCAAGTTCGGCATCGACATCAGTACCTCGCCCCTTGTTGGAAGGTTGACATCATGATCCACCGATCCTTCCGGCCCAATCGACGAGTGCCGATTGTGGCGCTCGCCCTGTTCGGCCTGCTGTGCGGCCCGACGACTGCTTCGGCCGAGAATCAGATGGGCTATCAGCTCCAGACGTCACAGGCGTCGGCGAACCTGCAGCGTGCCGGCGGATCGCTGGGCATGAAGGTTGGCCCGGAAAAAGAGATCACCAGCGGCGGAATGACCTTCGAGATCCTGAAGGTCGAAGGCGTCGGGCGCGACTCGCCGGCGGCGCAGGCCGGCTTGGCCGTCGGCGACCAGATCATCGCCGTCGACGGTCGCGTGTTCCCCGATATCAAGGCCTTCGCCGAATACGTCGGCTCGATTGCTCCGGGACGGCAGTTGGAGGTCGACTACATGCCGGCGGATGGCGGTCCCAAGCAGGCGCAGCGCGTCGGCGTCACTGTCGGTGAAGGCGGGCGCGCTGCGACACCGCGCCAGGATGTTCCCAAGCGGACCGGACTGTCGACCGGGGAGAAGGTGGCGATCGGCGCCGGCGCGATCGCTGTGATCGGCTGCTACGAGGCCGGCTGCTTCAAGCGGATCAAGAACGGCATCGACGCGGAACGCGAGAAGCTCCGCAACGGCGGGAACCCTGGCGCCCCCCAATAAGCCCCGTCGTCGCCGCGCTGCGCGCCTGCGCACTGTTCATCCCGCTCGCTTTGCTAGCCGATATCGGTAGCGTCGGGCGGTTCACCCAACGTCCTTAACAACACGGAGAAACATTTCATGTTCATGCGCATCGACAAGCTACAGGCCGAGCTTCCGGCGCCCAAGAAGGCGGACCCGAACGCGGCTGCGGCGCTGCAGGAGCTTATCGGCGGCAAGTACGGCGAGATGTCGACGCTGGGCAACTACATGTTCCAGAGCTTCAACTTTCGCTCGAAGTCGAAGCTGAAGCCGTTCTACAACCTGGTCGCCTCCATCACCGCGGAAGAACTCGGCCACCTCGAGATCGCCTGCAACGGCGTCGCCATGCTGGCCAACGGCCCCGACAAGGCGGCCAGCGAGAAGGGCGGCGCCGACGTGTCCAAGGCACCCTGGAACGCGATGCAGGACACCCGCCTCGCTGGCGCTTTCCTGTCGAACGGCGGCGGCGCCATGCCGATGAACTCGAACGGCGCTTCTTGGAACATGGATTTCGTGACCACCACGGGCAACCTGATCGTCGACCTCCTGCACAACTTCCACCTGGAGTGCGGCGCCCGCATCCACAAGCTGCGCGTGTACGAGACGATGACGGAAGCGACGGGGCGCGAAGTCTGCGCCTACCTGCTGGTGCGCGGCTCGGTGCACGCCCATGCCTACGCGCTGGCGCTCAAGCAGGTCACCGGCGTGGCCATCGAGAAAATGCTGCCGACGCCCAACATCGACCTGTCGAACATCCCCGAGTGCCAGAAGTACCTCGACGAGGGCTCGCATCGTCGGCTCTACACCTGGAGCCCGAGCGACTACCGGCAGATGTCGGGCATCTGGGGCAACGGCGAGAGGGCGCTGCCGGGCGACCCCCAGGGCGAGCTGGAAGTCGTGGAAGGTCTGCCCGAAGGCGGCAAGATCCACGACCTCACGGGGCACGCCTCAGCCTTCGCGCCGGACTACGCGCCAGAAGAGATGTTCGAGATCGCGACCAAGCTCTACAACGCCTCTCGTTAAGCAGGTTCGCGTTGGTAGGCCAACGCTTCATCCGCTTCGCTTTCTGACAAGCCGCAGGTTTTCATCGCAAAACCGCGGCGCTTTTACGAAATTCGCTTGATCATCATCAGTAAGGGACCTGGTTCAATGAAGATTCTCCTCTCGTTCGCCGTGCTCGGCATGATGACACTCGGGACCGCGGCTGTGGCCAAGCCGGGAGGATGCCTGAAGTACGGTGCCGGCGGTGCGGCTGCCGGGCACATGGTCCACCACGGCGTGAGGGGCTTCCTGGCCGGATGCGCCGTCGGCATGTATCGGCGTCACGAGTACAACAAGCAGATGCGCTTGGGAGGGCAATAGTCTCTGGCCTGTGGCGGATTTAAAGCGTAAAAACCTGTAGTTTTTGATGGTGGGTCGAACTTAGACATCGTTAAATCCTCGATCGTAGGGCACTGGTAGTTTCGGCGCTGTACCCTCAGCCGAAATCACGCCTGCTTACATAGTCCGGTTGCGGACACCTCAAAGCATCTTGCTTGTGCGGTCGCGCATCGTGAGGCGTTGCAGTGTCCGTTCGATCAGTAGCAAGGTGTTCACATTGAACACCTTGCTAGCGAACGTCAGGTTTGTAGAAAGATTGCGTGGCGAGACGAAGTGGTTGCTTGTGATGATCTCCGATCACTCCATCGTGCGTCACCCCCAAACTAGTGCCAGAGGTTTGGCGGTCTTGCTTCACGCGTAAGCCGAATGTAATCAGCCAGAGGTGGTCAGCGGGCGCTGGATGTCGCGCGCCAGGTCGCAAGAAACCGGGGCGGCAAGGATGTCGTCGAGCAAGCGCTTCAGGCTAGCGCGCCGGCCTTTCACCGTTGCGGCCGCCAGGGCGGTGATGCGCTGGGCCAGGGCGAAAGCAGAACCAAAGCTTGAGGCGCAGCGCGACCGGGTCGTCACCGGCCTCGACGGTATGGGCCAAGCTCCTGGGCGACGTTGCGGGCGAAATGCGCCAAGCAGCTTTGCTGGCGATCGGCGTGACCCTGCTGGGCGACAGTGCGGTCCGCAGCCACACCGCCGGCCGATGGCCGTCCATGATTGTGAATAAGCGTGCAATAGGTACCCCGTTGACGGTGTTATCGGCTTCCAACAAG
>CALMGA010000176.1 GCA_937863205.1 uncultured Beijerinckiaceae bacterium | reverse complement strand
GCGCTGCCTGGCTCGGCGCTGACCGGCCCGGCCGCCTCGGGTCCGGCGGGTTGCGGAGCCTCGGCGACGGCGCCGCGATGGATGTTGTGCTGACCCGCGTTCTGGCCCCCATGGGGGCGGCGCGGCCCGCGGCGCGCGTCGGCGGCCGGCCGGCGATTGTGGACGTTCTGGCGATGCGGCCGCCATACCTCGATCAGCGGGATCTCGGGCGTTTCCGCCGCTGCATGCTCCGCGTCCAGCATGGCATCGCCCGCCATGCCATCGCCCGCCGTGACAACGGCGTGTCCCGGCGGCTCGTCGGTCGGCACCTCGCCCGCCGGACCGCCTTCGAGGCGCGGATCGGGAACGGACTCCGCTGCGCTGACAGCTTCGATTTCGGTGACGGACACCTGCCCCGGCGCTTCGCCCGATGCGGCTTCAACTGGCGCGGCTTCGACAGGCGCGACGGCTTCGGCGGCGGCGGCCTGCTCGGCCGAGCGCGCATCCGCCGGCTGCGGCAAGTCTTCGGACCGCGCTGGCTCCGGCGGCCGCGCCTCCGACATCAGCGGCTCGATGGCGTCCAGCGCGCCGCCCTCCAGTGCGGCGGCGATCAACTCGCTCTGCCGGGCGAGGCTGACGCGGCTTGCGAGATCGTCGGACGGCGCGTCGCCGGAGATGGGCGACGGCGCGTCCGGGGAGGCCTCGACGGCGGGCGTGCCCTCCGGCGCGCTGCCCAAACCGTCGCGGCCTTCGCTGCTGGCGTCCTCGCCGGCGGGAACGGCCGGCTGCACCGGCACCGTGGCAGCCTTGGGAACCAGCGGCACGGTGATCGCCGGGCCGGGACGGCGATCCACCACGTAACCCAACGACTTCAGCACCGAGCCGAAGGCGTCCGCCGAGCAACCGGCGAGCGAGGTCATGCCGACCGTCACCACGAAGCCGTCATTGTCGGCCGAGCCCGGCGGCGGGTCGCCGGCGGTGGTGCCCGGCCGGTAGGCGATGGCCGGGCGGATGAGGTCGGCGAGCCGCTCCAGGATGTCGACGCGCACCGCCCGCTCGCCGCACACGCGGAAGCCGGCGGCGCGGTAGAAGCCGCGCGGCACGGCCGCATCGGCGACGAAGGAGGTTCGCCCGGACGCGGCGAGGGGGGGCACGTCGTCCGTGCCCTTCACCTCGCCCGCACCGGCGTTCTTCAAGGCCCAAAGCTGCGCCGCCAGCGCGCGCGGCGCCGGCTTCACCAGCGCCGGCAGGTAAAGGTGGTAGGCGCCGAAGCGCACGCCGAGCTTGCGCAGGCTGGCGCGCGCGTCCTGCGGCAGCGCCTTCAGCTCGTCGGCGATCCTGGCGCGCTCCAGCACGCCGAGCGCTTCGCCGACCTGAAACGCGATACCCCTGGCGATGCCGTCGAGGCCCTCGCCGGTTTCCAGCTCCTTGCAGGGGCCGAGCAGCTTGGCGACGTGCTGAGCCAGCCACAGGTCGAGGCGGCGCTGCACCAGTTCGAGCGCCGGCCCGGTGAGCTGCTCGTCGGCGATCACCCGGACGTGCGGCTCCAGGATGTGGGCGCCGGCGGTGATGCGCCCGACCGGCTCGCCGAGCCAGCGGATCAGCCCGTCGTTGGCCAGCACGAAGGCTTCGTCCACCGCCTCGCTGACGCGGGTGGCGCGACCCTCGATCTCGGACGCCAAAGCCTTCTGCGCGGCAGCGTTCAGGGTGCGCGCCTCCTCGCCCGCCGCCTGGGGATCGGCCGAGAAGCGGAAGCCGTTCAACTGCCCGACGTGCTGGCCTTCCACCACCACGTCGCCGCCGGATGTGATTTCGGCTTCCATGATCGCATTCTCTCGCAGTCGCCGGCGCAGGACGCTGGTCCGGCGATCGACGAATCTTTGCGCCAAGCGCTGGTGCAGCGCGTCCGACAGCGTGTCCTCTACCCGACGCGTCACGCCCTGCCAATGCTCGGGGTCGCGCAGCCAGTCCGGGCGGTTGGCGATGAAGGTCCAGGTCCGCACCTGGGCGATGCGGGCGGCCAGCGTGTCGATCTCGCCGTCGGTGCGGTCGAGCAGGTCGACGTGGCGGGCGAACCAGTCGTCGGGAATGCGCCCGGCGCGCACCACGAAGCCGTAAACGGCCAGCACCAGTTCGCAATGAGCGGCCGGCGACAGCTTGCGATAATCGGGAATGCCGCAGCATTCCCACAGCCGCTTCACGTCGCCGCGGTTGCGGGCCACCTTGCGCACGTCGGCGTCGCGGGCGGCGATGTCGAGCACCATCTGGTCGGCGGCCATCGGCGAGCGGGTCAGGCCGGGCTCGCCGGGCAGCCGGTCGAGCGTGGCGGTCAGGTCTTCGATGGACGCCATGTCGAGGTCGGAGTTGCGCCATTGCAGCATCCGCACCGGCTCGAAGCGGTGGTCTTCCAACAACTCGACGAGGTCGTTGTCGAAGGGCGAACAGCGTCCGGTGGTGCCGAAGGTGCCGTCCTTGAGGTGGCGCCCGGCGCGGCCGGCGATCTGCCCGAACTCGGCCGGGTTGAGGCGGCGGTAATGCCAGCCGTCGAACTTGCGGTCACCGGCGAAGGCGATGTGGTCGACGTCGAGGTTGAGCCCCATGCCGATGGCGTCGGTGGCGACGATGTAGTCGACATCGCCGGCCTGGTACATGTCGACCTGGGCGTTGCGGGTGCGCGGCGACAAGGCACCGAGCACCACCGCCGCGCCGCCGCGCTGGCGCCGGATCAGCTCGGCGATGGCGTAAACCTCCTCGGCCGAGAAGGCGACGATGGCCGAGCGCGGCGGCAGGCGCGACAACTTCTTCTCGCCGGCGAAGGACAGCTTGGACAAGCGCGGGCGGGTGACGACGTTGACGCCGGGCAGCAGGTCGACGAGGGCGCGCTCCATCGTACCGGCGCCGATCAGCAGGGTTTCCTCCGTACCGCGCCGGTTGAGCAGGCGGTCGGTGAAGGTGTGGCCGCGGTCGAGGTCGGCGGCGAGCTGGATCTCATCGACGCCCACGAAGGCGAGATCGAGGTCGCGCGGCATCGCTTCAACCGTGCACACCCAGTATCGGGGCTGGCGCGGCTTGATCTTCTCCTCGCCGGTGATGAGGGCCACCGCGTCCGCGCCGACCTTGGCGACGACGCGGTTGTAGACTTCGCGGGCGAGCAGGCGCAGCGGCAGGCCGATCATGCCCGATCGGTGAGCCAGCATGCGCTCGATAGCGTAATGCGTCTTGCCGGTGTTGGTCGGCCCGAGCACCAGCGTCACGCCGCTGGCGCGCTCGCGCTCACCCTCGCGCCTGGGCCGTTCCGGGGTCGGGAAAGCCAAATTCATCAGGTGGCAGGACGCCTTCGCTGCTGTGGCGCGACTCCGGGCGGGTCGCAGAGGCCCGCACGGCAAGGCTCGACGTCGTGAGAACTTAAGTCGTCAGGACTCATGTCGTGGCGGGAGCCTCCGCCCGCAACCGCCGGCCTCGAGCGGCGGGAGCCGCAATCGGCTGAAAACAGAGCCTCTTCCAGCTAGGAACCCGAACGATATCAGAACAAACGATGTCCGAATCAGATGTCGGAGATATTCCGCCTTTGTTCTCGCCTCACATTCCCATCCAGCCGGCGAGATAACACCTTACATTCATCTCGCTCGGCGGGCCAGCCAAGCCGAAGCGCCGACATCGCAAGCCCAGAGCACGTGCCCAAAGCACATGCCCGAGTCGCAGGAGCCTTGATCCCCGATGAGCCCCCCGGCCGCGCCGCGCCATCCCGACCTCGCCCTTGCACTCGCCGCAGCCATGGCGCTGCTGGGCTGGAGCGCACTTGCGACCGACTTCTCCACCGCCCTGTCGCACTCGCTGGCGAGAGGGCACGGCCTTCTTTATTCCGTGCTCGCCTACGTCCGCTTCTTCACCGTCCAGTCGAATTGCGGGCTCGCCGTCCTGATGAGCGCGACCGGGCTCGCCCTGCTCCGGCATCGGCGTCTGCCGCCGGCCGGCGTGTTCCGCGCCGCGCTGGTCTACATGGCCGTGACCTGCATCACCTATGAGCTGCTGCTGCGCGGCAGTTGGTCGCCGCACGGGATCCAGTTCCTGACCGATCTCACCTTTCACGATCTGCAGCCGGCGCTGACGCTGCTGTTCTGGCTCGCCTTCGCCCCCAAGCGCGAGCTGAGCTGGCGCGGCTTGCCCTGGCTGCTCGTTTATCCCGCGCTCTACCTCGCGGTGACCCTGGCGGCGGGCGCGTTCGGTGCCGGCTACCCCTATGGTTTCCTCAACCCCGGCATCTTCGGCTACCGCGGCCTGGCAGCCATCGCCGTCGCGTTTCTGGTCGTGTTCCTTGCGCTCGGCAGCCTTGCCACCCTGGTCGGGCGCTCGCGCCGGGCTGGGCGGGCAGGCGTTCGGCCGGGCTCACCCGTTTCAAGCCTCGCCGAAGACCGCCGGGGTTGAGGCCCTAAGCAGGTTTCGCAAAAGCGCCCCGCGGTCTTGCGATCAAAACCTGCGGCCTTTCAAAGAGCTAAGCGGATGAAGCGTTGGCTTGCCAACGCGAACCTGCTTAGGGATGGTCGCTCGGCGGCGGCTTGGCGTCGATCTTCATCTTGTACACCGTGACGGGCAGCTGCACCTTCGACACGCCGCCGTTGAAGGGCGCCATGCGGTCGAGCTGAGCCGCCGGCATGTAGAGATAGCCGGCGGCGTCGATCCACATGGCATCGACCCAAAGAAGCCGGGGGTCCTGCACCAGCAGCCTTTGCCGCCCCTCGCGGTCGAGAACCAGGATGCTGTGCTTGTTGGTGTCCGAGCAGTAGATGTTGCCCTCGGAGTCGATCGCCGTGCCGCCGGTCGAGCCGGTCTTGGAATAGGTCGTGATGTTCTTGGCCAGCTGCTGCGACGACAGCTTGGGATTGTCGAGGTAGCGCGTCGCCAGGCGCGACATCGGTCCGCTCGCCGGCTGGTAGAAGAAGAACTTGCCGTCGGGCGAGACTTCGAGCTGATCGGTGTGGATGTTCACCGGGGCGCCGTTGGGGCCGCGCAGAACGTGGTCGTCGACGCTCACCGGACGTTGCGCGGTCAAAGAAGGATCGTCGTCGAGGACGCGCCGCCCCATGCCGCTGACGAGATCAAGGACGATGATGCCCGGTGCGCCTGCATCCGTGATGTAGGCGAGGGAGCCGTGGAAGCGGATGTCGTCGAGCAGGCTTTTGGGCTTGGTCACGTCATCGAGCGGGAACACCCGCGCGACCTTGTTGGTCGACAGGTCGATCTTCACGATCTTGGGTCCGTGCGGCAGCTTGGCGTTGCCCAGGCCCGGGGCGCCGGCATCGACGACCCACAGGCTACCGCTCCGCCCGACGCGCAACGCGTTGACGTGAACGAACTTGTTTTCCGGGTCGTCGCCGGTCTTCCAGCTGTTCCAGTCGGCATCGGGGAAGGGCACCGGCTTGCCGTCGACCCATTCGATCACCTGCGGGCCGTCGCTGCCATCGATGCGCGACAGCGGCAGGAAGGTGCGGCCGCGCGGCGACAGGGCGAAGCCGGTCGCCACGCTGTTGAGCTGCAGAACGGTGGCGAGCCGGTCGTCCGCCGCGCCGCGGTTGTCCGGCGGGCTTGAGGCTTGCGCGCAAGCGGGCGGCGTCGCCATGGGGGGAGCAACCGCGAGCCAGATCGCGGCACAACCGGCAATCAGGGGCAAAACCTTGCTGGCGGTACTCTTCAAACCTGCGCTCCGGGACATACGCGTGGCGGCTTTCAAGGCTGGCCAAAACAACGCTGGGGTTTGAACGACGGCTCGGCCAAGCATCGGCCCAGCATCGGCAGAGGCGCAAAGCTCGGCAGAGCCGGGCACGAGGCATACACGGCTTTGCCAGCCGCGTCATGCCGGCTCCCGGCAGGGTTCCCGACCGCGCCTGCAACAAGGTTCCGTTAACCTCTTCGCGCTTGCCAGCCGCCAATGTTCTGCGTACGTTCTCCTGACTTCCGAGGGATTCGTCATGGCATCGGGCACCATCCACATCGTTGTTCCCTTTTTCGCCGACGAAGCGGGCACCCTGCATCCCGGGACGCCGCGCCGCTCGCTGTCGCGCCCCAACGCCATCGCCCTGGCCGACGGCTTGGCGCCCTTCTACGCCGGCGTTCTTGTTCTTCGCGACCGCAGCGATCCCGCGGCCGGCCTTTATCCCGAGCCCCTGCTGGTGTGCGTGATCGGCGACGTGCCCGGCGAGGTGGTCAGGCTGCTGGCGGCTTGAGCGACCTTTGAGATCGCGCCGCGATTTGATATCGGCGAAGGCATCATTCCTGCTCCCGCCCGGAGGGGCGGTGCGTCCCTTGCACGGGCGAGCCGGACCTTTTCGCCTCAAGCAGGAGCGCCTCGGCCCATGCTCATCCGGTACGGCTACGAACTGCAATTCTTCTGTCCCCAACCCGTCTTGATGGTCTGCCTGCTCGATTCGCACGACGAGCTGAGGCAGCACGTCAGGTGGCAGGGCGCGTTCCGTTCCGATCCCCACATCGAATCGCAGCTCTACACCGACGGCTACGGCAATCTGGTGCGGCGCTTCATGGCGCCGGTCGGTCCCTTCACCATCTCGCGCGACCAGATCTACCAGTGCGACGGCCTCGCCGACCCGGTGGTGCTCGATGCCAAGGAGGTGCCGCTGGGCGAGGTGCCTTCCCAACATCTCGTCTACCTGCTGGGCAGCCGCTATTGCGAAACCGACAAGCTGTCGAACATCGCCTGGAACCTGTTCGGCCACGTGCCGCCGGGCTGGCGGCGGGTCCAGGCGATCTGCGACTTCGTGCACAACCACCTGACCTTCGGCTACCAGTACGCCCGCGGCGACCGCACGGCCTTCGAGGCCTACGAGGAGCGCCTCGGCGTGTGCCGCGACTTCGCCCACCTCGCGGTGACGCTGTGCCGCTGCATGAACATCCCGACCCGCTACGCCAACGGCTTCCTCGGCGACATCGGCGTGCCGCGCGACCCCGCGCCGATGGACTACAACGCCTGGATCGAGGTGTACCTCGACCACCGCTGGTTCATCTTCGATGCCCGGCACAACATGCCGCGCATCGGCCGCATCACCGTCTCGCGCGGGCGCGACGCCACCGACATCCCGCTCGCCACCTCCTTCGGCCCGCACACCCTCAACGTGTTCAAGGTGTGGACCGACGAGATCGGCGAAACGGAGCTGCACCGGCAGATGGATCTGCAGCCGGCCTGACGGCCCCAGCGCGCCCAGCGCGCACGAGGCGTTTGCGATGCCGCGCCGATGGCGTAAGGCTCCGCGATCCCGTCTGCCGGAGAGCCGCCATCCAACGCCCGATCCGCATCATCGGCATTGATCCCGGCCTGCGCAACACCGGCTGGGGCGTCATCGAGGCGATGGGCACGCGGCTCGCCTTCGTCGCCTGCGGCATCGTGCAATCGCGCGGCGGCGACGACACCGCGACCCGGCTGCGCGTCCTTCACGACGGGCTGGCCGGCGTGATCGCCGCGCACGATCCCGACGAGGCGGCGGTGGAGGAAACCTTCGTCAACCGCGACCCGCAGTCTGCGCTGAAGCTCGGCCACGCCCGCGGCATCGCCCTGCTGGCGCCGGCGCTGGCCGGCGTGCCGGTGGCGGAATATTCCGCCAACCTCATCAAGAAGACGGTGACCGGCGCCGGGCTCGCCGAGAAGCGCCAGGTGCAGATGATGGTCAAGGTGCTGCTGCCGCGGTCCGCCCTGTCCTCGGCCGATGCCGCGGATGCGCTGGCGGTGGCGATCACCCACGCCCAGCTCCGCGGCGCCCAGCGGCGGGCGGCGCTGCTGCTGGGCGCGCGATGATCGGGAAACTGCGCGGCATCATCGACAGCTACACCGGCGATGGCGTGGTGCTCGACGTCGGCGGCGTCGGCTACCTCGTGCAGTGCTCGGGCCGCACCCTGCAGGCCCTGCCCCAGCCCGGCGAAGCCGCCTCGCTGTCGATCGAGACCCACGTGCGCGAGGACGCGATCCGGCTCTACGGGTTCCGCTCGGATGCCGAGCGCGACTGGTTCCGCCTGCTGCAAGGCATCCAGGGGGTCGGCGCCAAGGTGGCGCTGGCGATCCTGGGCGTCGGCGG
>CALMGA010000175.1 GCA_937863205.1 uncultured Beijerinckiaceae bacterium | reverse complement strand
CCTCGACCGGCAGTTCGGCACCACGGACGTGTTCGCCGTGATGCCGATGGCCGAAATCGGCGAGCGCTACCTCGCCCATTATGGGCAGCCGAGTTGCGTTTCCGGACAGGCGGTCGCATAGTCCGCTGCGATGAGCCGCGATCGTCGAACCTCGCCCGCCCGATCGCCGCGCCCCGCCGGCCGGCGCCTGCCTTGGGCCGGCCTCAAGGCGCCGGCGCGGCATCTCTCGTCGCGGTCTCGCTCATCGCGGCCTTGTTCATCCCGGCTTGGTCGGCGACCCCTGCGGCCGCCATCGACCACAAGGCCAGGGCGATCGCCGCGGAGAAGCCGGCCGTGCTGTCCCTGAAGGACGCGCTGTTCCACGACGCCGCCTCGCCCTCGATCGGCAATCCCGACGGCGACATCACCATCGTCGCGTTCGTTGACTACAACTGCGCCTACTGCAAGCGCTCCGAGGCCGATCTCGCGGCGCTGGTCGACGACGATCCCAAGGTGCGCGTCATCTACAAGGATTGGCCGATCCTGTCGAAGACCTCGCTCGCCGCCGCCAAGGTGGCGATCGCCGCCGACATGCAGGGCCGCTACGCCGACATGCACAAGGCCCTGATGCGGATGCGCGCGCATCCCGCCAACGACGCCGACATCTCCCAGGCCGCGGTGGCGGCCGGCATCGACATCCCCCGCCTCAACCGCGACCTCGACGAGCGCGACGGCGAGATCGTGGCGCTGCTGAAGCGCAACATCCAGGAGGCCGACGCCCTGCAGATCAAGGGCACGCCGGTCTACCTCATCGGCCCCTTCATCACGGCGAGCCCGCTCGACCTGCCGCAGTTCAAGAAGATCGTCGCCGACGCCCGCGAGGACCAGGCGCACGCCGACGCGCCGAAGCCGGAGCCGGCGGACGCCAAGCCCTGACGCAGCAGAGTTCTGACGCAGCGGGCGGGACGGCGCCTCGGCATTTCTTCGGATCACCGGTGCTTCCGCTCACTCGCCCTGCCGCTCATGCGGGCCGGCGTCGGCGTGATGCAGAGGTCGGCGTGCACCACCGCGCGCAGTCGGCCATTGAGCACGAAGTAGACCTCGTCGCCGGTGTCGCCCTGGGCGAACGGCACGGCGCCGGCCAGCAGTTCGAGGAAGACCGTGTCCTCGACGGCGGCGATAGCGGCCTCGTCGTCGCCCTTGAAGACGGAGCGCAGGATGGCGTCCGGCGATCTTCTGTGAAGCTCGACATCGCGAACCGACATGTCCAGCACTCGCCGACCCTGCCTAGCTCGCCCGGCCCCGCAGTCACGGCCCGCAGGCCTGCGCGATGTTGCGGCGGGCTTGGGCCTCGAAGGCGGCGTTGAGCGTGGCGCTGCGGTAGATCCGCGGCACGGCGCGGAACGAGGCGAGGAAGCGCAGCTGCGCCCTGTCCCACTCCGCCTCGCTGAGGTGCGGCACCTCCCGGCGCAGCAGCACGCCGTTGTCGGCGAAGGCCGCCGGCTCCTCGCCCAGCGGCGTCAGGTCGAGGTCGAGCAGCCACACCCGCGCCCGCTCGCGCAGCACCGCCTCGGGCGGGAAGCGCCCCGCCGCGCCCGAGGCGAAAGCCGCGCTCGGCTGGTAGGAAAGGTGCGCCCTCGTCGCCCGGATGGTGTCGGCGACCCAGGCCCGGTCGGCCTCGGCCAGCCCGGCGCCGCCCGACAGCCGCAGCCAGTGCTCGGCCGACAGCTCCTCGCTGTCGGAGCGCCGGGCGTCGTAGATGCAGTCGTGGAACAGGATCGCCGAGGCGACCAGCGCGTCGGTCGCCTCGCCATGCAGCCCTTCCGCGGCGCCGTAGCGGCGATGGCGCCGCCACAGCACGGCGAGGTGGTCGAGCCCGTGGTAGAAGCGGTCGGTCCCGCCCATCCGCGCCACCACGTCGGCCTTGGCCGCCGCGCCCACCGGCACCCGCGCGAGAAGGTCGACCAGCTCCGGCGAGAGATCGCGCGGCACGCCGCCGACCGGCGACGCAGCGTCCAGGCCCTGCCAATGCCCCGAATGCGTCATCGCCCACCATCCCGAAGCCGCGTGCCCGGATCGCTTCGCGGAAAGGCCGAGGTCGTCGGCGCTGGTCACTCCGCAAGCTCGATAGGGCACCCGTTGCAGCAAATCAAACCATCATGGAGCATCGGATGAAACGTGCGGCAGCGGCCTTCGGGGCGTCCGATGCGGCGCCACAAGCCGAGGCATCGCGCCCGGTGCCGCGGCGATCGTGCGGCGTCCTGCGATCCATGCACCCTTGCCATCGGTCAAGGTGTCGGGACGGTCTGGTTGAAGAGGATGCGGCGCTCCTCGTCGGTCGGCGGAGCGGAGCGGCGCAGCTTCTTGCCGAGGTCGACCCCGCGCCGCACCGCCGGGCGCTCCTTGATCGCCGTCCTCCACCGCGCGACGTTGGGGAACGCGTCGAGCGACTGGCCGAGCGGCTTGGCGATCAGCACCCACGGCCACGCCGCCATGTCGGCGATCGAGTATGCGCCGAGGATGCAGTCGCGTCCCTCCAACCGCCGCTCCAGCACGCCGAGGCAGCGGCGGTACTCGCCGGCGTAGCGCCCGTGGGAGTACGGGTGCTCGCCCTGGGCGTAGTTCACGAAGTGGCTGAGCTGGCCGGCCATCGGCCCGAGGTTGCCGACCTGCCAGAACAGCCACTCCAGCAGCGCCGTGCGCCCGCGCGGGTCGGTGGGCGCGAAACGCCCGGCCCGCTCCGCCAGGTGCAGAAGGATCGCGCCCGACTCGAACACCGACAGCGGGCCGCCGGGGGCGTCGTGGTCGACGATCGCCGGCATCCGGCCGTTAGGGCTGATGCGCAAGAACGCCGCCTCGTGCTGCTCGCCGCGCCGAATGTCGACCGGGACCATCCTGTAGGGGAGCCCGCACTCCTCCAGCATG
>CALMGA010000174.1 GCA_937863205.1 uncultured Beijerinckiaceae bacterium | reverse complement strand
GTGCCGACGATGCCGCCGCCACGCTCGCCCGCGGCATCGTCGGCACCAGCCGCTTCCCCAGCCTAGGCGCCCCCGCCGTCGCCGGTCTTGACGTGCCGCCCCGGCCTGCTCTTTCCGCGGGATCGGGAGTTTTGCCGTGCGGGCGCGACGCCGAACCCTTCGAGGCCCTGCGTGACCGGGCGGAGTCGGGGCTTCCAGACTGCCGGCGGCCGCTGGTGTTCCTCGCCACGCTGGGATCGCCGGCCGGCTTCGGCGCTCGGGCGACGTTCACGTCGAACCTGCTTGCCGCCGCGGGCCTCGCCACCACCGCGCCGGAGCAGATGGAGGCCGACGAGATCATCGCCCGCTTCGAGGCCAGCGGCGCCCGGCTTGCCTGCCTGTGCGGCCCGGACGACATCTATCGCGAGCGCGGCGAGGCCGTTCTCGCCGCGCTCCGGCGCGCTGGTGCGACCTTCGTGCTGATGGCCGGGCGGGACGAGGACTGGCGAAAGAAGGGGGTCGACGCGCTCATTCATGAGCGCTGCCACGCTTTGCAGGTGCTAGGCTTGGCGTTGGACAAGGCGCTCGCCTCCGGCCATTAGCCATTCCGCCGGCTGCCGCGCCATCGCCTCGTGCCGTCGACGCGCGAGCCTTCGGAGGATGTGCCGTCCCATGAGCGCCCTGCCCGACTTTTCCCGGCTGTGCTTCGCCCCGGCGCCGACCGGCAACGCCGGCAGCCCCGCCGTCGAGTCCCGTTTGCCGTGGACCACGCCCGAGGGCCTCGCCGTGCCGCCGCGCTTCGCCGCGAGCGACCTCGCCGGATTGCCCGCGCTCGACACCTTTCCCGGCCTCGCGCCGTTCCTGCGCGGCCCCTACCCGACCATGTACGTCAACCAGCCCTGGACGATTCGGCAGTATGCCGGCTTCTCCACGGCGGAAGAGTCCAACGCCTTCTACCGGCGCAACCTCGCCGGCGGCCAGAAGGGCCTCAGCGTCGCCTTCGATCTCGCCACCCACCGCGGCTATGATTCCGACCACCCGCGCGTCGGCGGCGACGTCGGCCTCGCCGGTGTCGCCATCGACTCGATCCTGGACATGCGCACGCTGTTCGCCGGCATACCGCTCGGCGACGTCTCGGTTTCCATGACCATGAACGGGGCGGTGCTGCCGATCCTGGCGCTCTTCATCGTCGCCGGCGAGGAGCAGAACGTGCCGCAGGCCAAGCTCGCCGGCACCATCCAGAACGACATCCTCAAAGAATTCATGGTGCGCAACACCTACATCTACCCGCCCGCCGCCTCGCTGCGCATCGTGTCCGACATCTTCGGCTACACCGCGAGGGCCATGCCGAGGTTCAACTCCATCTCGATCTCCGGCTACCACATGCAGGAGGCCGGGGCGACGGCCGACCTGGAGCTGGCCTACACGCTCGCCGACGGCGTCGAATACATCCGCGCCGGGCTTGCCGCCGGGCTCGACATCGACGGCTTCGCCCCGCGCCTGTCGTTCTTTTGGGCGATCGGCATGAACCACTTCACCGAGATCGCCAAGATGCGCGCCGCGCGCCTGCTGTGGTGCGAGCTGGTTTCGCAGTTCAAGCCGAAGTCGGCGAAGTCGCTGGCGCTGCGCACCCACAGCCAGACCTCGGGCTGGTCGCTGACCGCGCAGGACGTCAACAACAACGTCGTGCGGACCCTGATCGAGGCGCTGGCGGCGACCGGCGGCGGCACGCAGTCGCTGCACACCAACGCGCTCGACGAGGCGCTGGCGCTGCCCACCGACGAGTCGGCGCGCATCGCCCGCAACACCCAGCTTTTCCTCCAGGAGGAGAGCGGCCTCACCCGCACCGTCGACCCGTGGGGCGGATCGTTCTACGTCGAGCGGCTCACCCATGATCTCGCCGCGCGCGCCAGGGACCACATGGCCGAGATCGAGGCGATGGGCGGCATGACCCGCGCCATCGAGGCCGGTCTGCCCAAGCGCCGCATCGAGGAAACCGCGACGGCGATGCAGGCGCGCATCGATTCCGGAACCCAGGCGGTGATCGGGGTCAACCGATACAGGCCGCTGGGTGACGAGGCGCCGCTGCTGCGGGTGATCAACAGCCCCGACGTGCGCGAGCGTCAACTCGCCAAGCTCCGGCAGCTGCGCGCCGGACGCGACCCGGCCCGCCTCGCGGCCGCCCTGGACGCCTTGCGCGAGGGCGCGCGCGGCGAGGCCAACCTGCTGGCGCTTTCCGTCGAGGCGGCGCGCGCGCAGGCCACGGTTGGCGAGATTTCGGCGGCGCTGGAGGATGTGTTCGGCCGCCACCGCGCCAAGCCGGACGTCGTCACAGGCGTGTACCGACGCGCGGCCGGCGATACCGACGCGGTGATGCAGGTGCGCGGGCAGGTCGCCGCCTTCACCGAGAACGAGGGCCGGCCGCCCAAGGTGCTGGTCGCCAAGCTCGGCCAGGACGGCCACGACCGAGGCCAGAAGGTGATCGCCTCGGCCTTCGCCGATTTCGGCTTCGCGGCGGAGGTCGGCGCCCTGTTCGCCACCGCCGCCGAAGCGGTCGCCGAGGCGGTGGCGGCCGACGTCCACGTGATCGGCCTGTCGACGCTCGCGGCCGGGCATCTCGCCCTCGTGCCGCAGCTGCGCGCCGCTCTCGATGCGCTGGGCAGGGACGACATCACGGTGGTGGTGGGCGGCATCATCCCGCCCGGCGACTTCGCCGCGCTTCGAAACGCCGGCGCCGCAGCGATCTTCCCACCGGGCACGCCCGTTACCGACGCCGCTCGCGAAGTGCTTGACGTGCTCAACGCCAAGCTCGGCTACCAGCAACGCCGTGCCGCGGAGTGAGAATGGCGGAGCGCGGTGGTGCTGGGCGGGCGGCAGCAACCCTTCTGCTCTGTTCGGAGCCCCAGCTGATCCCCTCGCCGGGTCTCACCTGCCGGCCCGGCTAAGGGCCTCTGTCGATACCATGCCGCCGTGAGCCGCACAAACCGGCGGCGTTGCAGGCGTTCCCTCGCGAAACAACGCCTCACACCACCTCCAGCACCATCGCGTCCCGCAGCATGCGCCCGTATTCGTCGCGGGCCACCACCTCCAGCGCATAGGTGCCCGGCGCGAGGCCGGCCGGCAGCGCCGCCTGCCACAGGTGCGAGCACGGGCGCGGGCTCACCCACGGCTTGATCGTCTGGGGGTGGCGGGCGTAGAGCTGCACCACGAAGGGATCCGGGCGTGCGACGCGCACCATCGGGATCGGCTGCCCGCCGTCGATCGTCATCACCGCATCCGAACGCGGGCCGCCGTCGAACAGGTTGACCAGCACCAGCGTGCCCGCCGCCTGCTCGGCGCCGACCGGCGAGCGCAGCAGCTCGACCTCGCTCAGGTCGCCCAACGTCTCGCGATCGTTGCCGTGGAACTGCGCGTCGAGGCTGATCCGCATCTGCCGGCTGCCCGGCTCGGAGGCCGGCACGTAGCGGGTGGTGTAGGTGGCGCCGTCCACCGCCAGAACGTGGTAGCCGTGGGGCGTGCCATCATAGCTGTCGGCGCAGGCGATGCCGCGGTGGTCGCGCGGACCGCTCCACCACGAGCCGGACACGGCGGTCAGCACGTGGTGATGGTGTGGCTTGGCGTCCGACCCGCCCTCGGCCGTGCCGAAATAATGGTGCTCGGTGGAATGGGTATGGCCGGAGAAGCTGACCGCCGGACGATCGCCGATGAGCCTGAGCAGGTCGGCGAGGTTGGCGGTGTTCTGCCCGGGTCCGGTCGGATCGAGGTAGGTGCGCAGGGGTATGTGCATGACGAAGACGAGCAGGCGCTCGCGCGGCGTCATGGCCAGCAGGTTCTCGACGAAGGTGAGCTGGTCGGGCGCGATCACGCCGCGGTAGGCGCCGCGACCGCCCGGCTTGTCGCGGGCGGTGCCGGCATATTCGACGTTGTCGAGCATGATGAACAGCGCGCCGCCGTGCTCGTGGGCGTAGTACGGCGCCCCGAACACGCGCTTGTAGGTATCGCGCGAGCGGGACGCGTCGGGCGCCTCGAAGTCGAGGTCGTGGTTGCCGCCGACGTTCCACCAGGGCAGCCCGATGCGGCCGATGATGCGGTTGATGCGGCCGTACATCGAAAGGTCGTCGAAGGCGATGTCGCCGCAGGTGATGCCGAAGGCGGCGGCCGAGCCGACGAGCCCGGCCGCCACCGAGTCGCGGACATAGGCGATCTCCGCCGTCGACTCCGGCTGCGGGTCGGTGAACAGGATCACGTCGAAGCGCGCCGGTTCGGTCACCCGCGTGAGCTGGAAGTCGAGCGGCGCCGGCAGCGGGCCGGTCGGCGGCAGGCCGCGGTAGCGGAAGCCCAGCGCCGGCGGCGTCCCCTCGGGGTCATGGACGTAGGAGAACAGCGGCAGCTTCGTCGCCGCCGCCACCGGCACCTGGAAGCCGGACG
Source organism: uncultured Beijerinckiaceae bacterium (assembly GCA_937863205.1). Next base: position 7,942 of record CALMGA010000174.1, on the reverse strand, counting down.
GCTTGATCAGGAACACCGTCTGCCCCGGCGCGACCGGGAGACTGTAGCGCCCGTCCGCATCGGTGCGCACGACCTCGCGGCCGTTCGACAACAGCACGCCGGCGACCGGCGGCCCCTGCCGAAGGGCGGCCGTGTCGAGGACGACCTCGCGCACCGTGCCTTCGACCGTATCCGCCGTCCCAGCATCATCCTTCGCGCTCGGAACAGTCGCCGGGTCCTCGCCGGGCGGGGAGCCGGCGGCTGCGGCCGGCGCGACGGCGGATCCAGCAAGGGCGACCGCGCCGCCGGCGAGCACGTCGCGTCGCGAAAGATCTCCGCTCATGGTCAAGTCTCCGGATCCAGGGCTGCGCGATGCCCGCCTGATGGCCGGTCGCGCGATCGAGTTTGGCTGCGCGAACAGAAGGGCGAAACGCGACGGGATGGTGACGTCGAGGCCCTCGGCCGCCCTTGACGCTGCGAGGGAGGCTGGCCGATATGACCGCCATGCCTTCGTTGTCCGGGCCGCATTCCGCCCCGCCCCAGCTCGTTCTGATCGATAACTACGACAGCTTCACCTGGAACCTCGTGCATGATTTCCGTGCGCTGGGAGCCGAAGTGGAGGTGGTGCGCAACGATGCCCGCAGCGCCGCCGCGATCGTCGTCGCCCGACCCGACGCGATCGTGCTGTCGCCGGGCCCGTGCACGCCGCGCGAGGCCGGCATCTGCCTCGACCTGATCCGGCTGGCCGGCCCGACCATCCCGATGTTCGGCGTCTGCCTCGGACACCAGGCGATCGGCGAGGCGTTCGGCGGCGACGTGGTGCGCGCGCCCCGGCCGGTGCATGGCAAGGTGGCCGTGATGACCCATCGGGCGCAAGGGCTGTTCGGCGGCTTCGACGAGGCGTTCCGGGCGACGCGCTATCATTCGCTGGTGGTTGAGCGCGCGACGCTGCCGGCCTGCCTCGCCGTGACGGCGGAAACCGACGGCCTGATCATGGCGCTGTCGCACCGCAGCCTGCCGGTCCACGGGGTGCAGTTCCACCCCGAAAGCATCGCCTCGGAAGGCGGACGGCGGATCATGGCGAACTTCCTCGATCTCGCCGCCGCCTGGAACGGCCGGCAGCGGGCGGGGGCTGCCTGATGGACGGTTTGAAGCCGGTGCTGCAGCGCCTCGCCGCCGGCCAGACCTTGTCGCGCGGCGAGGCGGAAGACGTGTTCGCCCGACTGCTGTCGGGCGATGCCGGTCCGGCGCAGGTCGGGGCGTTGCTGATGGCGCTGCGCGTGCGCGGCGAAACGATCGACGAGATCGCCGGCGCCGTGGCCGCGATGCGCGCGCGGATGCTGCGCGTCGCCGCGCCGGCCGACGCCATCGACATCGTCGGCACCGGCGGGGACGGCCACGGCACTTACAACGTCTCCACCCTGGCCGCGATCATCGTCGCCGCGGCCGGCGTGCCGGTCGCCAAGCACGGCAACCGGGCGGCATCCTCCCGCTCGGGATCGAGCGACGTGCTCGCCGCGCTCGGCGTCGCGGTTGGCGGCACCGCAGCGGACGCGGAACGCTGCCTGCGCGAGGCCAACATCTGCTTCCTGTCGGCGCCGGCCCATCATCCGGCGATGCGGTTCGTCGCGGCGGTGCGCGCCGACCTCGGTCTGCGCACGATCTTCAACCTGCTCGGGCCCTTGTCGAATCCGGCCGGGGTCGGCCGCCTCGTCGTCGGCGTCTACGCGGCCGATTGGCTGGAGCCGCTGGCGCGGGTGCTCGGCAGCCTCGGGGCCGAACGGGCGTGGCTGGTGCACGGCTGCGACGGCCTCGACGAGATCAGCACCACCGGGCCGACGAGCGTGGTGGAATGGCACGCCGGCGCCATCCGCCGCTTCACGACCGAGCCGGAGGAGGCCGGCCTGCGTCGGGCGACCCTTGCCGAGCTGAAGGGCGGGGACGCCGACCACAATGCCGCCGCGCTGCGGGCCGTGCTCCAGGGCGCCGACAACGCGTATCGCGACATCGCCTGCTTCAACGCCGCCGCCGCGCTGGTGGTGGCCGGCCGCGCGCAACACCTCCGCGAGGGCGTCGCCATCGCCGGAGAGATGCTCGCATCGGGGCGGGCGCAGGCGGTGCTGCACCACCTCGTCGGTGCCTCCGCGCCCGATGCGGCCCCGCTCCACGCCGCCGCGGAATAGCCCATGGCCGACATCCTGCAGACCATCGAGGCCTACAAGCGCCGGGAGATCGCGGACAGCCGCGCGAGGGTGCCTGACGAGACGATGTGGGCCCGCGCCCGTGCCGCGGCGCCGCCGCGCGGCTTCATCGCCGCCATCGAGTCCAGGCACGCCGCTGGCGAAACGGCTCTGATCGCCGAGATCAAGAAGGCGAGCCCGTCGAAGGGGCTGATCCGCGCCGATTTCGATCCACCCTCGCTGGCGCTGGCCTACGAAGCGGGCGGAGCCGCCTGCCTGTCGGTGCTGACCGACCGCCCGAGCTTCGCCGGCGACCTCGCCTTTCTCGGCAGGGCGCGCGACGCCGTCGCCATCCCCGTCCTGCGCAAGGATTTCCTGTTCGACACCTATCAGGTCGCGGAAGCGCGCGCCCATGGCGCCGACTGCATCCTGCTGATCATGGCCTGCCTCGACGATGCCCTCGCCGGCGACTTGCGCGACGCGGCGCACGAACTCGGCATGAACGTCCTCGTCGAGGTCCACGACGAGGCCGAACTGCGCAGGGCCCTGCGGCTGGAAACCCGGCTCGTCGGCATCAACAACCGCGACCTGCGCACCTTCGCCGTCTCGCTCGCCACCGCCGAGCGCTTGGCGGCCCTGATCCCCGATGATCGCATCATCGTGGGCGAGAGCGGCATCGCCGGCCCGGCCGACCGCCAACAACTGGCCGGATACGGCATCCGCACGATCCTCGTCGGCGAGAGCCTGATGCGGCAGCCCGACGTGACCGCGGCCACGCGCGCGCTTCTCGGACCGTCGCCGGCCGAGGCGCGGCCCCAGCGCGTCGCCGCGCGGCCGTGAGCGGCCTCACCCACCTCGATGCGAGCGGCGCCGCCAACATGGTCGACGTGTCGGCCAAGGACGTCAGCGAACGCGTCGCCGTTGCCACCGGCCGCATCTTCATGCTGCCGGCGACCCTCGACCTCGCCCTGTCCGGCAGCGCGAAGAAGGGCGACGTGGTCGCCACGGCCCGCCTCGCCGGCATCATGGCCGCCAAGCGCACGTCGGACCTCATCCCGCTGTGCCATCCGCTCGCCCTGACGAAGGTGACGGTGGAGATCGAGCCGGTTCCGTCGCTGCCAGGTTTCCGGGTGACCGCCACGGTCAAGGTCTCGGGGCGGACCGGCGTGGAGATGGAGGCGCTGACGGCCGTATCGCTCAGCCTTCTCACCCTCTACGACATGCTCAAGGCGGTGGACCGCGGCATGCGCATCGATGCCATTTCGCTGCTCGCGAAGTCCGGCGGCGCTTCGGGGGATTGGATCGCGTGAGCGAGCGAAGCGGCCTTCTCTCCGTCGAAGACGCGCTGGAAAGAGTGCTGGCCGGCGTTGAGCCGCTGCCGGCGGAGATGGCGACGCTCCACGAGGCGATCGGCCGCACGCTGGCGCGACCACTCGCGGCGCTTCGCACCCAGCCGCCCTGCGACGTTTCGGCGATGGACGGCTACGCCCTTCGCCATGCCGATCTCGGCGAGGCCCTGCGCATCGTCGGCGAAAGCGCGGCCGGCCGGGGGTATGGCGGCACGCTTCACCCGCGCGAAGCCGTGCGCATCTTCACCGGCGCCGCCATTCCGCCCGGTGCCGACGCGGTGCTGGTCCAGGAAAGCGCCGCCGTTGAAGGCGACCACGTCACCGCGCTGGAACGGCCCGAGCTTGGCCGCAACATCCGCCGCGCCGGCATCGACTTCGGCGAAGGCGAGGTGCTGCTGCAACCGGGACAGCGGCTCGGCCCGTCCGCCTTGGCGCTGGCGGCCGCGATGAACCATCCGCAGGTGCCGGTGACGCGCCGGCCGCTGGTCGCGGTCGTCGCCACCGGGGACGAACTGGTGGCGCCGGGCTCGGTCGTCGGCAAGGACAAGATCGTGGCCTCCAACGGCTATGCGGTGGCGGCCCTCGTGGCGGGTGCCGGCGGCCGCACGCTCGACCTCGGCATCGTTCAAGACCGGCTGGCTGCGGTCGAGGCGGCGGTCGCCGCCGCGCGGGCGGCCGGCGCCGATGTTCTCGTCACGCTGGGCGGTGCCTCGGTGGGGGACCACGACCTCGTCAAGCCGGCCCTGGCCAGGCAGGGCATGGAGCTTGGCTTCTGGCGCATCGCGATGCGACCCGGCAAGCCGCTGATCCACGGCCGCCTCGGCGCGATGACGATCCTCGGCCTTCCCGGCAACCCCGTGTCTTCCATCGTGTGCGGCGTGCTGTTCCTTGTGCCGCTGCTGCGCCGGCTGGCCGGCGATCCCCGCGCCGGCGACGACGGGAGCGTGCCGGCCGTCCTTGGCAAGGCGATGCCGGCCAACGGTGATCGGCAGGACTACCTCCGCGCCACCCTGGCGCGCGGGAGCGGCGGGCAGCTCGTCGCAACTCCCGCGTCCACTCAGGACTCGTCCATGCTCCGCGTTCTGGCGCACTCGCAATGCCTGCTCATTCGCGAGCCGGGTGCCGCCGCCGCTGACGCGGGCGCGCCGTGCCGCATCCTGCGCCTCGGCGACGGCTGACGCTTCTCTCCCGGCCCGCAAGCTGCCGCCGTTACTCGCCGATCGCGTGCAGCACGACTTCGCGTCGGTGCGGCGTCCGCCTGTGCTCGAAGAGGTACAAGCCCTGCCAGGTGCCCAGCGCGAGCCGTCCGTCGAGGATGGGGACGCTGAGCTGCACGCCGGTCAGGGCGGTGCGCAGGTGGGCCGGCATGTCGTCGGCGCCCTCGCTGGCGTGAACGTAGTCGCCATCTTCCGGCGCGATCGTCTCGAAGAAGCGCTTGAGGTCGGTTCGCACGTCGGGATCGGCGTTCTCTTGAATGATCAGCGACGCCGACGTGTGGCGGCAGAACAACGTCAACAGGCCGCTGGCGAAGCTCTCGTCCGCAACGAAGCCGGCGGCGGCGGCGGTGATATCGGTGAGGCCCTTGCCGCGCGTGGCGATCGCGATGCGCCGTGATGCCTGCCGCAAGCCAATGTGTTTCGCTCCCATGTGTTTCGCCCTTGATGAATTTTGCGTGTTGACGTTTGCCGGAAGAGGAACTTAAAAGGAACAAAATCTTGCGTTCACCCTTTGTTTTAGGATGGAGCGAAGAACGCAAGCCATGCTCGCCGATTGGGCGCCCGTTCGGGTGCGGACACGCTGACCAGGACGAAACGATGCTGACCAGGAAACAAAGCGAGCTGCTTCGCTTCATCAATGAGCGGCTGAAGGAAGCCGGCGTGCCGCCGTCCTTCGACGAGATGAAGGAAGCGCTCGATCTCCGGTCGAAGTCGGGCATCCACCGCCTGATCATCGCATTGGAGGAGCGCGGCTTCATCCGCCGCCTTCCCAACCGCGCCAGGGCGCTGGAAGTGCTGAGGCTGCCGGAGTCCTCGACGCCGTCGGCACCGCGCGGCCGCCGCTTCGAGCCGGCCGTGATCGAGGGCACGCTGGGGCGGGTGCGACCGCCCGCTCCGCTCGAGGAGGAGGCGCGAGGCTTGGTGACGATCCCGGTGATGGGACGCATCGCCGCCGGCACGCCGATCTCCGCCCTGCAGAGCCGCAGCCACACCGTCGGCCTGCCGCCCGACATGCTGCCGCCCGGCGAGCACTACGCCCTCGAGGTGCGCGGCGACTCGATGATCGAGGCCGGGATCCTCGACTCCGACACGGTGATCATCCGCCGCCAGGATACGGGCGAGACCGGCGACATCGTCGTGGCCCTCATCGACGACGAGGAGGCGACCCTCAAGCGGCTGCGCAAGCGCGGCGCGTCCATCGCGCTGGAAGCTGCCAACCCGGCCTACGAGACGCGAATCTTCGGGCCCGACCGGGTGCAGATCCAGGGCAAGCTGGTCAGTCTGATCCGTCGCTACTGAGCGAGGGCGTTCTCGCCCGCCGCGTCCAAGGCTTGGCGGGCGCCGGCGACCACGGTCGGTCCTGGTCGGCGGCGCGGGCCGTGCGTACCTCGAAGCCGTCTCCCACGGCTTTCATCGCCAGCGCCCCTGTGATCTTGAGGCGGGCCCGATCGATCACCGTGGCGGCAGCGCAGCCCTTGGGCGCGAACAGCGGCGTCACCACCACGCTCGCCCGCAAACAGTCTTCGGCGAAACCGGCGCGGTCGAGAACCAGCGCCACCGCGCGGCCGTCGGCGAGCCTGCCGATGCAGCCGAGCTTGTCGCAAGCCTCGCGGTTGAGGGCGCTGGCCACATCGCGGCCGTCGGCGTCGGCGCGCAGCCACTGCTCGGCGGCGAAAGCGCTGGGGCGCGGCCCGATCACGGCAAGGAGTCCGTCGGCGCCGCGCACCGCCGCCGCGGTTCCATCGGCGGCGATGGCGATGTCGAGGGCCGGTCCCGACAGGGCTCCGGCAAGGCCGACCAGGGCGAAGGGCACGGCGGTGAGGCGCAGCAGGAGCGAGCGCCAGATCACCGCCGACAGGACGGCCAAAGCGAGAAACGGCAGCGACCACGGTGCGAAGGCCGGCAAGTGCAGGCGCGATCCCGGCAGCGAGGCGATCACCTTGGCCACGGACATGATGACCGAGATGCCGAGCCCGACCCAGTGCCAGACGAAGGCGTCGAGGCCGAGCGGATAGAGCAGCGTCCCCAGCAGCGCGCCGGGCACGGCGAAGATCTCGATCACCGCCAACGTCAACGGATTGCCGACGAGCACGTAGGGGTTCAATTCGTGGAAGTCGCAGGCCATGAAGGAGGCCGTCGCCGCCGTCGCGCAGGCGGTTGCGGCGATCGCGTGGCCGAGCCCGTGGCCGCGTCCCCACCAGCCGCGCCGACGGTCCGCGGGGGCCGGCAGTTCGAACCGGCCGGCGGCCGCACTCCGAGCCTCCTGGATGGCGATCAGGCCGGCCACGGCGGCGAAGGACAGCTGGAAGCTGGCGCCGAGCAGGGCTTCGGGCTGCAGCAGCAGCACGGCCCCCGCCGCGAAGGCGAGATTGCGCATGGTCAGCGCGCGTCGGTCGATCAGCACGGCGCCCAGCATGATCAGCGTCATCACGAGCGCCCGCTCGGTGCCGATGCGCGATCCCGTCATCACGTCGTAACCGACCGCGGCGATCATCGCCGAACCGGCCGCCCACTTCTTGATCGGGTAGTGCAGCGCCAACGTCTGGCTCAAGGCCAGCAAACGGCGCAGGCCGACGAAGAAGATCCCGGCCACAAGCGTCATCTGCACGCCGGCGATGGTGATGACGTGAAAGATGCCGGCCTCGCGGATGAGGTCCTTGGCGTCCTCCGAGAGAAGGTCGCGCTTGCCTGTCACCATGGCGGCGGCGATCGCGCCGGGATCGCCGCCGACGATGGCGTCGACGCGCGCGGCCCGCGCGTTGCGGGCGCGATCGATCGCCATCGCCGAGGCAAGCGGGAAGCCGGGCGGCTCGGGCCGCTGCGCGTCCTCCATCCGGCCGAGGACGTTGCCGACCGCGCCGATGCGGGCAAACCAGGCGTCGCGGGCGAAGTCGTAACCGCCGGGTTCGGCCGCCTGCGAGGGCGGTAGCATGCGCGCCTTGACCTCCACGAAGGCGCCGGCATCGAAGGGTGGCGTCCGTCGCGTGGTGAGGCGCACGCGAAAAGGGGTGTGAGCCGGGTCGAGGTCGTCGCTGGCGGCGACGCGCATGACGAAGCGCGCCCCTTCGCGGCGAAAATCCATCTCCTCGATGTAGCCCTGAAGGGTCGCGACGCGGCTTCGCTCGATCACCGGAGCGGCGAGGCGTGCCGTTCGCCAGCCGGCCGCGGCCATTCCGCCGAACACGGCTGCGGCGATGAGGCCGCAGCCGTGTTCGGC
>CALMGA010000173.1 GCA_937863205.1 uncultured Beijerinckiaceae bacterium | reverse complement strand
TGATGGTGGCGCGCGGCGACCTCGGCGTCGAGATGCCGCTGGAAAAGGTGCCGGGGATCCAGAAGCGGATCACCCGACGCTGCCGGCGCCAGGGCAAGCCGGTGGTGGTGGCGACGCAGATGCTAGAGTCGATGATCACCGCCCCGGTGCCGACCCGGGCGGAAGTGTCGGACGTGGCGCAGGCCGTCTTCGAGGGCGCCGACGCCATCATGCTGTCGGCCGAGAGCGCGGTCGGCAAATACCCGATCGAGGCGGTCGCCACCATGGACCGCATCGCCATCGAGGTGGAAAGCGACCCTCTCTACCGATCCATCATCAACGCGCAGCGCGCCGAGCCGGAACCGACGTCCGCCGACGCGATCGCCATCGCCGCCCGCGACATCGGCGAAACGTTGGAAGTGAAGGTGATCGTAGCCTGGACCTCGTCGGGCGCCACCGCCTTCCGCATCGCCCGCGAGCGCGTCGGTCCGCCAATCATCGCGCTCACGCCCGAGATCGACACGGCGCGCCGCCTCGCCATCGTGTGGGGGGTTCATCCCGTGGTCATCAGGGATGCCGAAAACGTCGACGACATGGTGGCGCGGGCCCTGGTCAGCGCTCACGAGGAAGGTTTCGCCAACGGCGGTGACCGCATCATCATCATCGGCGGCGTGCCCTTCGGCGAGCGCGGCGGCACGAACCTGATGCGCTTGGCGCAGCTGCCGGCGACCTGAAACGACTGGGCCCGTTCCAGTGATGGGAACGTGATCGAAGGCGAACGGCCGCTACGTCGATCTCGTTCCGCAGCTTGGCCAAAGGGTCGGCACGGACGCCCGAACAGTTCGACGCGGCGTTCTCAGCCCGTCCGGCCCTGCCGAGGCCGCTGCCGCCCGTGCGGATCGGCTCGCCACCCACCGCATCATCGCAGCCGCCGCCGCCGACGCGCGGCCGATCGGCGGCGCGTTCAGATCCCCTGCCCTTCCACCTCGGCGCTGAGTTTTTCGACGAGCTGCTCGATGTCCGTCCGGTGGGGATAGATCGCCAGTTCGCGGCGGTACACCTGGAGGGCGCGCTTGTTGAAGCCGGTTCGCTGAAGGATCATCGCCAGCCCGTTCAGCGCCGCGAAATGCTTGGGTTCGAGCTTGAGAACGCGGTCGACGTCGGCCATCGAACCGTTGAGGTCACCGGCAAGGTAGCGGGCGGAGGCACGCTTGTTCCAGGCTTCCGCCCAACCCGGCTGCAGCTCGACGAGGCGGTCGAGCACGCTCAGCGCGAGGGGATAATCTTGCGAGGCGATGGCGCTGTCGGCCCGCGCCATCAGAAGGTTGGCCGTGTCCGAGCCGGAGCGCAGCCATACCGCCATGATCAGCGAGGCAACCCCCTTGGCTTCGTTCTCGTCCTTGGCACCCGCCAGCTTGCCGTAAAGATCGTCAAGCGTCTTGCGGCGGGCGACAGAGAGCGGCTGCTGCGGAATCAGCGCCTTGCGGATCTGCGCCTGTTTTTCCTCGAAGGTCGGGGCGGCCTTCGCCGCGGTCTTGGGCGAGCCGAGCCGGCGATCGGTCCGCGCCGGCGGTTTGACCACGCCGCCTGGTCCGATCACCATGCCGCTGGCATCCGGCAACCGTCCGCGCCCGCCGCCACCCGGCGTTACGGTTCCGAATTCATGATAAATGTCGGCGCTGGGCCGATCCAGCGGGTCAGCCGACCCACGCCCGGTGCCCTGTTCGGCCTCATCCCCTCGCGGACCAAAAACGTGCGTGCCCGGCGGCATCGGCACGGGCGGAAAACCGGGAATGCGGAGAACGGGCGATTGCGCATCGTCCGCAGACGCGGGACAGGGGGCGGCGAGCGCCGCCAGAACCAGGAAGGCGGAACCGATGAGTCGAGCAGATGCTGCCATCCCGACAAGGTAGAACCGCCGCCCGAAAACGTCAAAGCCGCCTTGGTTTCAAAGCCGACTTGGCCAGAGCCGCCTTGGCAACAAGCCTCGCGGCGGCCGGACTGGGAACGGTCAGCCCTGGCGTGCCTTGAAGCGCTTCTGCACCTTGTTGATGATGTAAACCCGGCCCCTGCGTCGGACCAGCTGGTTCATGCGATGACGCCCGCGTAGCGATTTGAGGGAGTTGCGGACCTTCATATTCGACACCTCGCCGATGCACATCCCGCAGCCTTCGCACACCTCGCGGGTGCAGCCTCGGCATATGGCGATGGAATAAAAACGTCGCGCGCCGGCCAAGGCCAGCGCGCGTTCCCGCCTCTATGCCGGAAAGGACGGCGGAGATCAAGGCGCGGGTCGCAAACGGAACGCCTCGACGCAGCATCGCCCGACCCGCCGGCAGGCTCCGTCATCTTCCTGCCGGACAAGGAGCCCACCACCGGCCCCATGGCCCGCAACCGGTATTACCACGGCCCGCGAACCGATCATTTCGACGGGCTACGCTTCCATGTGCCGGGAGGCCCGGCAACGGACAAGGCGGCCGGCGATCTCCTGCGCTTCCTGCGCACGCCGCCCGCCAAATGGCCCGTGCACGTTCCGCTTGACCCCGCGCCACCGCCGCTGGCCCGGATCGAAGGTGGCGGGCTGCGCGTCACGAGCATCGGCCATGCCAGTCACCTGCTGCAGTTCGCGGGGCTCAACCTGCTGGTCGATCCCGTGTGGTCCGAGCGGGCGAGCCCCTACAGGTTCGCCGGGCCGCGGCGCGTGGTGCCGCCGGGCGTGGCGCTGGACGACCTGCCCCGCCTCGATGCCGTGCTGATAACCCACAACCACTATGACCACCTCGACACGGCGACGCTGGGCCGCCTGCACGAACGCTCGCCCTGCCGCATCATCGTGCCGCTCGGCAACGACACGATCCTGCGCCGGCACAATCGCGCGCTGCAGGCCGAAGCCTATGACTGGAACACCCGCGTGGCCCTGTCGCCCAGCGTCGGCGTCACCCTGCTACCGTCCTATCATTGGTCGGCGCGCGGCTTGGGCGATCGGCGCATGGCCCTTTGGGCGGCGCTGATGTTCGAGGCACCGGGCGGCGCGATCTACCACATCGGCGACACCGCCTTCGGCGATGGCGCGATCTTCGAAGGCATCACCGAGCGTTTCGGACGGCCTCGCCTCGCCGTGATCCCCATCGGCGCCTACGAGCCGCGGTGGTTCATGCGCGCCCAGCACGTCGATCCCGAGGAGGCCGTGCGCATCTTCGAGATCTGCGGCGCCCATCACGCGCTGGCGCATCATTGGGGCTGCTTCCGGCTCACAACCGAGGCCCGCGACGAGCCGCCGCGACGCCTCGCCGCCGCCCTTGCCGCCGCCGGTCTCGATGCCGCACGCTTTCGCGTGCAGGGCGCGGGCGGCGTCTTCGACGTGCCGGAGGTTTGATCGCAGCCGCGTCTCGAGCTTGCGCGGGTCCCATTGCGAGCCGTAGCCGGCGCAGGCATATGGGAGACCGCAGGCCGACGCCGCCAGGGCGCAGGCAAGGAGACGTATCGTGGCAGGGCGTGGAATGATCGACCCGGCGAGGCTATCCACGCTTGTCGCCGTGGCCATCCTGGTCGGGACCGAGGTGGTCGGGGCGTCCTGGGCCGCCGGCTGGGCGATCGGCGGTATCCTTCAGCTCTCGCCGGCGATCAGCCGCAGCCTGGAGGTGCTGTTCGGGCTGAGCGGCTTCGTGCTCCTTTTCTTGTTCATGCGGGTCGCCCTGCGGCATGAGCCGGTGAGACACTGAGCCGGAGCCTCTTTCGACACCAATCACGCAAAGGCCCTGGCAAATCGGCCCGGTGGGACCATCTGCCCCTCGGCAGAGCGTTTTAGAATTGCTAAAGACGGCTCGTGACGCCATAGTGCCGTGTAAGCCCAGGTTGACACTCGCTGAGTTGACAGCGATGCGCCCGGCGAGGTCAGCGCAGCAGGAAGTCTGATGAGCTATCGCCATCATTTCACGAAGGCCATCGGCAAGCTGGAAGCTGAACGCCGCTACCGGGTGTTCGCCGACCTTGAACGAAGCGCCGAACATTTTCCCCGCGCGATCTGGCATCGCGACGCCACCACCACGGACGAAGTGACGATCTGGTGTTCCAACGACTACCTGGGCATGGGGCGGCACCCCGACGTGATCGGCGCCATGATCGAGACAGCCACCAAGCACGGTGTCGGTGCCGGCGGCACCCGTAACATCGCCGGAACCAGCCATCCCCTCGTCCGGCTCGAAGCCGATCTCGCCGACCTGCACGGCAAGGAGGGCGCGCTGGTGTTCACGTCCGGCTGGGTGTCGAACCTTGCCGCCATCTCCACCATCGCCGACCTGATCCCCGACTGCCTCATCCTGTCCGACGCGCTGAACCATAATTCGATGATCGAGGGCGTGCGCCGCTCGGCCGCGCAGCGAATGATCTTCCGCCACAACGACGTCGCCCATCTCGAAGAGCTGCTGCGCGCGGCCGGTCCCGAGCGCAACAAGCTGATCGTCTTCGAGAGCCTGTACTCGATGGATGGCGACATCGCCCCCATCGCCGCCATCTGCGACCTCGCCGAGCGCTACAACGCCATGACCTACATGGACGAGGTGCACGCGGTCGGCCTCTACGGCGAGCACGGCGGCGGCATCGCCGACCGCGAGGGGCTGATGGCCCGCGTCGACGTGATCGAAGGCACGCTGGCCAAGGGTTTCGGCACGCTCGGCGGCTACATCGCCGCGGACAAGGCGATCTGCGACGCCGTGCGCTCCTACGCGCCGTCCTTCATCTTCACCACCGCCCTGCCCCCGGCCGTCGCCGCGGCGGCGAGCGAGGCGGTGCGCATCCTGAAGGCAGGCAACGAGTTGCGCGAGCGCCACCAGCGTCAGGCGATGCTGACCAAGCACGCGCTTTCCGCCGCCGGCCTGCCGGTGATGGCGAACCCCTCGCACATCGTGCCGGTGCTCGTCGGCGACGCGGAGATGTGCAAGGCGGCGTCCGACCTGCTGCTGGAGCGCCACAACATCTACATCCAGCCGATCAACTATCCCACGGTGCCGAAGGGCACGGAACGGCTGCGCATCACCCCGACGCCGTTCCACTCCGACGCCCACGTCGCCGCGCTGGTCGATGCGCTGGTCGACGTGTGGAAGACGCTGGGCCTGCGCTTCGAGGAGCCGAAGATCGTCAAGCTGCGCCCCAGGCCCACCGCGGACGCCTGCTCCTTCCCCGAGTTCAAGCGGGCGGCGGAATAGGCGCATCCCGCCCACTCTCACCGCTTGATCTTCGCGGCGCTTGCCAGGCCTGCACCTGCTGAAGCTGAGCGTCGGCATCGCGACGATCGCCGAACTCGAGGCGCGCATCGCGCAGCGCTGCGCCGAGGATGGCGGAGAGCAGGTCCACGTCACGCGCGTCGTCCCCAAGCGCGCCGACGAGCTGCTCGACGGCGGGTCGATGTTCTGGGTGATTCGCGGCCAGATCGCCGCCCGGCAGCCCTTGCTCGACATCCGCCCCTTCACCGATGGTGACGGCATCGGACGCTGCCGCCTCGTGATGCAGCCGATCGTGATCCCGGTGCATCCGCGGCGGTGCAAGCCGTTCCAGGGCTGGCGTTACCTCGACGACAGCCGGCGGCCGCCGGACATCGACGACGTCGCCGGCGCGGTCGATCTGCCGGAAGCCCTGCGCCTTGCCCTGCGCGAGTTGGGCCTGCTGTGACGATCGCAGCGGCGGCGCTCGCCATCGGCGCGACGATCGGCTTATACCGTTGCCATGATGTTGGTCCCGCTCGCGGCGGCGGTGCTGCTTTGGTTCCTGCTCGCGCGGACAAGCGCGGCGAAGCGCTTCCTGCGTCTCGCGCTTCCCGAGCTTGCGGCCAAGGTCGTCGCGATCCTGCTGGTCGTTCTGGCGATCGGCGTGGCCG
>CALMGA010000172.1 GCA_937863205.1 uncultured Beijerinckiaceae bacterium | reverse complement strand
TTACGAGCCGGTCGTCGAAGGAGCGCCCATCCGCACCTCCGCCTTCGCGACGCCGCTGCTCGCACCGCCGGCCGGCCTGACCGTGGGCGGGCCGGCGGCTGGATCTGCCACCTACCGCCGGCCGGACGGCACGCCGGCGCCGGTGCCAGCCCGGGCCGGCATCGAGGCGGGCGCGTTGGGCGCGGCGGCCCCCGCGCTGGTCTGGCTGCGCGAGCCGGTGGACGCCTTCTTCGTCGCCGTGCAGGGCTCGGCGCGCATCGCCATGCCGGATGGCCGGATGCGCCGGATCGCCTATGCCGCGCGCAACGGCTATCCTTATACCTCGATCGGCAAGGTGCTCGTCACCACGCTCGGTATTCCGCCCGAGCGGATGGGGATGGCCGAGCTGCGCGGCTGGATCCGCGCCAACGGGCAGGGGCCGGACGAGGCCGGCACGGCGCTGATGCGGCGCAACCGATCCTACATCTTCTTCCGCTTCGACGACTCGTTGCCGCCCGAGGCCGGACCCGTCGGAGCGGCCGGCGTCAGCCTGACCCCGCTGCGCTCGCTGGCCATCGACCGTTCGGTCTGGTCCTACGGCCTGCCCTTCTACCTCGCCGTCGACCTGCCTGGGCGGGATGGCGAGTCGACCCCGCTGCGCAGGCTGATGGTGGCCCAGGACACCGGCTCCGCCATTCTCGGCCCGGCGCGCGCCGACATCTTCTTCGGCACCGGCGCCGATGCCGCCGCCCGCGCCGGCGCGATCCGCCATCCCGGCACGCTGTTTGTACTCTGGCCCAAGGAAGCGCCGGGGCCCAAGGAAGCGCCGGGGCCCAAGGAAGCGCCGGATCGCGACCGGCCGGACGGTGTCGCGCAGGGTGCAAGGCGAGGGGCGCAGAGGTGAGCGAGGAGGCAACCCGGCGGCGCGGACGCCTGCGCCGCCTCAGCGAGGAGGAGATCGAGCTGTGGCTTCTGGTGGCGGCCGGCGTGGCGCGTCGGCCCGGCAGTTCGCTGCCCGCGCTCGTACCCTCATCGGTTGCCGCGCCTGCGGCGCTCCCGGTCGCGCCGCCGCCCGCCGCCGATCCGCCCGCCGCTCTCCTGCGGCCTGCGTCCACGAACCTTCCCCCGCTGGCACCGCTGGAGCGCAAGCTGAAGCAGCGGCTGTCGCGCGGGCGGATGACCGCCGACGCCGTCATCGACCTGCACGGCTTCACCCGCGACCAGGCCCTATCGGCGCTGCGTCGCTTCCTGATGGGCGCGCAGCGCGATGGGCTCAGGATCGTGCTGGTCGTGACCGGCAAGGGCGGCCGCCCATCCCTGGCCTTCGAAGGCCATGACGGCATCGGCGTTCTCAAGCGGTCGGTGCCGATGTGGCTCGACATGCCGGAGTTCCGGCCGCTGGTGGTCGGCTACGAGGAGGCCGGCCGCAGCCACGGCGGCGCGGGAGCCCTCTACGTCAGGTTGCGCCGTCGCGGCTGACGCTCGAAGGCCCCGCGCCGACCGGCCGCTTTGCGTCCCGCTCCCGGCCTCTGTAGAGATGTCCGATGGATAAATTCACCAGCCTGACCGGCGTGGCGGCGCCGCTCAAGATCGCCAACGTCGACACCGACCAGATCATCCCGGCGCGTTTCCTCAAGACCATCGAGCGGACCGGCTTGGGCAAGGGGCTGTTCTCCCCGCACCGCTACCGCGAGGACGGGTCGGAGAACCCCGATTTCGTGCTGAACAAGCCGGCCTACCGCCGGGCGCAGATCCTGGTGGTCGAGGACAACTTCGGCTGCGGCTCGTCGCGCGAGCACGCGCCCTGGGCCCTGCTCGATTTCGGCATCCGCTGCGTCATCTCGACGAGCTTCGCCGACATCTTCTTCAACAACTGCTTCAAGAACGGCATCCTGCCGATCGTGGTCGCCAGGGAAGATCTCGATCGGCTGATGGACGATGCCGAGCGCGGAGCCAACGCGACGCTGACGATCGACCTCGACGAGCAGACCATCCGCGGGCCGGACGGCGGCACCCTTGAGTTCGACGTCGACCCGTTCCGCAAGCATTGCCTGCTGAACGGCCTCGACGAGATCGGGCTGACCCTGGAAAAAAGCGGCGACGTCGAAATGTTCGAGGCCAGAATGGCGGCGGATCGCCCATGGTTGTGAGGCGAGTGGTCGTGAGGCGACCGGCTCGGCGCTTCGCCGCGGTGCTCGCCGTCGTCGGGCTCGGGAGCACGGTGGCGTGGGCGCAGCAGGCTTCCGAACCCGAGAAGCCGGTTTCGCCACCCGGTCTCGCCGCGGCGCCGGCCCCGTTCAAGCCCGATGGCGAGGAGGCGCAACCCGACGTTTGGATCTTTTCCGGCGAATTGGGCAACAGCCGCGAGACGTTTTCCGGCACCCTGGTGGCCGGCAAGGCCGGCGCGCAGTTCGAGCTGAAGCTTGCCGGCGGGGCAACCTGCGATGGCTCCAACATCTCGGGCGATGTCGGCCTCGTCCGGCTCGGCGAGATCACCTGCAGCGACGACCGGGTGATGCGCGCCCTGTTCGTGCCGCAGGGCGGCCAGGAGCTGAAGGTGTTCGGCCATGTCGCCGACGAGCGCTTCACGGCGAGCGCCCACCTGCTGGGAACGGAAGCGGTGCCGGACAAGAAGCAGACCGCCGAACCGACGGTGCCGAAGCTGCAGGGCGCGCCGGATGCGTCCCCGCCGAAGCCCTAAGGCATCGGACGGAAAAGCGTGCGGCGGTTCCGGGTCGAGTCCGACGGGGAAGGATACGTCAGGGATTCGGACCGGATCCAAGAGCCGATGCGTTGCCTCGGCGCCTTGCCTTGGCGCCTCGCCGCAGGGATCGAGTCGCCCCGCCGCCGGCGGTGCTTACCGCCCGTAGGCGCCGCCTTGCACGCGCAGGTGTTGCGCATCGGCCGCGCCGGGCAGCATGCCGAGCCCGTCCGTGCGCAGGGCGGCATTGGCCGTCGTGCCCATCGACCAGGTCCTCGCATCGGCTGGGCTCGCGCGGCTGCCGAGGTCGACCCGGACGTGCCCGCTTCCGCCACCCTCTTCGCCGATGATCCGGGCGCAGGTGCCGTCGCCGAGATCCGCGAAGCCGGGCCCGTAGAGCGCGCAGCGGCTGCCGCCCGCCCGTCCGTCGATGCCGCGATCCTGCGCGCTCGCTCCCGTGAACGTCGATCCCGCGAGCCCCGCGATCAACGCCAGCGAGCCGATCGACCTGTGGCCGTGCAGCTTGCGGGCGCGGGGCTTGCGGGCGGGAACGTCAATCATCTCGACCCTTCACATCTCGGCCCGTTAACCGTGATGGCACAAAAGGGCGAGAACATGGTCGCCCGACGTCGGCCGATCGTGGCGGCCCGGGCCAAGCTTCAACGATGCGGGTCCGTCCAATCGCCGATCGCGGCCTGCACCAGCGCCAAAGCCGCCACCGCCGCCGTGTCGGCGCGCAGGATGCGCGGCCCCAGCGAGACGCGCACGGCCTGCGGCATCGCCAGCAGGGCCGCCCGCTCGGCCGGGTCGAACCCGCCCTCCGGCCCGATCAGCACCGCGCAGGGCGTGCCCCGCGCGAGGCTCCGCAACTGGCGGCCCGGATCGGCCGGCCCGGCCTCCTCGTCGCAGAAGACGAGGGCGCGGTCGGCGTCCCAGCCGGCAAGGGCGGCATCGAGGGGCACCGGCTCGCGTAGGCTCGGCAGAACAAGCAGGCCGCACTGTTCGGCCGCCTCGATCGCATTGGCCGCCATGCGCTCGGCGTTGAGGCGGGCGACCTGCGTGCGCCGGGTGACGACCGGGCGCAGCGCCCCCGCGCCCATCTCCACCGCCTTCTGCACCATGTAGTCGAGACGGGCATGCTTGAGCGGTGCGAACAGGTAGTGCAGGTCGCCCGCCGTTGTTTGCGCCCGCACCCGCTCCGCCGCCGCCAGTTGGACCTGCTTGCGCCCGCCGCCGGCGACGAGCCGGGCCCGCCATTCCCCGTCGCGCCCGTTGAAGACAAGGACGTCGCTGCCTTCTTTCAGCCTGAGTACATTGCAAAGATAGTTTCGCCGGGGGCCATCGAGGACCAATACGGCGTCGGGGTCGAGGTCGGCGGGGACGTAAAGACGAGGGGCGGAGAAGTCGTAGAGCGCCATGGCGCGGGCCTTAACATGCCAAGCCGCCGGGCGGCGACGCTTTTCCCATCCAACCTGAGCGTGACGACGAGGGCCGGAGCACCCGGCAGGGTTTCGTTAACCAAATCGATGACATCGTCCGGCCGGTGAGCCTGCGAGCAGAGGGGGTCTCGTTTCATGTTTTCGGCGAATCCGTCTTCCATCCATTCGTCCCGGACCGCCCGTTCGGCCGCTCGCGCGTTGCTGCTCTCGCTGCTCCTGACGGGCGCCGCGGGCTTGGACGCCGCACGCCTGGACAGGGCCTGGGCCGGCGACTGCAACAGCGACGTGGCCGGATTGTCGGGCAAGCGTCAAACCTTCGTCGACAAGCTCAACGTGCTGGCCAAGTCGAGCAAGGGCAAGCTCGATCCCGTCGCCTCCTGCCCGGTTTTGCGCGGTCTGGTGAAGGCCGAGGGCGAGCTGCTCAAATACCTCGAAGCCAACAAGAACTGGTGCAACGTTCCCGATGATGCCGTGAACAACCTGAAGGCGGCCGACGCCAAGTCCGCGGCCTTCGCCACCCAGGCCTGCAACTTCGCCGAACAGGCCAAGAAGCAGCAGCAGCAGGCCGCCTCCAGCGCCAGCCTCGGCGTTCAGGCGCAGAAGCTGCCGGCCGGGCCGCTCTGAACCGTCGCCACCGCTCGGCTCCCGGCAAGGCGCCGCGGCCGAGGGCATGACCGAGGACGCCGGCCCGGCGCTTCCCGATTCGGTCCGGCGCCAGCTCCTGTTCCGGCTGGCGCCCCGCTCGGCCGTACCATTCCTCCAACTCGCCCGGCTCGACAGGCCGATCGGCTATTGGCTGCTGGTGCTGCCGTGCTGGTGGGCGAGCGCGCTGGCGAGCTTGGCGGCGCACCGGCCGCCCGACATCGCCCAACTCGCGCTGTTCCTCGTCGGCGCGATCGTCATGCGCGGCTCGGGCTCGACCTACAACGACATCGTCGACCGCGACCTCGACGCCAAGGTCGAGCGCACCCGCCACCGCCCGGTCGCCTCGGGCCGGGTGAGCGTGGCGGCGGCGCGGGTGTTCCTGGTGGCGCAGGCCCTGGCCGGCTTCGCCGTGGTGACCCGCTTCAACCCCTTCACGATCGGGCTCGGCATCGCTTCGCTGGCGGTGGTCGCCGTCTACCCCTTCATGAAACGCGTCACCTCCTGGCCGCAGCTCGTGCTGGGGCTGGCCTTCGCCTGGGGCGGTCTGGTCGGCTGGAGCGCGCGGTTCGCCTCGCTGGCGCCGGCCGCCCTTTGCGTCTACGCGGCGGCGGTGCTTTGGACGATCGGCTATGACACGATCTACGCGTTGCAGGATGCGCGCGACGATCCCGCCGCCGGCATCAGGTCGACCGCCCGGCTCTTCGGCTCGCATGTCACGCTTGCCGTCGCCTTGTTCTACGCCGGCTCGGTTCTGCTGAGCGAGGGCGCGCTCGTCCTCGCCGCGCCGCCGCCGCTTGCCGGCGTTTTCGCGCAGGCCGGCGTGGTCGGCTTCGCGGCGCACCTTGTCTGGCAGGTCGCAGGGCTGAAGCGGAGCGAAGTCGTTCCGGAGTCGGCGCTGCGGCTGTTTCGTTCGAACCGCGACGCCGGCCTTATCCTATTTGGCTGTTGGGCACTTGCCGCAACCGTCGCGACGGCTGGAACGCTGGGGTAGAGCGAGGCATTAAGACGCCACTCTCGACGGGGGTATGGGACCTTCGCTCGAAGCTTCAGCGCGGACGCACGCCCATGTCACTCCTGAAATACGCCATCATCGCCTTCGTGATCTCGATCATCGCCGGCGCGCTCGGCTTCACCGGCATCTCCTCGGCGGCCAGCGGCATCTCGCGCATCCTGTTCTTCGTCTTCCTCATCATCGCGGTGGTGGTGCTGCTGCTCGGCGTCACGGTGTTCAAGGCCGCCACCTGATCTCGGGCGGCAAGCGTCACAGCACGACCACGCGCGTCCCCTCGCGGACGCGCCCGTAAAGGTCGATCGCATCCTGGTTGATCATCCGGATGCACCCCGACGACGCGTTGGTGCCGATCGAGTGCGGCTCCAGCGTGCCATGGATGCGGAAGTAGGTGTCCTTGTTGCCCTGCCAAAGGTACATGGCGCGGGCGCCCAGCGGGTTGCGGTAGCCGCCGGCGACCCCCATGCCGCTTTGCAGCTTGTCGAGCTGCGGCTTCAGTTCGGGGTGGCGCTCGACCATCTCCTTGGGCGGATACCAGTCCGGCCACTCCTGCTTGGTCTTGATGACCGCTTCGCCCGACCAGGAGAAGCCCTGCTTGCCGACGCCGACGCCGTAGCGCATCGCCCGGCCGTCCGCTTCGACGAGGTAAAGGTAGTGCGCCTTGGCATCCACCACGATCGTGCCGGGGGGTTCCTTGCTGGCATAGGCGACCTCCCTGCGCTCGAAGCCCTTGCGCACCACCGATGCGGGCACGCCGGGGACCTCGAACCTGTCGGTGCTGATCGGCTGGTAAAGGGCGGCGAAGCGCGCATCCGGCGTTGCCGGACGCTTGATCCCTTCATCCGCCGCCGGCCCTGCCACCGCCGTATCGGCGACGGCTCGCGCCGGGGCTGACACCGCAAGCGCCGCCGGACCGGGTGGCGAGCCGACGCAGCCGGCCAGGGCAAGGGCGAGCCCGGGCGCCATGACGGGGCGTGGACGGACGAAGCGAGGGAAACCGATGCATCTCATCGGGAGATCACCTGGTTGGCCGAAGCCTATTTCTGCGACACCAGCTTGCCCGTCGCGGCGTAGACGGCTTGGCGGAAGGCGCCTTCCACCGTGACGGCGAAGTTGTAGTGCATGGCCGAGTACGGCATCGCCCGGAACGGTCGGTTCGAGCGCCAACCGACCAGGATGGCGCCGATCCGCGACATGCCGGCATCAAACATCAGCGCGCCTCCCGACGCGCCGTCGCCCGTGTCGCAGTCGAAGGCGAATTCCCGCGTTCCTTTGCTGCCGACCGACAGCCTGTCGTGCAGGGTGCACGCCTGCATCGACAGCTTCTTCGCCTCGCCCCAGTCGATATGGCCGCGCGCCACGAAGGTCACGGCCTCGTCGGGGTGGATGTCGCTGGCGATCCCGTAGGGCTTGACGCCGGTGACGGCGTGGGTCAGCCGGGCCACCGCCCAGTCGCTGGTGACGGCCTCGTCGTAGGGCTTGGTCGAGCCGGCGACGATGCTGGCGGTATTGATCGGCACCTTCACCTCCGCCCCGTTCACCGTCAGGACGAAGGAGCAGGACGACGAGCGGGGCAGGCCGTCCTCGTCGAAGAAGACGTGCGCCGCGGTTGTCACCACATCATCGGTCAAGGTGAGCTGGCCGGCCCCGTGGGCGTTGCCGCACTGGATCAACCCCGACGCCTCGTGGGCCCGCACCACCTCCGCCCGGGGAAGGTCGTGCTCGGCGGCGAAGGCGTCGGGAAGACGCCGCGCATCCTGGCCGAACACCACAACGGGGACAACGGGAGCGAGGGCACCCTCCGCGACGGCGGCGGGGGGAGCCTTGACCAGGGCGGCATCGGAGAGGGCTGCTGTGGACAGAAGCGTGAGCGCAACGAAGGAAGCCGTCGTCCAGATCCGCATTCCGCCCTCAACATCCCAAATCGTTGCGGGCCATCTTGCCGGCTGGTTTGGCCCAAACAAGGCAAGGACTTGGCGCAATCGCAACTGCCGCAGAACCCGTGCAAGAACAGCACACCCGCACGGCGCCGAGCCTTGCCGCGCCCGCTGCCCGATTGCTAAGCCAGCGCTGGTTAACGGAGCGTTTAGCCGCCGATGTCGGTTCGCAGCCAATATGAAGTCAGGGTGCGCAGCGGCGCCCTGACGCGCGACCCGGCGCAGGAGCAGGTCGTCGGCCTGCTCGACGCCCTCGGCCAGTCGCTCGAAGGCTACGCGCCGGTGCGCAAGTCGTCCGCGCTGGGCTGGCTCCTGGGCGCGGCAAGAGCATGCTGATGGACCTGTTCTTCGAGCAGGCGGCGGTTTCCCGAAAGCGTCGCGTGCACTTCCACGCCTTCATGGCCGGCGTGCACGCCGACATCTTCAAGTACCGGCAAGCGCTCAAGCGCGGCGAGGTCAAGGGCGAGGACCCCATCGAGCCCGTCGCCGCCGCGATCGCGCAGACGGCCTCGCTGCTCTGCTTCGACGAGGTCACCATCACCGACATCGCCGACGCGATGATCCTGGGGCGCCTGTTCAAGGTCCTGTTCACCCGCGGCACGGTGGTGGTGGCGACCTCCAACGTCGAGCCCAAGAACCTCTACCTCGGCGGCCTCAACCGCCAATTGTTCCTGCCCTCGATCGAGCTGATGGCGCAGCACATGGCCGTGGTCTGCCTCGACTCGGAGGCGGACTACCGCTTGGCCAAGCTCGCCGGCCGGCCGACATTCCACGTTCCGGCGGATGCGGCGGCGCACGCCGCGCTCACCGCGACCTTCGCCTCGCTGAGCGGGCGCGAAACCGGCGCCCCCGCCTCCATCAAGCTGCTGGGGCGCAGCGTCGCCGTTCCGCAGGCCCGCGGCTCGGTGGCCCGTTTTCCCTTCCAGGACCTTTGCGGAAAACCGCTCGGGGCGCAGGACTTCCTCGCCATCGCCCGCACCTTCCGCACCGTGATCGTCGACGACATCCCGATCCTGCAGGCCGCGCAGCGCAACGAGGCCAAGCGCTTCATCCTGATGATCGATGCCTTCTACGAAGCGCGCACCAAGCTGTTCGCCTCGGCGGCGGCGGAGCCGGCGCGGCTGTTGCTGGCGACGGAAGGGCGCGAAGCGTTCGAATTCCAGCGCACGGTATCGCGCCTCAACGAGATGCGGTCGGCCGACTACATGGCGCTGCCGCCCGGCTACGGCGCCCCGATCGATATCGCAACGATCGTCGACACCTGAGCCGGTTTCCCGTCGGCAAGGAGGAGGGACCGACGAGGTTCAGGGCTTGACCAGCAGCACGTTGACCGCCTTGGCCACGACGTGAACGGTCTCACCCTGCGCGAGACCGAGCTCGGCAAGCGAATCGAGCGTCATCACCGACGACATGTGGTAGTCCGTTCCCCGCAGCTTCACCGTCACCTGCGCCATCACGCCGCCGGTCTTGATCGCCACCACCTCGGCGGGGATGTCGTTGCGCGCGCCGTGCTTCATCTGCGTTCCCTTCCCACCCGCCGGCGCGATGGCCGCACCGCAGTGCCTTTCTTTGGCCGGCGCCGTCGATGGTGGCAAGTTGTGGTGACAAGCCACGCTTACAAGCCGATCTGCCGGGCGACGGCGATGCCGAGAAGGATGCCGCCCGCCACCGCCACGGCATACAGGACCATGCGGATCATCAGCGGACGGACGCGCCGCCGCCGCCTCGCCTCATCCAGCTGTGCGACGAGCCGTGCCGTTTCCTCGTGATCGCTGAGGCTCGCCAGGATGCGGGCGACCAGTTCGTCCTCTTCCATGCCGTCCTGCATCGGGGATCGCGCGGCCGGCGTCCATCCCGGCGACGGCGGTACATGCCCGTCGTCAGACCGTCCGTCCAGCGTCGTCGGGATGTCCGGATCGAGGCGACGTCGCCGCTCCGCCGGATGGGCGAGCGGCGGGGTCACCGACTGGCCTCAGCGCCTGGTCCCACCGCTTGCACCCGTCACGGCGTCGGAGTGACCATCGGGTGATCGGGATCGTCCGTCGCGTCCGGACTCGGCGCGGGGGCGCCGGTGCTGTCGTCAAGGACGAGCTGATCGATGGCGCAGATGAACGAGGTCAGGCGATAGCTGTCGTGGCGCGAAAGTTCGTTGTCGAACGCCCGCATCTTCCAGAGCGGGTCGTTGGCGCGGGTGATCGGCGCCATGCCGGTGAGCTGCAGGCCGTGGAAGAAGCGCGCCGCCGGCTTGCCCTGGCCGGCCGCGCCCGGCACCGGCGGCGCCAGGACGTCGCTTTGCCAGAACAGCCCGTATTGATCCTTCTGCGCGGCCCGCGCCCGGCTCAGCCAGCGGTTGGGGGGCGGGCAGGCGATCGCCGCGTCGGCCAGCGTCGTGCCGGCCGACAAGGGGCCGATCGAGCCGCCGAGGGTCTCGCCGAGAAGCCGCTTCAGCCCCGGCTCGTCGACGCGGGCGCCGCGCCATCCCACGCAGATCGCGGTCACCTTCATGTCGCAGATCGCCGGGTCGATCGGGCAGCGCTGCTGGATGGAAGTGGGCGACATGCGCGGCGTAGAGGCGGAGGCCGGCGACGTTGTTGTCCCCGCTCCGCGCGTCGTGGTGCCAGCCGTGGACGAACACGAAGTTCGAACCCGTCGACAGGTGTCGTTTGAGAACGTCGAGCTGCGACGGGACAGGCATCACCTGCGAGGCGGCCATCCGACGGGCGTGCATTTCGCGCTCCATGGCGTGCTGCAGCATCGATGAGTCGATCTCGACCGCGCTCGACCCGGCGTCTGCGGACACCAGCGCGTAAGGGTTGCCGCCTTCGTCGAACTCCAGGACGCCGCGGAAATAATCCAGGTTGCGGTTGCCGGCACGACATGGTGCTGCAGGGCGCAGCGGAACCTTTGCCGCCATTCGGGATGCGCGGCCACGACCGCAAGCTCGTCGTCGCTCGGGTCGGCCCAGCCGCCGTCGTTGGCCTGCATCGTCCGTCCGATGAAGGGTCGGCCGACATCGGCCAGGATCGACCATCCCGTGTCGAAGCCCTCGCTGCAGGCGGCGACCGATGGATCGAGGTCGCGTTAGGCGTAATTCTTGGGCGTCGACAGCGCGACGTAGTTGAGGGACGTGACGGCGAGCACGATGAGGGTCGTGGCGACGGCCATCCGTGGAAGCGTCCTCGCAAGGATGGCACAGGCTGTCCAGATCCGGCCGGCGAGCGGGCGGCAAGGCGGGACAACATCCCGCATCATGATTCTCCCGACACGCGCCGGCTTCTTCACCACTGCGTTTTGGTCGACCTTGAAGCCGATGTTGATGAGGTAGCTTTTCAGGGTTTCGGCCATGTCTGCCGACCCCTACGACTTGATCGATAGGCGATGTCGAGGTAGCGAGCACGTTATGCGTGTCATGCTCCTCATGGTCGCCTTATGCCTTTCGACAATGCCGGCCGGCGCCGTCGAGCTCGATGTAGCGCTCGATGTGCCGTGTGGCGCTTATCTCGCGCTTGGTCGCTCGGCCCTGGCGAATGAAGTCCTCGACCCGATCCAAAGCGATCTGTCATCTCGCAGCGCGCTAGGTAGGGGCGTGCTCTTGTCGTCATGCGTGCTCGATGGCATGACGATCCATGTGTGCCGGGAGCATCCGACCTTTACTATGCGGGATGTCGTAGGCGAGCTCGGGCGCTTGCGCGCGAAACACGCGTTGCCGGCCGTTGGGCAATGCGGCGCCTGATCCTCGTCGCCGCGTTTTCGTGCGGCGCGGCATGGGCGGCAAGGGCCGACGCGATTCGATGCACGTTCACGGAACCGTTCATCGTCACAACCTACTCTATCGACCGCGGCGAGATGGCGGTCGAGGATGATTCCGTCCACACCAAGAAGGTTCTGCGAGGTCTTTCGCTGCACGTTTTCCGCAGCGGCTTGTTCGAAATCAGGGACGCGGCCGGATCGGTCATTCTCCATCTGGAAATGACCATGAAGGGATCGGACGGCATGAGCGACAGCAGCTATCCCTACGATGTGGCTTGGCCACGTCGAAACCTGAGAGGCGGATGTGTTTCCGAACACCTCCCTCTGATCGCCCGCTAGCTCGGCCCGAGAGCCAGCCCCTTGCTCAGTCCCTGCGACAGCTGCCCGCTCGTCGGCGAGCCCCCGCTCGTCGCGATGCAGGTGCACTCGTCGTACCAGGGCTGCCCGCGCGTGTCGCCGCTGCGCGACAGCGAAATGATCGTGTAGATGCCGTCCGGGGCCAGGACGCCGGCGGTGGCCAGCCCGAGGTTCTGCTGCGAGCCCGCGCCGGTGAGGGGATTGTTATGGAGGTGGCACCAATGACGCGCCCGGCTTTCCGGGCAGGGTCAAGCACCGAGCATCCAACGTCTCCCGACGTCTCCTCCGCCACGGCGGGTCCTGCGCCAAACCGCGGCGCCTGCGCTTCTCCGCCGTGGTCCTGGCGCCCCGACCACGTTTACCAGGCCGTAGACTCCGTGAAATCGCTCGTGGCATCGCCAAGGAAACCCGCGTCCACCTTGGCCTCGAAAGGCCGCCGCGACGATGCAACCGGGTGATCGCCCGCGGCCCGCAGATCTCCCGCCCTGTTCTCGATCACCGCGCGGATGGCAACCGAACCGCGCGGCGGCGGAAGGCAGGGCATGGCCCAGCAAACCAGGGCCGACCGTCACTGACGTCCTCGCCGCGCGCTCTGGCGCGAGCAAGGTTGAGTGACGTGCTAACCTCGAGGCCGGCAGACGAAGCGGCGCTTCGTCTTGCCAGATCCTCACGCCGGCGCTCTTTGCCGAGCCGTTGGTCTTGCGAAGATGACGTCAAACATCGGCGGAATGGAAGATGCCGCCTCGCATCGGCTTTTCCCCGATCCCCTCGCAACGGGTCGGTTGACATGTCCGCACCACCGGGGCGGCGCTTCCCGGGCGTCACGCGGCTTGCCACCATCCGGCTGAACCGTTACAGGACACCGCACGGCATGGCGGTCTGTTTTGTACGATGCGCCGCATGCTCGAAACGTGGCGCCCGTAGCTCAGCTGGATAGAGCACTAGACTACGAATCTAGGGGTCAGGAGTTCGAATCTCTTCGGGCGCGCCATCTGCGTACAAAACCACTAACATTCCCGCCCCGGCCGGCGCCGCCCGCTACGGCGTTTTGCAGGGTCTCGCGCTCGCCGATGATGCGCACCACCTCGTCGTGCACCTCGATGCGGCCGATGACCGAGGCAATGTATGCCCGTCGGGCGTTGACGTCGCCGCTGTCCATCCGCTCACACATCAGCCGGCCGAAGCGAGCGACGCGCTCCGCATCGAGTGCCACTGTTGGCGTAGCCTGCCGTTTGACCCGGTCAAGCGCTGCCTGTGCCCTGCC
>CALMGA010000171.1 GCA_937863205.1 uncultured Beijerinckiaceae bacterium | reverse complement strand
ACACCGGCCTCGGTCGTCGGCAGGCGGCGCGGTGCCAAGGCATCATGCCGACCCCCGTGCAGCAATCTCAGGACGTTCCCGCGATGTTGCTGAGCCTGTAGCCGACGCCCGGCACGTTGCTGATGACCTCCCTTCCGCCCAGCGCATCGCCCAGCTTGTCTCGCAGCTTCTTGACATAGTACCGGACGATCTGAGCGTCGGTGTCGATCGTCCAGAGGCGCGAACATATGAAATCCGTGGAGACGACGCGGTCGGCATGAAGGATGAAGATCTCGAGCAGATCGTATTCCTTTGCGGTGATCGCGACTTCCTTGCCGGCCACCTCGACCCTTCTCCTGTCGAGGTCGACATGCAAGCCGTCGAGCTGAAACGTCGCGGGCAGTGTTCGAAAGGTTGAACTTCGTCGAAGGGTCCTGCGTATCCGTGCCAGGACTTCCCCATCTCCCATCGACGCGTCGATGCAATCCGAGGCACCAGCCTCGAAGATCTCGACCTTGCGCTCCTGCGTGAGAATTCTCGATGCGACGATGACCGGCGTCGGCGACTCCCTGGATCGCAGATGATTGAGAAGCCGGCCGTAAACGCCATCCGCCATCACTTCGGCAGCGATGATCATGTCGGGCTCGTATCGCACCGCATTGATCGAGGCCCGAACGGTGCTCACCTCGATCAACCTGAGCTTTTGTGCCGCGCTGAAGCCGTGAAGGACGTTCGTGATCGTCGGTTCGACAGCGGCGAGGAGGATGGTGGACCAGCGCAGGCGCAAATTCGAACCGCGTGAGGCTTTCGCTTCGGAAACGAAGCCATGGCGACCGCGGAGACGGCGAACACCTCGTGCCTCGGCCTGCGCCGATCCCTACCCCCGGGAGCATAGTGAAACGAGGTTGCGGAGATGCGACCTGCATAGGAATCGCATAAACGCTATCCAGGGGTTCAGGGAGGGTGAGCGGCCGCCATCGTGGAATCGGCCGCCGCGACGATCCCGATCAAAAGTGCAGCTTGAAGCCGACCTCGCCGCCGGTCCCCACCGCGTCGCCGTTGTAGTTCTGCACCCGCGTCTTCTCGGCGGTATCGTTGTTCCCGCTCCACTTGCCGCCGATCTCGATCTGGTCGACAGGCTTCATGCGCCTTTCGACATTGCTCGCTTTCGGTGCGGCTGCGTCGGGATCACCCGCGGATTTGGCGGCGCGATCGGGATCGACGACGCGCCACGGCTCCGGCGCTTGCGCCGCGGCCGGTTTGGCCGGCTTGTCGACCGCCTTGTGAAGCTTGGATCGCTTCGCCTTCGCCGAGACGGACGGTCCCGCAGGCAGTTCATCCTGCGCGGCGACAGGCGCCGCGAAGGCGAGCAAAAGCACGGTCGAGACAGCGACCCGCAGCGACATGTTCGAGGTCTCCCGCGATCTCACCCGAGCAAAGACCAGGGTTCCGACGGGATGGCAACAGCGGCTTGGCGGGCGGATGTCTCGGTCGCGAGGCGGCAGGCGCGGTCGGCGCCCCGCCGATGGCGAAGAAGGCGCGCCCGTGGCCGAGCTGCGGCTCCGCGTCGCGACTCCCTGCGGGCGTGGGGCTGGCAGGGACGATGGAACAAGGACCGAAGTGGTAGCCGCCGGGCCTTGGGCCCGGCGGCTGGGTCGACGCTCAGTAGCGGGCGACGACCGGAGCCGGCTGGTTGAAGTCGAACTTGTAGTTGATGCCGGCGCGCGCGACGTTGCCGTAGTTCAGGGTGCGCACCGCATAGTTGTTGCCGGGAATCCCGCCGTTGTTGACAAGAGCGATGTTGTCGCCCAGCACGTAGTGCAGGTACTCGACCTTCACCGTCACCGCGCTCGACTTGAAGACGTTGAAGAACGACGAGGTCGGGATGGCGAACTCGACGCCGCCGCCGTAGGTGTAGCCGGTCTGGAAGCGGTTCACACCGCCAAACCCGAGCACGTTGCCGAGATTGTCCGAAAACTGGACGTTGTCCTTGACGTTGCCGTAGGCGAAGCCGCCGGTGCCGTAGAGCAGCACGGTGCCGAAGCCGTAGCCGAGGCGGCCGCGCACGGTGCCGAGGAAGCTCTGGTTCGACAGGGCGCTGGTGCCCTGGCCGGTGGTGCCGACGAAGCCGACGCCCTGCTTGAAGTGCGCGTAGTCGGCGTCGGCCTCGATGCCGGCGACCGGGCCCGACGAGGTGCCGAGGCCGAACAGGCCGGTGATCGGGGTCAGCACCGAGCCGAAGCCGTTCAGGGCGTTGCCGACGAGGCCCTGGTTGAGCTGGAAGTTGTAGCCGATCTGCGCGCCGCCGAGGAACCCCGACGAGCTGGTCAGAAGGTAGCCGGGGCGGTTGCCGGTGCGTAGGAGGGCGTCCTGCGTGGCGGCGGTGGTGCCGGTCAGACCATACGAGGCGTAGTCGTTGAAGCCGCCGCCGACGTTGCCACCGGCGTAGAAGCCCGACCAGGTGAACACCGGCGCCGGCGGCGGCACGTACACCGGAGGTGCGCGGCGCGACGGCAGGTCAGCCGCAAGCGCGGCCGAAGCAAAGGCGGCCATGGCGGTGAAGGCGGCCGTACCGAGCAGGATCTTTTTCATGACAGCTCCAAGAGACGTTCCCCATCCTTATATCCCGCTTTCCCCGCCGCTCATCCCCATTTCGTCGCCGATGCTGCCGTCCGCGAAGCCATGTGACTTATTTATCGCGAAGTTACGGACGCTTTACTATGTGACACGTCACGCCGCGCAGCCCCGCCGCCACCGCCGGGAGGGCTGCCGGGAAAACGGCAAAGCGCATTCATTACAATAAGATAGGCTTGGCGTCCTGATCCGGACAGGCCGCAAACGTTCTTGGCTCGATCGATGCCGTCGCAGCGGATGCTGCTTCGGCTGACCGGCGATCACCGCCATGGGGCGCTTCCGAAGCGCTTCAGATAAGGTTTATCAAATGATTTCTTAATCGAGAGGCAACAAACGGCTCGGCCGCGACGCCAACGCGAGTAT
>CALMGA010000170.1:3649-4877 GCA_937863205.1 uncultured Beijerinckiaceae bacterium | reverse complement strand
GCCCCACGCTGACCAAGGAGATGTTCCTCAATCATCTCTACGGCGGCATGGACGAGCCGGAGCTGAAGATCATCGACGTGTTCATCTGCAAGCTGCGCAAGAAGCTCGCGAACGCCAGCCACGGCCGCAACTACATCGAGACGGTGTGGGGCCGCGGCTACGTGCTGCGCGAGCCTTCCGAGGACGACGGCCGCATCACCGCCTGAAGCGCGTCGCTCGGGGCGGGGGTGCGAAACCCGCACCCTGCCCCTGCGCCGAGTCATCGCATCGGCGCCAAATGTGATCCGCCCGGCTCAAGCCGAGCTGATCACCTCCATGCTCTCGGACGCGGCGTGGACGTGCGCCGCCGCCCCGACATGGATCGGCTCGCGCGGCGGCACGGTGCCCGGCTCGACCCAGATGTTGCCCTCCGCGTCGAGCCGCGACTTGAACACCTTGATCGTCATCTGCTCGTGGCTGAGGCCGCAGCCGGAGGCGAGGTCGAAGGTGCGGTCGTGCAGGGGACAGACCACCGCGGTGGCGCTTGTCAGCCCGTCGGCGAGCGGCCCGCCGAGATGGGGACAGTACGCCTGCGTCGCGTAGACGCCGCCGGCGTGGGTGCGGAACACCGCGATGTCGCCCTCGCCGAGGTTGAACATGCGGCCCTCGCCGAGCGGAATCTGCTCGATGTTGGCGACAAGCATCTCGCGCATCACGCTTCCTCCTTGACCGGGACGACGGAGGTGAACTGGTTGGGGGTCTTCGGCGCGGTCGCCTCCAGCCAGGGGTCGACGCAGGCATCGATCGACTGCTGCATGGCGACGTCGAGCCGTTCGCAGATGCCCTCCGCATCCTCCACGATGACCGCCTTGATCCGGTCCAGCCCGACGCGGGGAACGAAGGTGTAGGTCCGCTCCTTCCACTTGGCGTTCTCGCGGTAGAACTGCATGAAGCGGCTGCCGATCGTCATCGCCTCCTCTTCCGAGTCGGCGGTGCACAGCAGGTCGCCCTTGCGGATGTGGGCACCGGCCGCGCCGCCGATGTAGATCTCCCACTTGCCGCCGCCGATCGCCACGAAGCCGACGTCCTTGACGTAGGCTTCCGAGCAGTTGCGCGGGCAGCCCGCGGTGGCGAGCTTCAGCTTGGCCGGCGCGTCGATGCCGCGGTAACGCCGCTCGATGCGGTTGGCGAAGCCCATGCTGTCGCCCAGCCCGAAGCGGCAGTAGTCGATGCCGATGCAGCTCTTGCA
>CALMGA010000170.1:0-3639 GCA_937863205.1 uncultured Beijerinckiaceae bacterium | reverse complement strand
ACGAGGTCGATGCGCTGGCCGCCGGTCAGCTTGACCAGCGGCACCTTCCATTTCTTCGCGACCTCGCCGATGCGGATCAGCTCCTCGGGCGAGCACACGCCGCCGGCCATCTCCGGCACCACGGAGAAGGTGCCGTCCTTCTGGATGTTGGCGTGGACGCGGTCGTTGATGAAACGCGCATCGCGCTCGTCGTCGTACTCGCCCTTCCAGATCGTGATGAGCAGCGACGCCACCGCCGGCTTCCAGGAGGCGTCCTCGCCGCCGAAGTGCCGCCAGAAGCCGGATACCGACTTGATGCCGTGAGCGACGATCTCCTTGGTCAGCTCCGGCTTGCGCAGCGGAATCGTCGGCACGTAGTAGTGCACAGACGGGTCGTCCTCGACCTCGCCGCCGCTGAGCCAGGCCACCAGCTCGTTGATCTGCCCCTTGCAGGCGCCGCAGCCCATGCCGGCGCGGGTGGCGTCCATCACGGCCTTGGGCGTGCGCTTGCCGTCCTCGACGGCGGCGGCGATCGCGGCCTTGGTGATGCCGTTGCAGTTGCAGATCTGCATCTCGGCCGGCATTTCGTCGAAGGTGACCTTCGCGCTCGGCGTGCCGATGTCGAACAGCAGTTCGAGCCGCTCCTCGGGCAGCGGCGCGTCGCGCTCGAAGGCCTGCATCAGGAAGGCGGCCTTCGACAGGTCGCCCATCAGGATGCCGCCGACGAGCCGTCCTTTGCGGACGATCAGCTTCTTGTAGGTGACGCGCTTCGCCTCCTTGAACTGCACCACCTCGTCGTCCTCGTCGACGGGCTCGGTGATGCCCATCGAGGCGAGGTCGACGCCGGTGACCTTCAGCTTGGTGGCGAGCTTGGTGCCGTGGTAGGCGGCCTTCGGGTTCTTCTGCGTGATGTGTTCGGCGAAGACCTTGGCCTGCTCCCAGAGCGGCGCCACCAGCCCGTACAGCTTGCCGCGGTGCTGCGCGCACTCGCCGACGACGTAGACGCTCATGTCGTCGACGGACTGCATGTGGTCGTTGACGACGATCGCACGCTCGACGGAAAGGCCGGCGCGCAGCGCGAGCTCGCTGTTGGGCCGGATGCCCGCGGCGACGATCACGAGATCGCAGGCGAGTTCCGTGCCGTCCTTGAAGCGCAGGCCGGTGACCTTCCCCTCGCCGAGCACCTCGGTCGTCATCTTGCCCGTGTGCACGGCGATGCCCATGCCCTCGATCGCGCTGCGCAGGATCTCGCCGCCGGTGACGTCGAGCTGCTGCTCCATCAGGTGGCCGGCGAGGTGCACGACGTGCGACTCGCAGCCGAGCACGCTCA
This sequence comes from uncultured Beijerinckiaceae bacterium, assembly GCA_937863205.1. The sequence goes on along the minus strand of CALMGA010000170.1, from coordinate 2,330 downwards.
TGCTGCGCGCCGCCTCCAGGCCGAGCAGGCCGCCGCCGATCGTGACCGCGACCTTGGATCTCCGGGCGTAATCGACGATGCCGGCGCAGTCGTCGAGGTTGCGGTAGCCGAAGACGCCGGGCGTCAGCTTGCCGTCCTCGCCGCGCACGCCCTTCATCGGCGGGATGAAGGCGCGGCTCCCGGTGGCGATCAGCAGCTTGTCGTAGCGCTCGCGGACGCCGCCCTCCGAGATCACCAGCTTCGCGGCGCAATCGATCTTATCGACGCGCTGCCCCGCATGGAGCCTGATGCCGTTCTCCTCGTACCAGGCGAGCGGGTTCATCGTGATCTCGTCGGGCGTCTGGGTCCCGTTGAGGAGGTTCGACAGCAGGATGCGGTTGTAGTTGCCGTAGGGCTCGTCACCGAACATCACGATGTCGAAGAGGTCGGCACCGTCGCGCTTGAGGATTTCCTCGACGGCGCGAGCGCCCGCCATGCCGTTGCCGATGACGACGAGCTTCTGCTTGGTCATGTCAGCGTTCCCGTGTGCAATCAGTGTTCGCGCTTCAGATCTCGACGAGGCCGATATCCAGAACGATGTGCCCGGACACCCCGCTAGGGGCGGATACGGCGACGTTCAATGCGGTTTCGGGCTGCAGGTCCTCGATCACGGTGAGCGGCACGTGCGCTGCGCTCTTCGCGCCGACGGGGAACAGCCGCATCGGCTTGCCGTCGCGCATCAGGGTCAGGCAGATCAAGGCGTCGCTCGAATTGCCCGCGCGGAGATAAACGAGCTGGGTGCGGCGGTCGGACGGCACGACGTACTTCAGGCTGCTGTCGAGCGTGACTGGCGCATCAAGCCCGGTTCCCGTGAACATGAACACGCCGCTGAGGAACTTCGGTATCGATTCCATTGCAAGCCCTTCTTCAGATTCGAATGCGACCGTTCCAGCCCGAGCGGCTTCGCCGACCCGCGGGGATGGGGCGGCTATGGCCCGGACAAGCCACCGATGCCGCCGACGGGTTTCGCCGCGGCTCGCAGGCGGCCCCGGTGCGGGAAGCGAGGCGTTGATCGTCGGGACAAGGGTCGCTCCGTCGCGCAGCGGAGCAACGGCGTCTGCAATTCCGGCGCCAGACGAGGCTTAACGGCCGAAAGGGCGGCCTGAGGAATCCCTGGCGCGGCGGCCGCGACGGACAGGGTGCCACCGCCTCGGCTCGAGGGCCTCGCGACGCAGGCCGGATCGGGGACGGACCGGCGGGTCGTCGCCAGCTTCGTTTCAAGCGTCAGAACCGCACGGTCCCGCCGGAGTAGATCTGCACGTTCGGAGCCGCGCGATTGAGGCCGATGTTGGTCCCGAGATCGACTTCGACGTTCTTCGAGACGGCATAGGCCAGCGCGAAATCGGCGGTGTAGATGTTGGTCAGGCTGCGGTCGTAAAGCACGGAGGCGAAGAACTCCGCGAAGGCGGTCAGGTCGCTGAGGCCGGGAACCGCATGCGAAAGGTTGACGAGGTTGGTGAAGTTGGCATGCCGACCGCTGTTGAAGGCGTTCTTCAGCGCATCGAACTCCGGATCGACGAGCAGGACGAAGTCCGACGGCAGCTTGTAGGAGATCGGGATGATCAAGCCGCCTTCGACGGCGCCGTTGCTGATCAAGGCGCGCTGGCTCGGCGCCTTGACGTAGGGGATGAGCGCCACGCTCAGGTTGCCGCCGTCGTTGCCCAAGAGATTGATCTTGCTGCGGAAGAAGATGTCGCCGAAGCCTTCGCCGTGCATCGTCGGCATCGTGTTGTCGCCGACGCTGAGGCTTTGCAGGCCGTTGAACTCGACGTCGAGCTCGACCGAACTCGTGATCCCGAGCTTGAAGGCGGGATCGAGAGCCTCGAAAGATCGCGTCTTGACCCCCGCCGCGTCGGCGTAGGTGAAATTGGCGAAGTCGGTCTCGATCTGGAAGCGACCGCCGTCGACGGTTCCGGGCACGTTGCTCTTGGTCGGCCGATCGTTGTTCAACGAGCGGAGCGCCGAATCCGGCGTCGGGTTCAACAGGCTGTAGGGCATCGGCGGCGACGCTGCGCCGCTGCCGTCGTCGGCGAGGGCCAACCCCGGCAGGAGGGTGGCGGCGCAAACGGCGATGGCGACCAGTCGTCCGAAGCAGGAGGTCATCTCGGTTGGACTCGCGCGCCGCGCGCCTCGGGGCGGCACCCTGGCATCTCACATTCCAGCCGACCTTGCGATCACCTCAGCGCTGCATTTCTGCCACAGACGCTGGTTTCTTGATCCGCCGTCGAGACGAGCAACCCGGCGCACCGCGCATCGCAGGAAGATGATCGGAGAATCGCTCATCGGCCGGA
>CALMGA010000169.1:3515-4894 GCA_937863205.1 uncultured Beijerinckiaceae bacterium | reverse complement strand
ACCATCAACGCCTGACAGCACGCGACGGCGCTGACCACCCCCTGGGTAATTACGCGCCGGCTGCTCGCGCATCCGCGGCTGCCTTTGCCTGACCCACCACCGGCGGGCTTCACGCACGTCGCTGCGTTCGCGCTCCGTGGCGATCCGGGCTTTTTCCATAGGTCAGCCCGTTTTCATAGGTCAGCCCGCGGCGGCGCCGCCGCCACAGGCTGGCCGGCGCGGGGTCACGCCGTGCGTCTGCCAACAACCGGGCGCAGAGCTGCGGCATGGTGAGGTCGGATGTCGTCTCCACCACGCCGAGCAGAAACGTCGTGCAGGGCGCGAGCTTGCCGGTCTCCTTCGGGCGGCCCTGCCGCGCCGGCTCGCACGAGCCCGTCGCGGCGACCCTGCGCACCCGCTTGATCGCGGCGCTTTCGGCGACCTTGAAGGGCCGGCCAACGGCGCGACGCGAGTGCCCAGCCTCGACAAAGGCGACCACGCGCCGGCGAAGATCGAGCGAAAGGCCGTGAGCCATCGGCATCCTCCGGCAGGAAGAAGCAGCGCCGACGCCTTCGGTTCATCGCGTCTGCGTAAGCGTCCGACGCTCTGGAAGTACCAAGCTGCTTTCGGTCAGGATCATCACGAGGGCTGGCCCAGAACTGGGACCGTCGCAGCGAGCAAGGAACACCTGTCGTGAAGCGCATCGTTGTCTGCTGCGACGGGACCTGGAACGACGTCGACAGCCCCTCCAAGGATATCAACGTCTTCCGCATCGCCCGGGCCATCCACGGCGACGACGGCGCTCAGATCGTTTTCTACCTGCAAGGCGTCGGCACCACTGGCCTCAAGCTCGACGACCTGCTGGAGGGTGCAATCGGCCTCGGCATCGATGAGATCATTCGCTCGGCCTACATGTTCATCGCGCAGAACTACGTTCCCGACGACGAAATCTTCCTGTTCGGCTTCTCGCGCGGCGCCTACACCGCGCGCAGCCTCGCCGGCTTCATCGGTGCCTGCGGCCTCCTCAAGCGCCAGCGCCTCGACGATCTCCCTGCGGCATGGGACTATTATCGTGGACCAGGACCGCACGACCCGGTCACGTTCATGCAGGCCTGCGGCACGAATGGCCACACGGCGCCTGTGATCCGGTTCCTCGGCGTTTGGGACACGGTGGGAGCGATGGGCATCCCAGGCAAGGCGTTCGCCTCGGCCGACGATCAGCTCTACGGCTTCCACGACACGGGGCCCTGCAGGCTGCTGAAGCACGGGTGCCACGCCATGGCCGCCGACGAGATCCGCCATGACTTCATGCCGACGCTGTGGACGGGCGACCCCTTCCCGGGCACGGTCATTGAACAGGTGTGGTTCGCCGGCGCGCACGCCGACGTCGGTGGCGGATA
>CALMGA010000169.1:0-3505 GCA_937863205.1 uncultured Beijerinckiaceae bacterium | reverse complement strand
CGACATACCCCTGGTCTGGATGGCGAAGAAGGCCGAAGCCGACGGACTGCGCCTCGACTGGAACTGCCTGCCGGATCTCGTGAGCCTCGACGCATCCTCGCCGACGCACGCCTCTTGCACCGGCATCTTCTCTTGCACCGGCATCTTCCTCCTCGACGGCTTCCGCCGGACATGACGGCAGATTGCGGGCCAAGTGTGCCATGTCGGCCCGCTCGAGACCCTCTAGCGCCAATCGGCCGCGACGGCCTGCCGCTCCGAACCATCAACGAGGCTGTCCACGAGAGCTTGAGAGCACGTTTCGGTGCATCCACACCGTGCTCGCCGACAAGGGCATCCAGTTCACTCATCCGCGCGAGCCCGGCTCGACGGTGGACGCCATCAAGCAGGCGATCGCGGCCGGCGAGCTTTTCCGTGCCCATGCCTTCGACTACGCTTGCGCACAGTTCGACATCGAGCACCGCCTGATCAAGACCAAGCATCTCAACCCTGTGCATCCTTGAACCAACGGACAAGTCGAACGGATGAACCAGACCATCAAGGACGCCACGGCGAAGCGCTTCCATTACGAAGAACACGATCAGCTGCACTTGCACTTGGTCAGCTTCGTCAACGCCTACAACTATGCTCATCGGCTGAAGACGCTGAAAGGCCTGATGCCCTATGAGGCGATCTGCCAGGCCTGGACAAAAAAGCCAGACAGGTTCACCAGCGACCCGCTCCACCAAATGCCGGGACTAAATATCTAACCGTGGAAGCTATCCACCGCCGGAATGTCCACCTCTCAGGTGCGCTCGCTCCAAACGAGGCGCCCTCGAGCATCCGCTTCCTGGCACCGGACCAACGTCGGCTTGTGGGCGCGCAGCCGGCGACTGAGAGTTCACGATGCCGCCCGACCGCTCCGATCAATCGGCCGCCAACCTGATGATCTCTTCTGGCGTGGCGGGGTTCTGCGGGTGCCACGACAAGCACAGCGACGCACGCACCTTGGTCGGCTGCGCCAATCCTTCTGTTGCCACATAGAACAGCCCAGCCGGCAACGAGCCGAGGTCCTTGGCGGCCTTGCCCTTCGCCGCCATCATCTCCTCCGTGGCGCTGATCAGAGCCGGTGAGGACATCCGCCCATAGACGTGAGTGGTGCAGTTCGACACGATGTTGGCGTCGATGCCCTTCGGCGCCTGCGTCGCGAAGATCAGCCCCAAGCCGAACTTGCGGGCCTGCGCGGCGAGCGCCTTGGCGCTGGCCTTGGCTGCAGTGTTGGTTTGCGACGGCGCGAAATTCTGCGCCTCGTCCATGACGTAGAGGCGCGGCGTGGCGCTTGGCTGCTTCCGAATGAAGGTGAACAGCGCCATCTGCAGCTGATTGACGAAGTCCTGTCGGCTGTCGTCACCCAGCCCCGCGAGATTGATCACCGAAACCCGTGTCGCGCCCGCGCGCTCGGCGGTGAAAAGGGCAGCAGGGTCGAGCGGCTGGCCGGCGGCGCTAAGCAACGGGTTGAGCGCGATCTTGGCGCGCAGCTGGTCGGCCATGTCGGCGGCGAGCTTTGCCGCCTTGCTCTGCTTGCTGACCTCGCCCGGCAGGTCGGCGAGGTAGTCGATGAAGGTGCCGATGCCGGTCTGCTTCTCCGCGGCGAAGGCGGCGAGCGCCTCCTTCAGCACGCCTTCCTTCAGATCCTTGCTGGCGCCTTTGGCGCCGACCAACGGTGCCAGCGTGGCCCAAGCCATGCCCACGGCGTCGGCCCGCTCCTCGCCATCGCCGAGCACGGAGAAGTCGGGCAACACGGCCAAGGTCAGCGGCCGCCCGGCCGCGACGCCCGGCGTCCACACCACCACCTCCACCGCAGCGGTGTAGCGGGCGGCCTCCGCCGCGTCCGCGTCAGTGAACGAGGCCGGGCGCTCCGGCCAGGACACGCCAAGGCGCACGAGATCGTTGTTGGTGTCGAGCACGATGGCCGGTACGCCGCGCAGCGCAGCCTCCTCGACGACGCGACGCAACAGCACCGTCTTGCCCGAGCCGGAGCCGGCGAAGATGGCTGCATGGCGGGTGAGGAGCGGCACCGGCAGCTCGACCGCGGGACCCGTCCCTCCGCCCTGAACGCGGAGGCCGAGCGGAATGGCGGCCGGGAGTGGCAGCTGAACGGGCATCGTTACGTCTAGCGGCGGTGCGGCAGGTCTTGGCTCGTCGACCGGGTTGCTGTCGGCGAGCACTGACGGTGCAGCGAGGTCGGGCGCGGCCGGCGCGGAGCGCTCGCTCGCCGCCTCCGTCAGCGACACGGGTGGCGGGCACAGTCCGACCGTCTTGAAGAACGTCGTGTCGCATAGCGGCTTGCGCTCGCGCAGCCAAGCGTCGAAGCCGGCGACCTTGGCCGCACCCATCTCGCGCAGCGCCGCGAAGGTCCTGAGGTCGTCGGCGGCGAGCGGCACGATCACGCCGCCGTCTGCGAGGAGCTTGTCGGTGAGCTGCTTGGTGACCTTGCCGCCCGGCATCCCGTCGTTGCGAACGATGAAGAGGTGGCGGAACGGCAGCCTCTTGTCGATGCCGGCGTCAGTCATCGCCGCGCGCAGGCGCGGTATGACGGCCTGGCCCGCCGCGTGGGCGAGCACTCGAAAGCAGTAGTGCTTCTCCAGCTCGTTCTGATCGTGGAAGGTGAAGGTCAACCGGGCATGCAGGGCTGGGCGCGGATCGGTGGCGAGCGCCGCCACGGTCACGTCCACGCTCGCCGGCAGGGTGAGCTGGCGCGCGTAGAGGCCGAGCGCGTCGCGCAGGCAGGCGCCGAGCAGGCCGCCGTCGTCGAGGTTGGCGACGAGGTCGCCGATCTTTGCCGCCGCGCGGCGCGCCGCGAAGTCGGCGGCTATGTCGGGCGTCTTCGTGATGACGACTTTTCCATCTTCGAAAGACGCGCACTCCGGCACGCGGTCAGCGCCGAGGACGCGTAGGCGATAGTCCTCGCAGCGCATCAGGACCGTGCGGGGCGAGAAGCCGTCAAGTTCAGTGATCGCCGTCGGCAGGAAGGGCCAGATTGGGCTCGATGGATGCGCTTGGTGGCAGGCGAAGGCCGGGGCGAGGCGGCGCGCGACGAGGTTAGCGATGGTGTCGGACGTCGCCGGGCTAAGGAACAGCGGCGTCGGTACGAAACGGTGCAGCGCCGATTGCAGCGCGTTCTGCCGCAGCACGCCCCAGGTCTCGCCGAGGCAGGTCACCACGACCATCGCCCGGCGGGTCTGGTCGTAGAGGTCCATCAGCCCACCGGCGAGCACCTGGATGATGCTGCGGGCGCGCGCCTCCGTCTCGTCGTCCAAGTCCGCCGCCTTGCCGGCGCCCTTGTCGGCGACGATGTTGCCGGCGATGACGATGGCGTCGATCTGGTCGACGGCGATCATCACCGGCCCGCCGAGGCTCATCAGCCAGCACACCCCGGCGACGACGCCCTCCGGAGTCGGCGATGGCGCGGTGAGGCCGAGCGCCTTGCGGTCGGCCAAGTCGACGTCGAGCCCCTGCAGCCGACTGT
>CALMGA010000168.1 GCA_937863205.1 uncultured Beijerinckiaceae bacterium | reverse complement strand
GATCGGTGTTGATGCGCCGAAGGCTGTAAGCGCCAGCACGGGATCGCCGCCGCCGCCAGGAACTTAGCTTATTCTAATGATTGGCTTTTGCCGATAAGCTTGTCGTTCTGGAATGTCACGACAAGCTTGCCGTTGGGATCAGCGCCGCGCCACACGAAGACAACGGTACGGAAGCCACCCACTTCATTCTCTGAGATGGATGTTCCTTCGCAACCGATAATGCTTTCTCCTTGCTTCTGCGGCATCTTGGATTCGAGCTTGTCGTAAGCGGCCTTGGTTGCCTCGCAGCTCAAGGCAACAGTCGGGATAAAGACTAGTCCAAGCGCGGTACCTATGAGTTTCATGGTCGCTTTCTAGCGGAACGTTTGTGGTTGAAGATCGGTGTTGATCCGTCGAAGATCGATGGTACGGGTTCGCTCCGAAGCTTGAACATCAGATAGGAGCCAGTGCACGTCCGCATGAAATACAGTCTTTTGCGCTCGCTTGGACCTCCTGAGCGCATCGTGGGCATGTGCGGGTCGCCGCCTCCGTCTGTACCGGTACGGCTTCCATCTATAGGGATTGCACGGCTTGGCAGAAACGGCAAACTCTTGCTTCAGCACGGATCAGCTCGGCGCACTGTGGACATTTCTTTAAACCCTCCTTATCCGCTCGTCGGGCATCGAGCACGACTTGGTCACGCTTGAGGAAGAGAGAAACAGGGAGCGCGATGATGAGCAGCGCAAACCCGAAAAACCAAAATCCGATGAAGGAGTGACCTTTAGCTCTGGCGATGAACGCCGGGATAAAGGCGAGTACCGCTGCTAAGCCGAGCGTGAATAGCAAGCTGCTTCCTTCATCCATGATCGAACCCCTAGCCTGAAACTCATGATAACGAGCCGCTTCTAGTGCGCAACCGAGGCGAGTGGGTGAGCAGTAAAGCGTCGAGATGCAGGAAGGCACGGTATTGTCTGAGCTTGAGATCAGCCATCCTTGACGTTGACCTCGCGCTACGCATCTCCCCTTGCCATGGGCGGTGGACGCGGCGATCGTTTGACACCGATGTAGAATCCGCCGCCGGGGACTTGACCGATCATGCTGGGGTGAGCGTAGAACCTTCTCGCTTAGGTGGGAGAGTTCTAAGATGAAGCGCATAACGTGCATTCTTCTGCTCGCAGCGGCTTTTCATCAAGTGCTGCCTGTCTTCGCCGAGGATTGCAAATCGTTCAAAGAAGACGATCTGCGCCTAAAGTGCTATGACGCCGCCTACGGTCAAGACGCCGCCGATAATAATAGAAAGGCTGATCTGGAAACTGCGGGGCAGCAGTTCTGTGAGAAGAAGGAAAATACTATCGCACTCATGTCCGGGATCAACGATGTACCCGCCGTGAAAGGTGAGAACTTGGAGGTCTTAGATGCGACAAATGGCAAGGCAGAGTCTTATGACGTTGCTTCAGGGAAAGTGGTTTGCACGTACGATATCAAGTGGTCAAATTCAATTGAAGGTAAATATCGCATAACACTTGATAAAGAGTCGCTCGGACAGGAAATCATAAGATACGAGAACATAAATAATAGGTAAAAAAGAAAGCACCTTTGGCCGGTCTATGCTACATCCCGCAATTCCTGCCGGCAAGCTTCAAGGGCTGTCCCGTTCGACGCTCTGGCTAAAACAATAATCGGAAGCGGGGGGTGGTAGTGTCTCAGTTTGAAATCTAGTGCTCTTGACGCTGTTCTCGCGCCCCGCCTCCGTCCGTGCCATGCTTAGGGGAAAGCAAGGAGGGGCTATGACCGAAGGCGCAGAAACCGACCCCAACGCACCTGTTGCTCACGCCGACCTGTATCTCTTAAAAGACGGCAAGCTGGAGATGGTGGACAGATACGCCTACCGAGCCAAGACCGACCTAGAAGCTAAACAGGCAGGTATTGAATGGGCGGGAGGTCATCTGACTTCGGACGCCACGCATCTTCGTGTGCGAACGAGCAGCGGGGACACTATCGTGGACGACGCTTTGGAAAAGCTTTTTTGATGCCCACCGGACCCAAAGGCCAGAAGCGCCCCGCCGACGTGATCGGCACCGCCGTCCGTGTGATGCATATCGCCACGAGCGAGGTTGAGGAAGGCGCGCCGGTGGAAGATGGTAAAGATCCGGCCGCTGTCGCGATGGGGAAGAAGGGTGGCGCGGCGCGAGCTAAGGCGCTAGATCCTGGTCGACGTGCCGATATCGAAAAAAAACAGCTAAATCTAGATGGCAAAAGATCCCTGTTCGCGCTGAAGAAGAGTAGCTTTTGCAGCATCATCTACCATCTTCGATTCAATACCGCGTATGATAACGTAAGGCTGCATCATTGGATCGGAAAACCTGAATGTTTGCTGTTTATCTCCTCCCCGTTTGATGAGTATATTGCCGCCGTCAGCTGTCGAAAACCGCTTTAGATGTTTCTCAAAATGAGCTATACGTTTCTTCTCTTTCATGATAGCACTATACGGCTCCACCAGATCATTGGCAGTGAAGAAACCTTCGGCATCAGTCTTTGCTAGTGCGCAAGCAAGCAAGGACTGCTGAAAGAAGTTTTCTTGGTTGCTGCGTGTCGCGTCGCGATAAGCATTCTTGAATATAGCTTCAGAGTCTTGAATAAACCTACTCATTGAAGACTCAACATCATCATTGGTAACATTGATGCGTCGGTCATCAATAGCGTGCAAAGCCGCATGTTTTGATAAATTCTGAGTAAAGTATGGAAGTCCTCGTGAGAGCGTAATGATTGTCCATACGGCGTCGCCGGAGAATGACATTACCGTCCTATTGGCTCTTTTCTGAATTATCTCCTTGAGTTCGGCATTAGACATCCTACACAGGGGGATTTGGATCAACGCGCGAGCTGCCGAGGGATGATCGCCGAGAAGATCAATTATATTATCCGCTACGCCAACGACAATAATTGTCGTCGTGACGCTGAAATCATAAAATTCTTTAATTAAGTTTGCGGTCAAAACCTTTGCATCTTCGTTGATTACCTCATTGTACTCATCTACGATTACGATCGGTAGCGCATTTGGACCAATCCTTTGCAGTTCTCGACGAACTATAGTAGGCGTTACGCCCTCAAAATCGGTGTTGAAGTTCACGTACTCCGATTTGCCTTGTGCAATTCCAGAAGCTTTAAGTTCTTCCAAAGCTCTTACCCAAAGAGAAGAAAAGTTATCGTGAGGACCGGCTTGCACACGAGCAACGATAAAACTGCGCAAATTCGAGTTGAAGCGCTTCCAAAATACATTTGTCAGAGAGGTTTTCCCTACTCCTCGTTCACCGAACAGCACGACATGTTTTGAGCGCGAAAAAACAGCATCGAGAAGTCGTTTCACCTCGGTAGATCGACCGGCGAACAGGTCCTCCTCATCGATCGGCGCGCCATCAAAGAGAGCTGAATTTCGAATCCGAGGATCGCCCATTCTTCGAGAGTGGCAGGCTTCTTGGGTTTTGGTTGCAAGACAGCCTCCAATGGCGGGTTAGGGTGTTGCTATCACATAAAGGGCGTTGACTAAAAACCGCAATGCGTTGATTAGCGAGTGTTGTCGCTTGAACGGATGTGGCGTGCTGGCGTTGTGCCTGCCTTTGGAAGGGAGGCGTGATGCTGTCGGACGCGCAATGGGCGGAGTTGGCGCCGCTGGTGGAGGCATGCCGTCCGAAGGGCAAAACGGCGCCGCAGGACCTGCGCCGCACCGTGTCGGCCATCTTGTGGCGGCATGGGAACGGACGGGGCCAAGTGGCGGGCCATCCCGGCCGAGCTCGGGCCGTGGTGGCGTGCGGCGCAGGTGTTTATCAGGTGGGCACGCCATGGCGCCTGGGAGCGGCTGCTCGCCCTGGTGCAGGAGCGCGGCGTACAACTCGGGATGGTGTTCCTCGACGGCACCAACTTCCGCGCCCACCAGAAGGCTGCGGGTGCCAGGCGAAAGGGGGATCTCCAAAGGAGCGAGACCGCCGCGAAGCGCTTGGCCGCTCACGTGGCGGCTATGGAACCAAGGCCTGCGTGATCGCGGACGGTGCCGGCCGTGCCGTGGCGTTCCGCTTGGCGCCGGGTCAGGCGCACGAACTGCCCCATGCCGTGCCGCTGCTGGCCGCCTTGCCCGGCGTGCCGCGCTGGGTGGTGGCGGACCGCGGCTACACCGGCCACCAGTTCCGCGAGCACATCTGGGACATGGGCAGCAGGCCCGTTATCCCGCCGCGGCGGGATGAGGCGCCGGTTGCCTGCCCGGCGTGGATTTACAGCAACCGCAACAGGGTGGAGCGGCTGTGGGCGAGGCTGAAGGAGTGGCGGGCCGTGCCGTGACGTCGGTGCCGGCAGGTGCGATCCTGCCCAACCCGTTCGTGACGCCCGGCGCCATCGATCCAAAGATCACCCTGTCCGACATCTGCAACGGCACCACCAGGAGCCGGCGCCGGGTCACGGCCGCGACACGCGCCAAGGTGCTGCACGATTACAACATGCCGGCGGTCACGACCGATGACTACGAGCTGGACCACCTCGTTCCGCTGGCGATCGGCGGCACCAACGCGGCCGCGAACCTGTGGCCACAGCCAGCGCCGGACTACCACCTCAAGGACGTGCTGGAGGTCGAGATGCAGCGCCGCGCCTGCGTCGCCTACCGGACGCTGCTGCCGAGCGAGGCCGCTCAGGTGCTGCGGCAGGAGCAGCGGGACATTGCGGATGACTGGATCGGAGCGGTTCGCCGCTACATCGCCCCGTAGCACCTGTGCGCGGACATCATTCGCCCCTGGCCGCACCTTCCGGGTGCCAGTCCTGTAGTGCCTCATGGTTCAGAAACAGCGCGCACCAGAGCCGCCAGAGCTTGATCGTTCGCGCCCTTTGTTCGGGATCACGCATCTGCCGCGTACCGCGCGAGAGGAGGGTCGCGAAGCTGTGCGCGTAAAGCCTGCAACCCGCGCAATCCATATTGGGGGAGCAGCACTTGGCCGTGCTCGACGACAGATCAGTATTGAAGTGCCGCAGCGAGTTGGTCAACCGAACGGCGCAGTCCTGCGCAACTCCCGAGGCGTCCAGAATCGGGTGCATGCCGACTGGATCGTGGACGCGCCGATTGACATGGTCGTCATAGATGATCATCCGGCCATGCTTCTTCATGAGCGCCGTGATCGTATCGCGCGAGCGCGCCAGGTCGTCTGCGGACAAGCGCAGGTCATCGGCGGCGGCGTGGGAATGGTGGTACTCGTCGCCCGCTGCCTTCTGCTCGATGAAGTCGATGTACTTGGTGGTCGGGCTGTAATGGTTGAAGCTCAGGGCAATGCCCTCTCCGGCGCAGATCTCGGCAAGCGGCTCGATCTCATCGATGTTCTTGGACGTGACCGTGACGACGAAGACCGCACGCCGGTCACCCTTGTAGTTCGCGATCTGCTTGCACAGGATGTCCGCACCGCGCAGTTCACGGCTGCGGGCGGGCAGGCCCCAGAGCGAAACGTGGACGCGGTAGGGGATCTCGGCACTGATGCGCTTGATGCCGTTGGTGAACACGGTCCCGTAAGGGATGTGAGCGGCTGCGGTGATGAGCTTCGGCATGACGAGCGACGGCTCGGCACCGCCGAAATAGCCGAACCGGATGCCCCGCGCCGCCTCGGAGGCGAAGAAGGCGTCGATTTGAGACCGGTCCCTGACATCGATGCGTCCGCTGTAATCGTCGCCCGAGAAGTAGAGGCAGCCTTCACAGGTCAGATTGCAGGTCGAGGTCATGTCGTACTGCGACGGACGCAGCGGGAAGACAGTCCGCCTCAGCGCGCTCCAGAACGCTTCGTCGCTGCTGACCGGTACGTGCATGTTCATGGCTGACCACCTCTCGCGTTTGGCAAAGGCCGATCGTTCGCCGGCGGTGTCACGCGCCGGCGCTGTAGCTTGAGCATCTGCTGGTATTGCCGGTGCCGCCCGATTCCGTCGTGAGGCGGCTAGTTCCTTCGATCGCTGCGGGGCACAGCGGTCCTGTCTTCGACGACAGCTCTGAGCACGGCCGCGATGTTGTGCTCACCGAAGTTCTTGGCGAGGCGCGCGAGCTGTTCGAGCATGTCGAACAAGTACTCCCTTACCTCGTCCGCGCTCGCTACTGGCAATTCGTCGTGACGTTGCATGGGCATGTGCACATATTCTTTGGCGTTGGAGTGCCGAAGCGAAAGTGCGCCAAGTTCAGGCTGCCTGCTTCGCTCCAGGACGTTCCCAGACCACCGGGAAATCAGGGCCGGCCAGCGGTTCACCATCCGCGAGGCGGGTCTTGTGGTGAAACTGCTGAGGCGCGCCGGGACGCGTGCGGAACCGGATATCGTCGCCGCAGTAGCGCAGGCTTGCCGCGCGGCGAGGCTGATAGCGACTGGTGTTGCCGCCGGCGCCGTGGATCGTCTTGTAGTTGTGCACGAGGATGTCGCCCGGCTCCACGTCGAAGCTGACGACGTCGTAGTGTTCAGAGTGCGCCTCGATGTCCGGCAGAAGGTCACCTTCAGCGCCGGGCATCCGCGTACGGCTGATGAACACGTTGGCGGCATAGAGATCACCCTTGTGCGATCCCCGCACGTAGGTCATGGCCCCGTTCTTGGCCGTGACCGGATCGACGGGAACCCACATCACGCAGCACTGGTCGCCTTCGACTTCGAAGTAGGACGCGTCCTGGTGATAGGCGGTCTTCTCGCGCGAGCCCGGTTCCTTGACGAAGATCTGATCGCCGAGGAAGTTCACCTTGGCAGACGCGAGCAACACCCCCGCGATCTCCGGCAAGGCACCTCGAAGGCTGAACGTCTTGAACCCGGAGATCCGCTCCCCAATTGCCGTGTCGATCATGAAGCGGCCGTTGCGCTCGGCTGCCTGCTCCAGGAGAAGCGGCTCGCCGCTGGCCCTGATGTAATCGCAGATCCCGGCGACGTCATGCTGTCGGTCGCTTTCCTTGTCGAGGAAGTCGCGATCCCTCGCCTCGTAAGCCTGCCTGACCGCGTTCAGGTCGTAACCGGCTGGGCTCTCATGCAGCGAGTCCGTGGCATCGTCGATATGACGGCGCAACTCGTTCACCGTTCGCAGGTCCAGAACGCCGCGCAGCAGGACGACGCCGTTGAGATGAAAGGACGCGATCTCGTCGGGCGTGATGGAGCGGGTGAGCTTATGCATGTCTGCCTCCCTGAAAGGTCAATGGACGGTTGCGAGTGATGCGGTGGATCGGTCACGGCCGGCGTGGGCCCGCAGATCGTCGAGCAGGGCCGGCGTCAGGTCCCATCGGAACGCTATGCAGCGCCCTCCGCCCTGGACGCGGGGGCCACCGCCGTAGTCGTGAGGAAGACCGAGCGGGCGGGTGTGCATCGTCATCGCGACGAAGGTCTGGAATGCGCTGAAGTCGACCACCGTCTGGATCTGGCGCCCGCCCTGCGCGAGCACCCATTCAGCCGCCGCGACGCAGATCTCCGACCTGACATGCTTGGCGATGTCCTGCCGCCGCAGGTCCGAGCACAACGCGAAGCGCGTGCCCTCGTACAGCGTCGGCCCACGAGGTGCTTCGCCGGTCTCGATCAGGTGCGGGAAAAGATCAGCGAGCAGGGAAGACTGCGGCGTCGGGTTCAGGCGGGCATAGCCCTGAATGTGGCCGCCTATTTCATCGAGAGCGATCAGGTAGGCGGCATCGATTGTGTCGTACTGATCGATGTCGCAACCATCGCGAGATGGTAGAGACCACTTCCGCCGTACGACGAAGTGTTCGTAGCGGAGGCGAAAAATCGCATCCATCAGGTCACGACGGGCTTCTTTTTCTTTGCCGTGGAGAACTAGGATCACTTGATGCGGCCCCTTCTTGTGGGCCGAGACCTATGATCCCCGACGAACGATGTCTGTCCACCAAGTGGTTGATTGACTCTGGGTAAGCTCGGTTAACGCCGTGTTGGAAGGTGGAACGGTGGACCATGGCGGACAGCATCTCGGACGACTATGGACGGCGCACGCTGGAGTTCGTCGCCGCGGCAGCCAAAGCGAGCAGCCGCGCGGAGGTCGTCAGGCTCACCTTGGCCGAACTCGACTGGTACGGGCTGACGTATCTGACGAGTTGGTCGGCACCGAGCGAAGGTGGAGGCTTGGCGGAAGCGATCAACATCAACACGAGGCCAGCAGACTATGTTGAGCACTACTTCCGAAACGACTTGTTCTGGCGAGATCCCGTCATTGCCGCGCTACGGCAGTCGCTCGACACGCTGACATGGAGCGATGTCAGGAGCAGGCTTACCTCAAAGGCGGAACGGAACCTCATCGAGGAAGGGCGTGAGTTCGGGGCCACCGATGGCCTCACGATCCCGGTTTTCTCGCAAGGTACCTGCATCGGTGCCTTTGGGGCGTGCGGCAGGGAGCCAAACCTATCGCCTCGTGCTCGCTCCGCACTCGAACTCGTCGGTCTCTACGCCAACCAAGCGCTCGCGCGAGCCGACATGCAGGGGGCGAGACAAGTCGCTCAGCACGTCGCTCTGACGCCGCGCGAGCGCGAAGTGATGCGATGGGTTGCTGTCGGCAAGACCAATGACGAGATCGCCGACATCCTCACGATCGGAACGGCGACCGTCAAAACAATCTTGGCGCGGGCGCAGATCAAGCTCAACGCGACGCGGCGGACTTACGCCGTCGTGCAGGCATTGAGGTTGGGTGAACTTGATATGAACTTCTGACGTGATGCGGCCGCTCCGCAACTACGGTCGTTCTTACCCGCCGTTCCCGGTCTTGAGGTCATCGTCGATTGTCACCGAGGCCGAAGGTTTCTGCTCGCCCATGAGCGCTTCGGCGGCCTCGATGAGGCGGTCGCGCGCCGCCCTGTCACGGATCTGCACGAAAGCGAAAAGCAGGCGGTATGTCTCCTGCACATCAGGCTGAACGCGCACCGGAAGCCGATCCTCGATCGCATCGTTCATCTACACCACTCCTACATGTACGTTTCCCATCGAGGTCGAGAAAGCGGTATCGAACCGATGCGAGCGCAATCGTAGCTTGGTAGGTATGCGACCAAGCGCAACTCAAGATTGAGCTTCTCGCGGAAATTTGACGACTCAAGGTCAACGGCTACCAGTATGCAGCCACGCTCCCGCCTGCATGGCTATGCCAGCGGAAGGGACAGCGCCGTTGCTTACGGGTGCGTCTCGCCAGCCACCGCACTGCGGGTGCGCTGAGTGGTCATACTCAGAACTTCACCGGCAGCAGCGGCGGCCCTAACGGGGCCATCGAGCCCGTTCAGCACCTCGCCCAGCGTCGTCTACACTACGATCCGTCCGCCGGCCCAAGCCATCATTGCGACACGCGCGCCCAGCACGACCCGATCTATCTCGCCGGCATAGTCGGCCCGCAGCACCTCGCGAACGAACTCCTCCGCCGAGGTGTCGCTGAACCCGAACACGATCACGGGCTGCGCGCCGGGATGGTCGATCAGCAGATCATAGGTCGGCATGGCGAGCCTCCCTCGCAGCCGGCATCCCGGCCGACACCACCGGCACCTCGGCCAATCGCGTCGTGTACCGCGGCGAGCGCATCTCGAACTTCGTCGCCCAGCCCCGCCGGCTGGCCGGCTGCCCGGCGGCGGCCACTACAACCGTGCCTCGGCCGAACCGCGCGTTGCAATGGTCCAGCGCCATCATCAGCGCGGCTGCTTTAGCGCGGTCAGCTTGCCCGACGCCCGGCAGCGCGCGCTGGCTCGCCTCCAGCCGCACCAGGTCGACCGTGACGACGCCGGCCTTGCTGTAGCGGTAGCCCGCCCGCCAGACCTGCCGGACACCGGCCGTCGCCGCCGCGACCAGGACCAATGTGTCGCTCGTCGCCTCCGGCAGTGTCATCGTGATCGCCGCCGAGCGCTGCGGGGCGCCGGCGTCGTGCTCGGAGGTGTGGAAGAAGACCCCGACATGGTCCGTGCCGAGGCGTTCCCGCCGCAGCTTCTCGCCGAGCCGGCTGGCGTGCGCCGCCACGGCCTGCTCCACCGTGGCGCGGTCGGCGACCCGGCCCGAAAAGCAGCGGGTGACCGCGCAGCCCTTGCGCGTCGCCGGCACGCTTTCGAGTTGGAGGCATGGGAGCCCCCGCAGTTCGTGGATGATGCGCTCGCCGACGACCGTCAGGCCCTTGCGGGCGAGCTTGGGGTCGAGGTCGCGAACATCGGCGACGGTTTCGCAGCCCATCGCGCGCAGTTTGGCTTGGCTTGCCGGGCCGATGCCCCAGATCTCGTCGAGCGAGGTGCGGGCCAGCCACGGTTCCCGGTAGGTTGGGTCGGTCAGATCGCAGACGCCGCCCATCTCGACATGCCGTTTGGCAAGATGGTTAGCGAGCTTGGCCAGCGTCTTCGTCGGCCCGATCCCGACGCAGGTCGGCAGCCCCGTCCAGGCCAGCACCGTGGCGCGGAGGTCGCGGCCGAGTTCGACGCGATGCGCCGGGTCCACGTCGGCGACGTCAAGAAAGCTTTCGTCGATGCTGTAGACCTCGACGGCGTGGGCGAAGCGGTCGTAGATCGAATTGGCCCTCGCGCTCATGTCGCCGTAGAGGGCATAGTTCGAGGAGAATACCCGGACACCCTCGCGCCGGCAGAGGTCGCGAATCTTGAACCAGGGGTCACCCATGCGGATGCCGAGCGCCTTGGCCTCCGCAGTGCGGGCGATGGCGCATCCATCGTTGTTGCTGAGCACGATGACGGGCACGGTGCGCAGCCTGGGGTCGAACACCCGCTCACAGCTGCAATAAAATGCGTTGCCATCCACCAAGGCAAGGGAGGGCGGCCGCGCCGGCGCGCTCAAACCCTGGTCGCCCGGCGCCGCGGGTTGCAGGAGCCGGACACCACGCCCCACACCTCGACGTGCGCCGCTGGGTCCAGCTCGAAGGCGGGGTAGCGCAGGTTGGCGAAGGCGAGGGCGACGCTGCCGTCGCGGAGCGACCACACCTTGAACGAACGCTCGTCGTCGATGTCGACCACCACGACGTCGCCGTGCTGGGGCGTGAGCGAGCGGTCGACGATCGCGATATCGCCGTCATGCAGGCCCTTCTGGACCATGCTGTCGCCGGCGACCTTCACCAGGAAGGTGGCGGCGCGATTGGTGATGAGCATCGCCTGGATGTCGATCGGGCCTTCGATGAAGTCGTCGGCCGGGCTCGGGAAGCCGGCGCGAACGGGGCGCGCCAGCATGGGCACGGGCATGGGTGTGCTGTAGACGAGGCGCGCGATCTGCACGGGCTCTTCCTTGTTCTTCCGAGGCGTTGGAGGTGAAGCCGCTAGGCGGCGGCGAGGGCTTCGATCATTTCGGACGGCACCTGCCCGATGGCGCGCAGCAGCCTGGGTTCGGCGTAGATGTCCTGCTCGGGGTCGGACTGCTCCTCCAGCACGACGAGACCGGCGTACTGGCCGGTCATGCGCTCGGCGGCGGCAAGCGCCCTGACGGCGTCCTTGGCCTTCTGCGGGGTGCCCGGCACCAGCTTGCCGCCGCGCTTGGCGACGACGAAGGGCAGGATGAGGTAGTTGATCGCCACGGCATGTCCTCCAGTCGGCAAGAACATAAAGGGAACGCTGCGGCGGAGTCGATCGGCGACGCGGGGCGGCCTGTGGATAACTCGAACGAGTGAGTTCGCGCTGTTTGTGAACGCTAAAAGCCCCTGTCGGCCAAAGCCAGTGGGGCGAGCGTCTGAGGCCGATTATCGTCTACCGCACCCTCCCGAGCAGATTTCGTCACAGGCCGGTGTCCTTCTCCTTTCGGCAGGCTTTGCCTTGGCAGTAGGCGACCCGGTGCTGTGCCCTGTTGTCCTGCCCATCGGAGTTGAAATGATCAGAACCGCTTTAGCTCTGCGACGCTCGCGCTGATCCGACCGCGCTCAAGGGCATGAAGCTGCACGTTCGGTCGAACCTGCTGTATCTGACAAGCGTGCGGGGACTGGTGGTGAAGGAGAGGGAGCGGAGAGAGGCGCGGTCACGCTTGCAAGAATAATGGCCGTGCCCTTCGGCGTGCAAGATTTCTAAAACGGCAGTAGGATCTTATCGAAGACATAGGCAATGCTGTCATCAGTCTTGATTGTGGCTACACCGTCAGATATCGACAGACGCTCAACGATTGTCCCGGCGCCTAGCATGTAACAATTGCCGTCAGCAAAAATGCTACTTACCTTCTCTGCATTATTGCTGTAAGAGGCATCTCTCATACGCTTGAGCGTGCTTGGATCTCTGCAGGCAGCACCCCCGTACTTCATGTGAACGCGTTCGCCAGCCTGTGTTGCGCTCGCCGCTACTATTATGGCCAACGTCACTAGCCCGATCGCCGCCCTACCCAGCATCGTCGCCTCCTTCAGTGGGCATTATCTATGAGGAACAAAGAAGCGGCAACGGCGAAGCGTTGCCGCCGCGCTCGCGCACGATGATGACGGATTTGCTCGTGCCAAGGCTGCCCGCCTCGGCCGGCGGTAGGGAGAAGCGCGTCTTACTCACTTCGTAGTGCTGAATACGAGCGAGCAATTTCCAGCTTGTTCTTGACTGACGGTTTCTATGCGACATGATCGTCTTCGGAAGCACGCATGTCGGTTCGCAAGCGGAGATGGACGTCTGGCGGAAAGGAAAAGACTGCTTGGGTGGTCGACTATGTAGATGCCGCAGGCAAGCGGCACCTGGAGACCTTCGACACGAAGAAGGCTGCCGACGCTGCACAAGCGCGAATCAAGGTCGCTGTCGGGCATGGCACCCACACTGCACCGAGCGAGTCGGTCACGGTTGATCGCGCGTGCGCCCTGTTTCTCGACGGCTGCCGCGCGAAAGGACTGGAGCGGACGTCGATCGAAGCCTACCGGCAGCACCTTGACCTTCACGTCAGGCCCTACCTCGGCCGGCAGAAGCTGACAGCCCTGACACCCGCTGTGGTCCGAGGCTTCGAAGATGATATGCGGGCCGGCAAAGCGGCGCCGGGTGGCGAACAGCGCGCCCGTTCGGCAGACATGGTTCGTCGCGTCCTCCGCACTTTCGGGACGGCGCTCGCCGATGCGCAGGAGCGCGGCTTGATCGGCCGGAACGTCGTGGCGGAGATGCGAGGCACCCGGCGCCGCGGCGGCGAACGGCGGCTTGTAAAGCGCCACCAAGGCCGGTTGAAGGTCGGCACCGACATCCCCACGCCCGCCGAGGTCAAAGCCGTCCTGGCGGCTTCTGGAGGACGATGGCGGCCGTTCTTGTTGGTAGCGGTGTTCACCGGCCTGCGGGCGTCAGAGCTTCGCGGCCTCCGATGGGTCGACGTCGACCTCACCCGCAAAGAACTTCATGTCCGCCAGCGCGCCGATAACAAGGGCGTGATGGGGAGTCCCAAGAGCGAGACGAGCGAGCGGACGGTGCCTCTCCCGCCGGCGGCGCTCGCCGCGCTACGCGAATGGAAGCTCGCCGGTCCGAAGGGCGAGGCCGGGTTGGTCTTCCCGACAAGCACCGGCCGGGCGGAGGGGCACGCCAACATCGTGCAACGGGGCTGGCAACCGACGCAGGTCCGCGCCGGCGTGGTCGCACTTAACGCGAAGGGCAAGCCGATCCTCGACACGGACGGGCGGCAGCAAGCGCGGTATCCCGGCCTCCATGCCCTTCGCCATTTCTTCGCGTCATGGTGCATCAACCGGCCGGCAGATGGCGGCCTCGGGCTGCCGCCGAAGATGGTGCAAGAGCGGCTCGGGCATTCGACCATCGTGCTCACAATGGATCGCTATGGCCACCTCTTCCCGCGGGGCGACGACGCCGACGAACTAGCCGCCGCGGAGCGCGCCCTGCTGGCTTGACGCGACAAGGACGCGACACACAGTTAGAAGAGTCAACAATAACAACAGTAGAAAACGGTTTCCTAAACCGTAGGTCAGGGGTTCGAATCCCTTCCGGGACGCCAAAAGTTCCTGTTTCGTTGCAATGCTTTCGTCGGGACCGTCGCCTTCGGATGGGTGTCGCTGCCCCGTGCGTACCGGGGTGTTGTACCCACTTTCGTGCCGAGCGTGTTGGCACACGCTGCCGAGGAGAACACCCTGCAGAGGAGAACACCCTGCCGGTGCTGTCTGATGGCGTTCGCGCTCCGCACAAAAGTGGGCGCACGCGAGATGCCTGATCGGGCCGCCATCTTCTTCTCGGTTCTATGCCGCAACGCTCTTCGCCGCACAGCCAAGCTGCCCCTGCTGGATATTCGGGCAATCTACGAACGTCAGGTCGAATACGAGCTATGACGCAAGCACGTCGAGCGGCACCATGCCGAGATCCACGCCCAGGTCCTCCATGGTTTCC
>CALMGA010000167.1 GCA_937863205.1 uncultured Beijerinckiaceae bacterium | reverse complement strand
ATGTTGCGCAGGCGGGGGCAGCTTCGGCTTGTTCACGGAACCGGGTTTGCGCCCGCGTCGCTTCGGCGCCGGATCGCCGACGAGCGATGCCGGCGGCTCGGCGTCCGGTTCGTCGAGGGCGCGCAGCACCCGGCCGGTCGTTTCACCTCCCTCGTGCGCCACGGATACGTGCTGGCCATCCGACCAGGGATCGCCTGCCGGCGCGTGGCCGGCACCCGTCATCGACGCGACGGCATGATCCACCGCATCGACGGGGGATCGGACAACCGCCTCCGGACGCGGCGAGAACAAGGCGTCGGCTGCCCGCAGCGCCGCCTCGTAGCTGTCGGGAGCGCTCGTCTCCGAAACCGTCCGGAACAGATCGCGCGGCACGAGATTGTCTCGCTGCGGGTCGGTTCCACGGCCGCTGTGGACGCCGCCGGATCCCTTCGGACGATTTTCCTCAGGGCGGCCATCCTTGGTGCGGCGGCCAGTTCCCCGGTATTCGGTGACGAAGGGTTTGACGGGACGACGCATCTTGATCTCGTCGAAGCTGAGCGGTGCAGTTGTGGGAGGCCGGGAGCGGGTATCGCGTTTGTCAGATACACATCGATGAGCGCGCCTTCCAGTTAGTCGTTTCAACGGTTAAAAAACCGATAGTCGCTTCAAGGGCTGGAAGATCGGTGTTGATTTGTCCTTGGCAACCGCCCAGCTCTTGCGGCTGCGACTGGAACCGATGACTGGGATGGAAGTCAATGCGCGATCTGCTCAATAATGAGCTCAAGGCGGCGATGAAGAGCGGCGACAAGCGCCGCACTGCGACTATCCGCCTGATCAATGCCGCCGTGAAAGATCGCGACATCGAGGCGCGCGGTCAAGGCAAGACCGTCGGCGACGGGGATATTCTGGCGCTGCTGCAGAAGATGATCAAAAGCCGGCAGGAGTCGATCGACATCTACGAAAAGGCCGGACGCGACGAGCTCGCCCGCGGCGAGAGCGAGGAGGTCGAGGTGATCCGCAGTTTCCTGCCGCAGCAGATGAGCGAGGCGGAAACGGCCGCCGCGATCGAGGCGGCGGTCGCCGAGACCGGCGCAGCCTCGATCAAGGACATGGGCAAGGTCGTCGGCGCGCTGAAGGCCCGCTTCGCCGGACGGATGGACTTCGCGGCGGCCAGCGCCGCCGTGAAAGCGAAGCTGTCGGGCTGATCAACCCGCATCCTCCAGGATCGCGAGTTCGGCCTTGGGCATCCTGAACACGTTGGCATCCGCCGGAAAGGTCCCGTCCGCAACCGCCTGGCGAAAGGCGAGGGCCGCCTCCGCCAGGCTTCGACCCATCTCGGCGAACCGCCTGTTGTGGCGGAATGCCGTGGTGTTGAGACCAACGGCATCATTGATCACCAACACCTGACCGTCGGTGGCGCGCCCGGCCCCGATCCCGATCGTCGGGGCGGCGACGAGCCTGGTGATGCGCGCAGCGATCTCCTCCGGGATCAGTTCCAGGATAAGCAGGCCGATGCCGGCCTCGTCCAGAAGCTTGGCGTCGGTTTCCAGGCGCAGGGCAGCGTCCGCCGTCTTGCCCTTGAGGCGCTTTTCCTCGTGGTGCTGCGGCTCCAGCCCGAGGTGGCCGCTCACCGCGATGCCGGCCGCCCTGAGCGCCCGGACGATCTCGGGACGCCCGCCCTCGAACTTGACCATGTCGGCGCCGGCGGCGACGAGTTCGCGCGCGCTCGCCACGGCCTGGGGTCCGTCGTCGTAGGTCGCGTAGGGTAGATCGGCGAGGATGGCCGCCTCCGGGGCGCCGCGGCGCACGGCCCGGGTGTGGTGAACGATATCGGCCAGCGTCACCTCGCGCTCGCTCGCGTAGCCCAGCACGTTGGTGCCCACGCTGTCGCCGACGAGGATCAGGTCGAGGCCGGCCGCCGCCTCGGCGCGCGCGGTTGGCGCATCGTAGGCGGTCAGCACCGCGATCTTCTCGCCGCGTCGCTTCATGTCGAAAAAACGGCTCGCTGTGCCCATGTTCAGAACCTTGTAGCGCGCACCGCGCGGGGAAATGCGGCACAGTGCGGATGCCGTCGCCCGCGGAACGGTCCGCTGGATCTGGGGTGCGATATAGGGTGTTCGATGCGCTTCCCGCCGTCTTTTCTCGACGAAATCCGCGCCAGGCTTCCGGTGTCGGAGGTGGTGCGGCGGCGCGTCAAGCTGAGGAAGTCGGGACGCGAGTTCGTCGGCCTGTCGCCGTTCGGACAGGAGCGCACGCCTTCCTTCTTCGTCAACGATCAGAAGATGGCGTGGTTCGACTTCTCGTCGGGCAAGAACGGCAACATCTTCGACTTCGTGATGCAAACGGAAGGCCTGTCCTTCCCCGAAACGGTGGAGCGCCTGGCGCAGGATGCCGGCCTGCCGCTACCGGCCCGCTCAGCCGACTCGGAACGCCAGGAGCAGCGCCGCGCCGGCCTCCACGAGGTTCTGGAGTGGGCTGCGGCGCACTTCGAGAAGGAGCTGGCGGGGTCGCGCGGCGGCGAAGCCCGCGCTTATCTCGACCGGCGCGCCATCGGCAGCGACAGCCGGCGCACCTTCCGCATCGGCTACGCGCCGGCCGAGCGCCACGCCCTGCGTGACGCGCTCGCCGCCCGGGGAGCGAGCGTCGAGGTGATGTGCGACGCCGGCCTGTTGATCCACGGCGAGGACATCCCCGTCCCCTACGACCGCTTCCGCCAGCGGGTGATGTTTCCCATCACCGATCGCTCGGGCAAGGTGATCGCCTTCGGCGGCCGTGCCCTGGAGAAGGACGTGCCGGCGAAATACCTGAACTCGCCGGAAACGCCCCTCTTCTCCAAGGGGCGCGTGTTGTTCAACCATCACGGCGCCCGCAAGGCCGCCCACGACAAAGGTCGCGTCATTGCCGTCGAGGGATACATCGACGTGGTGGCGATGCACTCCGCCGGCTTTCCCGAAACGGTGGCCGGCCTCGGCACCGCTTTGACCGAGGAACAGGCCGGCCTGCTCTGGGCGATGGCGCCGCAGCCGGTGCTGTGCTTCGATGGCGACAAGGCCGGACTCAAGGCAGCCGCGCGGGCGGCGGAGATGGCGCTGCCGCTGATCGGGCCGGCGCGCACGCTCGGTTTCGCCCTGCTGCCGGACGGGCAGGATCCCGACGAGATGCTGCGCGGGGCCGGCCCGCGGGCGATGGACGAGGCACTGGCGGCGGCGCTGCCGCTCGTCGAGCTGCTGTGGTCGCGCGCGCTGGAAGGGCGGTCTCTGCACACCCCCGAGCAGAGGGCGGCGCTGGAGCGCGACCTCGCCGCCACCGCCGACGCGATCCGCGACGACACGCTGCGCCGCCACTACCGCGCCGAGTTCGATGAGCGCCTGCGCACCCTGTTCGGCTTCGCCGCCCCGGCGCGTGGCGCGGGCGGCGGGCGTGGCGTCGGGCGTGGCGGCGGGGGACGCGGT
>CALMGA010000166.1 GCA_937863205.1 uncultured Beijerinckiaceae bacterium | reverse complement strand
CGATGCCCATGAAGTCGCCCTTGTGCGTGCCGTGGATCTTGTACGCCATGGCAACATTAGTCTCGTCTTGAACGATATGCTCGACGGTGACCTTGAGGTCGGGAAATGCGGTGCGCATCATTGTGAACAACTTGATGTATCCATCAGGTCCTTTGCCCTGACCAGGGGCCGGATCATGCTCGACGACATTTGCCGAGAAGATGTTGTGCAATGCCTGCAGGTCACCGCTTGATATGGCTTCACCGAGCTTCTTCGTCGTCTCGAGGTTTTGTTCCTTGCTCATGTGAAATCCTTTTTGCCGGATTGCCGAACAGTTTACGTTGAGGTCGATTCAACAGGCTCGGACATGAATCGATCCCCAACGGTGCGCCGACGAATCGTTGTGCCCGGTACCGTACGCAATGTCGGCATCGATTAGGACGCGTCCACGCCGCACCTTGGACCGCGCCGATGTCTGAACGTCAGCTTCAGAAAGCGTCTTTGCACGCGTGAGCGACAGACTCGGGCGCACAGACGCCCAGCTGATCTACGGCAATGGATGGCCGAAAACGGAATGGCTGGTTCCGGACAGCAAAAGTGAGAGAGCGGACGTTCACGTGCTCATCGTGGTATATTGCTGATGCCGAGCTCGTCGCGTACCACCCGCCGCAACATCAACCGCGCGCAACAAGCCCTGGGGCACTCGGCTGCGTTCCGCCAGCGCACCAAAAGCTGCTTCATCCATGAGCCAGTCGGTTGATGAAAGCAGCGATGCGGTGCGCCCAGGCGTGACCCGTGGAAGGCAAGCTCCGAGGGACCGCCCCGCTCAGCGGAGAAAAGCGGATAACGCTTAAAGCAGGGCGGCCGGGTTCTCCTCGGCGAGCCAATGGCCGCAGCTCGGGATGGCGCCGACCTCGACCTGCCTAAAGACCTCGCCCAGCATCGCCCCCCGCGATCGGCACGAAGAAGCTCGACGTTCCGCCCAGCGCCAGCACCGGCAGCTTCAGTTTGCCCGTTTCGCCAGGGCGGCGCGGTTGACCATGCCATGCGCGAAGTCCTTGAGGCGCGGGTTGATCGCCCGCTGGAGCGCAAGCTCGGCCTCCTGTTCGAACAGGTCGCCGACAAACGCCTTCTTGACAAAGGCCGCGTCGAACAGTGGCGAGCCGTCCGCAAGAGCCGGAGCGATGCCAGCCGCGCCGAGGAGGGGCGCCGCGATCAGGGGACGTCTCATGGTTGTCCCTTCGGGATGTCATCGACCCAATCACGGTAGCGTGCAGGGCAAGTCCACCTCAGGCCGGGATGCGCGAGGGGTCGGCCGGCTCCTCCGTCGCTACCGCGTTGAGCTGGTGGCGGAAGTCGGACAACGCCTCGTACACCTTGAGCCGCGCCCGCATCACCGAGCCGAGCGGGCGGTGCGCGGCGAGCGAATGCGCCGGCCGGAAGCTCATCACCTCGTCGAAGTAGCGCCGGCGCTCGGCGCTGCCGGCGTCCTGCCGCGGCAGGCGGATCGTCGCCACGGTCAGGTAGGGCGTTTCCGCTTCCTTCCACTCGACGGAGGTGTCCTCGATCGGCTGGCTGGCAGCATCCGTCCAAAGCTGCGCGCGCAGTTCGAACACGGCGTCGTGGTCGCGCAGGTAGCCGACCGCGGCGTGGCGGAAGCCGTCGGGGTCCGATTTGAAGTCGACCTCCTGCCCGGTGAGCGCCTGCTGCTCCGCGCCGACGGGAAAGGCGGCGATCTTGGCGACGTGCTCGCCGAAGCGGATCGGCGCCTGGCTGTGGTACGAGTCGGTTAGCGGATGGCTGAAGGGGTGGCCGAAGAAGCCGGCTTTCGAGCTTCCGCCGCCCATCGCCTGCAGCGCCGCGTTGGCGCCGCGCGCCACCGCCGACACGGCGGACTTCACGCCGGTCTGCACGCTTTCGGGCAGCCTCGTCGCCGCGAGGATCTGCTTCTCGTCCTTGAGGAACTGCTGCGCCGTGCCGGACGGGAAGGTCGCCCCCGTCGCCAAGAGGAAGTCCTGCGTCGCGTCGCCGTGGCCGGGCAGCGTCTCGCCCGTGACGCCGAACACCTTGATGGACATGCCGCGATGGGTCGACACCCTGTCCGGCAGGGTTTCGCCCGGCCCCTGGGCGAAGCGCACGGCGACGTCATAGCGGCCGGGCGCGGCGAACAGGCCCTGCGCCAGCTCCGGCGGCAGGCCGGGTGCGACCGTCAGCTCGCCCACCGCGACGGCCGTGCTCTTGGCGTGCGACGCGCGCACCGCGTGGTTCTCGCGCCCGGCGACGACCTCGCTCTGCCTGGTCATGGCGTCGATGATGCCGGCGATCGCCTCCGCCTCGTCGGGCTGCGGCGCCTCGATGGTGGGGGCATAGCGAAGCGGGACCCGCCTCGCGCGCGCATTGGAGGTTTCAATCATCTCGTTTTCCCTCTCCCAAGCTTCCGCTGCAGTCGCGCCGGTTTGCCTCAATGGCGAGCTAGGCGAGGTTGAACACGACCTTGACGCAGCCGTCCTTCTTGTCGCGAAACGCCTTGTACAGGTCCGGCCCCTGCGTCAGGTCGGTGCTGCGGTGCGTGACGAGCGAGGTCGTGTCGAACTTGCCCTCGCCGATCAGCTTGGTGAGGGGTTCGAGGTAGCGCTTCACGTGGGTCTGCCCGCTCTTCAGCGTCAGCCCCTTCTGCACCACCGCGCCCATGTTGACGGGGATGAGGTTGCCGTAGACGCCCGGCACGGAAACGATGCCGCAGGAGCGCACGGCGCGGATCGCCTCGTTGAGCACGTAGGGGCGCTCCGTCGCGGTGATCTTCTCCTGGATGGTCGACAGGACGTTGGCGATGCCGTGGCCGGCGGAAGCCTCCATGCCGACGCAGTCGATCACGCTGTCGGCGCCGGCGCCGCCGGTGATCTCCTTGATGCGGTCGTAGACCTGCTCCTTCTCGAAATCGATGACGGCCGTCGCGCCGAACTTCCGGGCCAGCGCGATACGCTCCGGCACGGTGTCGATCATGATGATGCGCTCCGCACCCTTGATCTTGGCGCACTGCACGGCGAACAGCCCGACCGGGCCGGCGCCCCAGATCGCCACCGTGTCGCCTTCCCCCACCTCGGCGTGCTCCACGCCCTGCCAAGCGGTGGGCAGGATGTCGGTCAGGAACAGCAGCTGCTCGTCGGTCATGCCGTCCGGCACCACCATGGGCGCGACGTCGGCCATAGGCACGCGCACGTATTCGGCCTGACCGCCGGCATAGCCGCCGGTGATGTGCGAGTATCCGAACAGGCCGGCGGTGGGGTAGCCGAACAGTTCCGCCGCCATGGCGCCGTTGCGGTTGGAGCGCAAGCATACCGACCAGTTGCCGCGTTTGCACTGGGCGCACTCGCCGCAGTTGATGTTGAAGGGCACCACGATGCGCTGGCCCTTCTTGAGCTTGTGGTTGGGGCTGCCGGTCTCGACCACCTCGCCCATGAACTCGTGGCCGAGCACGTCGCCGGACTTCATGGACGGCATCTGCCCGTCCATGAGGTGGAGGTCGGAGCCGCAGATGGCGCAGCTCGTGACCTTGATGATGACATCGCGGCTGTCCTCGATGGTCGGGTCGGGGACGGTGTCGCAGCGGATGTCGTTCTTGCCGTGCCAACAGAGTGCGCGCATGGAGAGCTCCTCAACGTCGCGGCGGCGACGGCTAAGCGGATTCTGGAAACGAGCAAAGTCATGCCTGGTGGAACGGTTCCGGTAGCAATGAGAAACTCGAATGAAGAGCAGTGTATGTTATGAAATGATAGTTGTTCGGCGCGCGCGGCAAGCCGGAACCGACTTGTTCGGAACAACTTAGCTGCGTGGCGCTTGCTGGCTTGGCCTTGATCAACGCTCGCGAGGGATGATGGGTCGACCCCTCTCGCCGGCAGGCACCATCATCCCAGTCTCGATCCGCTTGTCTCGCTTTGAAGGATGCTCCTGATGAAGTCTCCCGACGTGGCACGCGGCTTGGCGTGGTTTGGCATCGGGCTTGGCTTGGCCGAGCTTCTGGCTCCCCGCGCTGTCGCGCGGGCGGCCGGGCTGCAAGGGTATGAGAGGCTGCTGCAGATTTTCGGGGTTCGCGAGATTGCATCGGGCGTCCTCATCCTGGCCGCGGACGATCCGCAAGCGTGGCTGTGGACGCGGGTCGCGGGCGACATGCTCGACGGCGCGCTGCTGGCCGCGGGCACGAGGTCCAGCAATCCCGAGCGAGCGCGTACCATACTGGCCACCGCGGCGGTCGCCCCGGTGGTGGCGCTCGACGCATTGCACGCTCGCCGCCGGCGACACCCCGAACGCGCTGGCTGACGCCAGTGCGCGGCCGGACGCGACATAGTGGCATTGGCAGTGGGGAACGCTTGCCCGCGTCTGCGCCTTGCTTCGCGCAAGCCCCGCGGAGCCAAGCCATGACCAAAGACCCTCGCCTACTTAACCTGTTCGTTGAAGGCCTGCAGCTGCTCCACGCCGCCCACCACCAGGGCGGCGAGCAGGCTCGGCAGAACATCGGTTCATCGAGCCTGCCCAAGCTCAAGCAAATGCTGAAAACGGGCAGCAAGCTGAACCTGACCCAGGCCAAACGGCTCGAGCCGATCCTTAGGTCGCTCGGACGCGGCATCGAGAAACGGACCGACCAGGCAATGGAAGGCATTGCCGATGCCAACAAGGCGCTGGTCGCCAAAGCCGGCGGCCGCGCCACGCGCGATCTCGCCAACATCGGGTGCGGCCAAGTCGCGGCGCATTTCTACATCTCGATCTATGGCACGTTGCGCGCCTATGCCAAGGCACTCGGGCTCCGCGACGCGATGGCCGTCTTCGATCGGACCTCGGCCGAGACCCGGAAGATCGACATCGCCCTCACGGCACTCGCCCAACGCATCATCGCGGATGCGGGAAAGATCTCCTACCCTGAAGAGTCCGCGCTCCACACGACGGCGGCGCTGCATCCGGTACGCACCGCGGCAGCCGGCTTCGCACTGGCGGCGGCCGGCATCGCAATCGTTATGGCCCTGGTGCCGTCGGCCACGCCGGCAGCGCGCGGCGCCCGGCAATTGTGATCGCTCTGACCCGGCCCGTCTCTCCTGTGGGCTGAGGTTAACGCTTGCCTCCACATCCGGCCTGCGCGAGGGCGGGACGATTAACAGAGAAAGGCGCCGCCCTTCCAAGGTCCGCTCACCGCGGCGGGGACCGATAAGCGGCTGTTCAGATTTCCATTCAATATGGCCAGGAAGCTCTGATCATCAACGTCTTTGATCGGTCACTTCGATGGGGAAGGATCACCGCGTGGTGTATTCACCCCGTCCGGCCGCGCACCGTGACGGGCCCGTTTATGCCGGGCCAGTCGGAGTAGCCGTTGGCGCCGCCGCCGTACCAGTACGGCTTCGGCGCCTCGGCCAGCGGCGCGCCGGTGGCGAGCCGCCCCACAAGATCGGGATTGGCGATGTATGGCCGTCCGAAGCTGAACAGGTCCGCGCATCCCTCGGCCAGCTCGCGCTCGGCAAGGTCCAGCGTCAGCCCGTTGTTGGTGATGTAGGCACCCTTGAACCGGCGGCGCAACTCGCCGAAGTCGACGCCGCCGGGCGCGTCGCGGGTCTGCTGCGTCACACCCTCAATGGTGTGGATGTAGAGCAGGCCGAGGGCGCTTAGCGCGTCGACGTATGCGCCGTAGGTCGCGTTGGGGTCGGCATCGAGCGGCGTGCCGCCGGGTTGCGTCGTCGCCGGCGAGATGCGGATGCCGACGCGGTCGCCGCCCCAAACCTCTGTTACCGCGCGCACCACGTCGAGCGGGAAGCGCAGGCGGTTCTTGACCGAACCGCCATAGCGGTCCGTGCGCTTGTTGGTCGAGTCGCGGATGAACTGCTCCAGCAGGTAGTTGTTCGCGGAGTGCACCTCCACGCCGTCGAAGCCGGCGCGCTTGGCATTCTCGGCCGCGCGGCGGTAGTCCTCCACGATGCCGGGGACCTCGTCGGTCTCCAGCGCGCGCGGCGTAACGTGCTCCTTCATACCGGCCTCCGTGAAAGCCGAACCGTCCGGCCTGATAGCCGACGCGGACACGGGCGCTGCGCCGCCCGGCTGCACGTCGGGGTGCGAGATGCGGCCCGTGTGCCAGAGCTGAAGGAAGATCAGCCCGTCGTTGGCATGCACGGTCGCGGTGACGTCCCGCCAGCGCTCGACCTGCTCGTCCGACCAGATGCCGGGCGTGAAGGCGTAGCCGACCGCCTGGGGCGAGATGTTGGTCGCCTCCGACACGATCAGGCCGGCGCTGGCGCGCTGGGCGTAGTAGTCGGCGGCAAAGGACGGCGGCACGCCCTGCGTGGACGAGCGACTGCGCGTCAGCGGCGCCATGACGACGCGGTTCTTGAGGCGGAGGTCGCCGAGAACGAAGGGTTGCAGGACCGGGCTGGTCGTCATGGCGGGGCTCGCGTGCTGGTGTGCGGTGGACCAACCGAGGCAGCCCACCCGATGCGCGAGCAAACGGCGGCTCGGCGGCACTGTTCCGGCAGCAATCGTACCTTGCCCGCTGTATGCCAAGGTCATCATCAAATTGGTGCGTCTTGGCCGCTTCCGGTCTGACCGCGTTCGGCACGATGGGCGCGGGGAACGGTCGTCGCAATCCGGTGTGTCCTTCGCTGATCGCAGGCCGAAGCTGATTGTACGCAGGTGCCGACCTGATTGGTGGTTCCGGCAGCTGGCGACGCCAAACGGGCAGGCGCGGCCTGAGGTGCCTGCTCGGCGGCACGATGCGCTGCAACGGACTGCTCCTGTCGGCTACCTCGGAGGCGACGAGCCGGTCCCGCACAGCCCCGGGTCACGCGGCGCGTCGGCGTACAGCCAGTTCTCAGGCCGCCGAGCCTGCTCCCGCTCAGGCCCGCTTCGGCACGACCCCGTTGTTGGCCGTCGGGAACGACGCCACCAGCCCGGGATCGAGCGAGAGGTGCTGCTGGACCAGTTCGGGCGGGAGATTGGCAAGCCACTGGTTCAACGACACGTCGGTGTAGGTCGGCGCCTTGAACATCTCCAGGTACACGAGGTCCGTGTCGCCCGTGTTCTCGATGTAGTGCGGCAGCGTCACCGGCACGTAGCCGACGTCGCCGGCGGCGAAGTCCATGGTGCGGGCGTCCGACTTGTTGGCGAACACCGTCATCCGTCCGCGGCCGGCGATGTAGTACTGCCATTCCGCGGCGTTGGTGTGCCAGTGCAGCTCGCGCAACGCGCCGGGCTTCACGGTGACGTGGGACATCGCGATGGTCTTGGAGATCGCGAAGGTGGCGGAGTCCACGACGCGGATGGTGCCCATCTCGTTCTGCTTGGTGGGCGGCATGTCCATCATGGCGAAGTCGAAGACGAGCGGCGAGGCCGCGCTTTTGGCAACCGCGGCGCGGTCCTGCGCGAGCGGCAGCGGCAGCGGGGCGGGAAAGATGTAGCGCCCACCCGGCGGGATGGCGTCCAGGGGCGCGAGCCTATCCCGCGTGACCCCGAAGTTCTTGGCGACCACCTCGCGCGGCGTGTGGATCAGCCAATCCGTGAGCAGCGTCGTGTCCTCCTCGCTGAAGCTGCCCTGGTCGAAAACGAGCAGGAACTCGCAGCCGTCCTGCCCGAGACCCTGGATCGAGTGCGGCAGTCCTTCGGGGAAGTACCAAAGGTCGCCAGCCTTGACGTCCTTGACGTAGGGTCGCCCGTCATAGTCGAGCGCGGTGAGCCACGCCGCGCCGTGCAGCATCAGCGACCATTCGTTGGCCACGTGCCAGTGCAGCTCGCGAATGCCGCCGGCGTCGAGCTTCATGTTGACGGATGCGATGTCCTTGGAGATCGGGAAGTCCGTGACGTTGACTTGGCGTGCCCAGCCGCCTTCCTGCACGCGACGGTGCGACAGGGAGAAACTTTGCCAGAACTGCGGCACGCTGCCGTGGTCGGTCGGCGGCGGCATCACCGAGTCGGGGTTGATCGCGTCCAGGGCGCGGTTCTGCGGCCCGGGTCGGCGGCGCTGCCCTTGGCATTGCCGGCCCGCACCGTGTTCAGGGGC
>CALMGA010000165.1 GCA_937863205.1 uncultured Beijerinckiaceae bacterium | reverse complement strand
CGGGAAGCCTACTCCGCGGGGAGCATCGTCGGGGCGACGACGGGGCGGTCGAGGAGCTTGGCCAACAGCCACTTGGTGAGGCCCGGCGCGGTGTATTTGGCGACCATGCCGGAGGCCAGGAAGAGATCGGCCATCGGGGTGATCTGGGAGCCGAGCACGACCCAGGCGAGGGTGATGGTGCGGGTCCCGGCGATCAGGCCGGCGGTGAGGGCGGCCGGCTTGCCGTAGCGCCAGAACAGGGTGGTGCCGGCGATCTCGAAGGCGAAGAGCAGGGCGTAGGCGAGGGTGATGCAACCCAGGCTGGTGACGGGATCGGCGACGATGTGGGCCTGCATGCCCTTCATCGAGCCCAGCCCGGCGAGGAACATCGCGGAGACGGCGACGCCGATGATGCTCTCCGGGTTGGCCTTGATGAAGGACGAGGCGACGCGGCGGACGAGGGTGGCGAGCAGGAAGGCGCCGCCGACGATCACGACCAGTTCGAACGACATGGCGTAGGGATCGATGCTGATCGTGGTGCCGCCGAGCGTGCTGGCCAGCGCCGGCAGGTAGAAGGGCGTCGCGGCGGTGCCGAACACGGTGGCGAGCATGGCGATCGTGGGGTTCAGCCGCATGATCGAGGCGAAGGCGACGCAGGCCGGGCTCGCCGGCACCAGCGCCCAGAACAGGAGGCCCTGCGCGAGGTCGGGCCGGGGATGGAGGAGGGCGATGCCGGCGGCGATGACGAGCGGCACGCCGAAGGTCGCCCACAGCACCATCAGCACGTTGCGTTTCATGTGCGCGACCTCGCCCGAGATCGCCTTGCCGTCGAATTTGAGGAACGACACGAAGGTGAAGATGAAGATGGCGACGGCGAGATAGGGCCGCGCCAGTTCGCAGAGCGCCGGGAAGGTCAGGCCGAGCACGACACCCGAGATCACCACCGCCGCACCGTTGCGGCCGGCGAGTTGCAGCAGAGCTTTCATGGAAACAAACCCCCGAACACGAGTCTGAAAAGAACGTGTAGTCTGTAGGTTCTCGCGCCCCCCGGCGCGTCCTTAGGCAGGTTGCCCGGCCGCTGTGCTATGTAAGCGGGCTGCCGTCTGCTCTTAAGAGGAAGTTAACTCGGCCCTTGCGCAACGGCAAGAGGGAAGAGCGCGATCCTTAACGGAAATCAATCCTCTGGCCCCATGTGCTTAACGAAGGCTTGCGACGCGGCGCCGATCGTTAAGCAAGTGCGGTGAAGTCGGAGGAAAGGTCCCGCAATCGCGGGCGCACGGCGCGCTTCGCGCTTGACGCGGCTTCATCGCGTGGCCGGCCCCGCGACCCCGGAGGCCGACACTTGCGCCTCGACCCGCCGCAGCCCTTGATCGCGCCCGCAGTCCACGGGGCGCGCATGGGACATCTGCCGACGGCAACATGGACGCCTGCGCCGCCCGGCTCTAAGTCCCGGTCTCCTTCTTCGCGGGAAGCGCATCATGGCCGATCCCATCACCAACGAGCTTGCCACCGCCGCGCTGGCCTTCCACCGCGAGCCGCGGCCGGGCAAGCTCGAGATCCAGGCGACGAAGCCGCTCGCCACGCAGCGCGACCTGGCGCTGGCCTATTCGCCGGGCGTCGCCGCCGCCTGCCTCGCCATCTCGGCCGACCCGGCCGAGGCCGACACCATGACGATCCGCCAGAACCTCGTCGCGGTGCTGTCGAACGGCACGGCGGTGCTCGGCCTGGGCAACATCGGCCCGCTCGCCTCGAAGCCGGTGATGGAGGGCAAGGCCGTGCTCTTCAAGAAGTTCGCCGGCATCGACGTCTTCGACATCGAGGTCGACTGCTCCGACCCGAAGAAGCTGATCGAGGTGGTGGCGGCGCTGGAGCCGACGTTCGGCGGCATCAACCTCGAGGACATCAAGGCGCCGGAATGCTTCGAGGTCGAGCGCACGCTGCGCGAGCGCATGGCGATCCCGGTGTTCCACGACGACCAGCACGGCACGGCGATCATCGTCTGCGCCGCCGTCACCAATGCCCTGCAGTTCGCGGAAAAGCGCATCGAGGACGTGAAGATCGTCGCCTCCGGGGCGGGCGCGGCGGCGCTCGCCTGCCTCGACCTGCTGGTGACGCTCGGCGCCCGCCACGACAACATCTTCGTCACCGACATCGCCGGCGTGGTGTATTGCGGCCGCACGGAGCTGATGGACCCGCGCAAGCAGAACTACGCCCGCGAAACCACCAAGCGCACGCTCGCCGAGGTGATCGGCGGCGCCGACATCTTCCTCGGCCTCTCCGCCGGCGGCGTCCTGAAGCCGGAGATGCTGGCGGCGATGGCCGACAAGCCGCTCATCATGGCGCTCGCCAACCCCAACCCCGAGATCGAGCCCGAGGTGGCGCTCACGGCCCGCCCCGACGCGATGATCTGCACCGGGCGCTCGGACTATCCCAACCAGGTCAACAACGTCCTGTGCTTCCCCTACATCTTCCGCGGCGCGCTCGACGTTTCGGCCTCGGCGATCAACGAGGAGATGAAGCTCGCCGCGGTGCACGCCATCGCCAGGCTGGCGCAGGAGCCGCCGTCCGAGGTGGTGGCCCAGGCCTACGGCGGCACCGCGCGGCTCTACGGCAAGGACAGCCTGATCCCTTCGCCCTTCGACCCGCGCCTGATCCTGCGCATCGCACCCGCCGTCGCCAAGGCGGCGATGGATTCGGGCGTCGCCCGCAAGCCGATCCCTGACTTCGCCGCC
>CALMGA010000164.1 GCA_937863205.1 uncultured Beijerinckiaceae bacterium | reverse complement strand
CGCCTCCGCGACGGTGTCGCCGCCCTGCGCACCCTGCTGGCCGGCGCGGCGGCAGCGGGTCCCGTCGCGGAGGCGAGCGGGCAAGGCTTCCGCCTCGCCGTCGACCGCGCCTTCACGCTGGCCGGCGCCGGCCTCGTGGTCACCGGCACGGTGTATGCCGGCACGGTGAAGCCCGGCGACAGGCTGCTGCTCGCCGCGGCGGCAGGCGGGAACAAGCGCAGCGAGCTGCGCGTGCGCGGCCTCCATGCGGCCAACGTCGAAGCGGCTTCGGGCGGCACCGGCCAGCGCTGCGCTCTCAACATCGCCG
Source organism: uncultured Beijerinckiaceae bacterium (assembly GCA_937863205.1). Next base: position 3,840 of record CALMGA010000164.1, on the reverse strand, counting down.
GCGCGCGGCTCGACAAGGCGGCGGTTTCGCGCGGCGACTGGATCGTGGCGCCGCACCTTCCCGAGCCGACGAACCGCGCCGACGTCCACCTGCGCCTTCTGCCAAACGAGGCTGCGCCGCTGAAGCACTGGACGTCGGTTCACGTCCATTGCGGCGCGGCCGACATCACCGGGCGCATCGCCCTGCTGGAAGGGGCGGCGCTGCAGCCCGGCGGGCGTGCGCTCGCCCAGCTGGTGCTCGATCATCCCACCGCCGTGCTCGCCGGCGACCGCTTCGTGCTGCGCGACCAGTCCGCCCGGCGCACGATCGGCGGCGGCCGCATCGTTGATCCCCTGCCGCCGCGGCGCGGCATCCGCAAGCCCGAGCGCCTCGCCTACCTCCGCGCCTTCGCGCATCCCGACCACCGCGAAGCCCTCGCCGCTTTGGTCGAGGCGGCGCCGCTCGGCATCGACGCCGCGCATTTCGCGCTGGCGCGCAACATCGAGGGGACGGTGCGCGATGCCCTGCTGCCGACCTGCGGCGCGGTCGCCGTCGGACCGCTGATCCTGGGCCAAGCGAGATGGGAGGAGCTGCGCGCCGCTGTTCTCGCCGCCTTGGCGGCCTATGGCACGAACAATCCCGGCAGCTTCGGCGCCACGGCGGCCGAACTGCTGCGCCCCGAGCCGCTGGCCCGTCGCCAGCCGCTGCGCATCGCGCTGGAGGCGCTCACCGACGAGGGGGCGATCGTCCGCCTGGGCCAGCTCTACCAGTTGCCCGGCTTCACCGTCGAACTCAGCCTGGACGAAGAGAACCTGTGGAGCGAGATCGCGCGGGTGCTGGGGGTGGCCGGCCTCGACCCGCTGCGCGTTTCCGTTCTCGCCGAGCGGCTGCAGGTGAGCGAGGACGCGCTGCGCCCCTTGCTGGAGAAGCTCGGGCGGATGGGTCGGCTGCGCCGGATCAGCAAGGTGTATTTCCTGCTGCCCGGCGTGGTGGCGAGGCTGGCCGAGGCGGCCACGGCGGCGGCCACGTCCGGGGCGACGCTGGGAACGGAGGCCAAGCCCGTGCCCGGCATGAGCAAGGGCGGCGGCAAGATCGCCGGCGAGGGACCGTTGATGCTCACCGTCGGCCGCTTCCGCGAGGCCACCGGCATCAGTCGGCACGCCACCATGCCGGTGCTGGAGTTCTTCGACAGGGTCGGCTTCACCTCGCGCCACGGGGACGGCCGACGTATCCGGGGAATGGCGGAAACGGTGTTCGGCCAGCCCTGAGGCGCAAGACCTGAGATGGGCGTCAGCGGGCCGGCGGCGGCGGCGAGTTCGAGGTGGAGGCACCGGCCGCCTTGCCGGGGGCCGGCAGCGGGTTCTTGACATCCGGCTTGCCGCCCTTGCCGATGTCGAAGAAGCCGGGCTTGCTGTCGTTGCCGCCCATCTCATGGCCGGGCTGGTCGGGGCTGCCGCCCGAGGTGTCCGCCGCCGGCGCCGGGCCGAGCAATACGCCGAGCAGCAGACTTGACAGCAGCACATCCCGGCCTGTCGCACGCACCACCGTCTTCGCCATGCACCAAAGCTCCCTTTGACGATCGTCCCGCAACGGATCGGGCGGCGGCATGTTCCCGCCTCATCGATCCCCTGCAGCCGGCCCGGCGGCTTTCTGGGCGGCCACGCGAATGTGACGCCGTTCGTGCCGTGCCGCCGACTGGCACGAAGCGATGCGTCCTCCCATTCTTTTGCCTGAAGCGCCGCAGCGCCCAACCGGAGTTCCCCACCTTGGTCCGCTCGATCGCCGTCGGCACCCTCCTTGCCGCTGCCACCATGATCGGGGCGCCGCCGGTCGCCGCAGCCGGCGTCCCTCATCATCGCGCCCGCAGCCATCACGTCCGCGCCGTGGCCGCGCCGCGCCACGCCGCCGCCTGCTACGGCTATGGGTACGGCTACTGCGGCGGCAACATCGCCCCGGTCGATCCGAGCTTCGGCTATTCGGAGGCCCCCTTCGATCCCAGCTACAACGGGCCGGGTGCCGACGTGTTGGCCGCCACGCATTACGCCAATCAGAACGCAACCCTGCTTCACGAGATCGCCCCGGACGCCAAGGTCAGCGCGACCGGCACCGTGGTTGGAGGGTTCTGACGCCGATCCAAAGGGATGGCCTGGACCTCCATTTTGACTTGAACCGCCGGCTCGGCTAGCTCTTGGCCCGAACCCCGGTGCCGCGCGCCGGGTTTTTGCGTTGGGATAGTCGACTGCGATGGCGAACGTGGTGGTGGTCGGCGCCCAATGGGGTGACGAAGGCAAGGGCAAGATCGTCGACTGGCTGTCGCGGGAGGCCGACGTCGTCGTGCGCTTCCAGGGCGGTCACAACGCCGGCCACACGCTGGTGATCGACGGCCGCGTCTTCAAGCTCGCCCTGCTGCCATCCGGCATCGTGCGAGGGGGCAAGCTCAGCGTGATCGGCAACGGCGTGGTCGTCGACCCAGCCCACCTGCTGGCGGAGATCGACGGTATCCGGGGGCAGGGCGTGGCCGTGACGCCCGACAACCTGCTGATCGCCGAGAACGCGCCGCTGATCCTGTCGCTGCACCGCGAACTCGACGCCCATCGCGAGGGTGCGATGGCGGCGGCCGGCACCTCCATCGGTACGACCCGGCGCGGCATCGGGCCGGCCTACGAGGACAAGGTCGGCCGCCGCTCCATCCGCCTCAGCGATCTTGCCGAGCCGGCCACGCTTGACGGCAAGATCGCCCGCCTGCTCGCCCACCATGAGCCGCTGCGCCGCGGCCTCGGGCTGGAGCCGGTGGGTGCGGCGGCGATTCGCGACGAGCTGATGGCGCTGGCGCCGCGCGTCCTGCCCTTCATGGGACCGGCGTGGGAGCGCCTGGAGGAACTGCGGCGGGCCGGCCGCCGCATCCTGTTCGAGGGCGCGCAGGGGGCTCTCCTCGACATCGATCACGGCACCTATCCCTTCGTCACCTCGTCCAACACGGTGGCCGCCGCCGCCGCCACCGGCTCGGGGCTGGGTCCTCGGGCGGTGGGCTACGTGCTCGGCATCGCCAAGGCCTACACGACGCGGGTCGGCGGCGGCCCGTTCCCCACCGAGCTGCACGACGAGATCGGCCAGCGCATCGGCGACCGCGGCCACGAATACGGGGTCAACACCGGACGGCGGCGGCGCTGCGGCTGGTTCGACGCCGTGCTGGTGCGGCAAGCGGTGAAGACGTCGGGCATCGACGGCATCGCGCTGACCAAGCTCGACATCCTCGACGGCTTCGACGAGGTGAAGGTGTGCACGCACTACGAGCTCGACGGCGAGCGCATCGACCGGCTGCCGGCGAGCCAGGCTGCGCAGGCCCGCGTGCGCCCGGTCTACGAGGCGATCGAGGGTTGGTCCGGCACCACGGCCGGGGCCCGCTCGTGGGCCGCGCTGCCGGCGCCGGCGATCAAATACGTCCGCCGCATCGAGGAACTGATCGAGGCGCCGGTGGCGCTGCTGTCGACGAGCCCCGAGCGGGAGGATACCATCCTCGTCCACAATCCGTTCCGGGATTGAGGCTGCCGTTTCGGCAAGAAGGCCGCCTTTTCGTGATTAACCCTGCATAGGTCGAAGCAGTCGGCGCAGGCCGATTGACGGGCGTGGCAGGGAATGTTTTGAGACGCCCATGGCCGAATACTATCCGCTGTTGGCGAAAGCCGTCGGAAGCCTGCCGAACTCCACGCTCGAAAGCCGCCGCCTGGTGTACGAGCGGGCGCGCAAGGCGTTGATCGGCCAGTTGCGCACGCTTCACCCGCCGGTGCCCGACGACGACATCGAGCGCGAGTCGATCGATCTCGACCGGGCGGTGGAGCGGCTGGAAAGCGAACTGGCCAG
>CALMGA010000163.1:10580-28834 GCA_937863205.1 uncultured Beijerinckiaceae bacterium | reverse complement strand
GCTGCAAACTGAAGGGCGGCGACGTGCGCGTCGATGCGACGCTGGAAGCGCTCTACGATGCGCCGCGCAAGGCCGGGCTTGGGCCGTCCGCGCCCTCGGTGCCGAGGTGGCTGGAGGATGTTCGCTCCTATTTTCCGACAACGGTGGTGCAGGTGATGCAGCGCGACGCCTTCGAGCGGCTCGACCTCGCGCGCCTTCTCGCCGAGCCGGAAATGCTCGACGTCGTGGTGCCCGACGTCAACCTCGTCGCCACCCTGGTTTCGATGCGCAACCTCCTCGGCGCCAAGGCCAAGGAAACGGCGCGGCAGGTGGTCAAGCGCGTCGTCGACGAGCTGATGCGCCGGCTGGAGGAGCCGATGCGCCAGGCCGTGACCGGCGCCATCGATCGCCATGCCCGCAACCGGCGCCCCCGCCACGCCGAGATCGACTGGGATCGGACGATCCGCGCCAACCTCAAGCACTATCAGCCCGCTTACAAGACCATCGTGCCGGAGGTCCGCATCGGCGCCGGCCGCAAGACCCGATCCTCCCTCAAGGACATCATCCTGTGCATCGACCAATCGGGCTCGATGGCCGCTTCGGTCGTTTACAGCAGCATCTTCGGCGCGGTGCTGGCCTCGCTTCCGGCGGTGGCGACCCGCCTCGTGGTGTTCGACACCAGCATCGTCGACCTCACCGACGATCTCGACGATCCCGTGGACGTGCTGTTCTCGGTGCAGCTTGGCGGCGGCACCGACATCAACCGGGCGGTGGCCTACTGCCAGACGCGCATCGAGCGGCCGGAGGACACGATCCTCGTGCTCATCAGCGACCTTATCGAGGGCGGCGCCGAGGACCAGCTGCTGGTCAGGGCCGCCCGGATCGTCGAATCCGGGGTGCAGTTCGTCGCCCTGCTGGCGCTCAGCGACGGAGGAGCGCCGAGCTACGACCGGCGCACCGCCGCGCGGCTCGCGGCGCTGGGCGTGCCCTCGTTCGCCTGCACCCCGGACCTGTTCCCGGCGATGATGGCGGCGGCGATCGGCAAACGCGACCTGGAGGAATGGGCGTCGGGGGCCGGCATCGCCACCACCGGCCACGACAGCGCAACGGTTTGAAGGCGTCGCGGGGCGGGCTGCTCCGGCCGGGGAAGATCACAGCGAGGGATGCCAAACCGGCCGTCCGCGACGGGCGCGTCATTGAGGTGAAGTCGCCGCTGATCCGGCAGCCGGGTCCGGCCGCCCCGATCGACGGATCGGACGCGATCGTGGCTGCGATCCGGCGACATCGCTTGATCGGTCGCGCCCGCGCGGCGCAGTCGACGCTGTCGCCACCTCCCGTCTTGCCGTACACGCAGGCTTGGCCCGGTCCGACCTGCGCGGTCGGGGACGCCGGACGGATGGACAACGACGTGCCCAGCACCAGCCCCTGTATCGGCATCTGCCGCCTGGATGAGGCCACCGGCTTCTGCGCCGGATGCGCCCGCACCGGAGAGGAGATCTTCGGCTGGGGCCGCTATTCGCCCGAACGGCTGGAGCAGGTTTGGGCCGAACTGCCGGACCGTCGCCGCCGACTCGGCCTTGGCGTGCATCGGCTCGACTGGACGGCGGCCGACCTCAGCACCTTCGTCCGCGAAACGCTGACGTCGGGCGGAGGCACCTGGACGTGCGGCATCCACGGCGCCGTGGCAGAGTTCAGCATCGCGGAGGATGATCGCCTCAGCGTCGCAGCCGAGGGGGCCGTTCTCACCGCGACGACGCCGCGCGGTGCCATCGCCTTCCGCCTGTCCGGTGGCCTGCGCGCCCTCGCCATCGGCACCTCGCCGGACGCGGTGGAGATCACCGTGCTGGCGTTGCCGCGCTCGGGCGCCGATGGAGGCAGTTCTCGGGCTGGTGTCGTTGGGACCGGACTGCGACGCGATCGAGCCGGACGATCGCGGTGAGAGCTTCTTCGATTTCGGCCTGGGTCGCTTCGCCGGCCGCTTCGGCATTCGCACCGGCGACGATGGCCTCGCGGCAAGGCTGCGCGGCTGCGAGGGGCTGGAATGGCCGGCCCCGCTCGGCGCGGTCGGCGCCGACCTCGCGCGCGTGTCTCCGACCCGGGTCGTGCGCAACCCGATCGGACGCATCGAGGTGTTCACGCCGATTCCGCCGCCCGGCGGAGTCTCGCCACCCGGTCCGCACACCCAGTTCCTGCCCGAACTGCTCGCCATCGGCGGGGACCTGCCGCCGACCCTGACCATCCCGGACAGCTTGACCGCTTGCGCCGTGCACCACCGAAAGAGACCGCAATGACTCCCGATCCCGCCGCGACCGGCATCGTCGCTTGGGCAACGTGGCTGCGGATCGAATCGGCCGTCATCGCCAGCTTGGCCCCGAGCCTTGCCCTTGCCCCTGCGACGCCCTTCGCGGCGCTCGCGACGCTTGCCGGCTTCCCGCGCCCGCCCGTGACGGCTGCGCCGGTGCTGCGCATCTTCGCCATCGACGCGGTCTCGCTTGCTCTGTTCCTGGCGGTGGATCGCGTCGCGGCACTCGGGCGGGTCGGCGCGTTGCGCGCTCGCGTGCCGCTGGATGCCTGATCCGGGCGGCGCGATGCCGCGAGCACCGTTCTCCGCCGCTCTCGTATCGCCCGCCGCCGCGCGGAACCGCGAGCCCATTCTCGACGTACTCAGGGCGAACCTGCCGCACACCGGGATGGTGCTCGAAATCGCCGCCGGCAGCGGCGAACACGCGCTCCGCTTCGCCAGCGCCTGCCCGGGGCTTCTTTGGCAGCCGACCGATCTCGACGACCTATGCTTGGCCAGCATCTCGGCGTGGCGCGATGCCGCCGGATCGGCGAACCTGCTGCCCCCGTTGCGGCTCGATGCTGCCGACCCCCTTGGCTGGCCGCTTGAGCGGGCGGATGCCGTGGTGGCCATCAACATGATCCACATCGCACCCTGGGCAGCGACGCAAGGGCTGATGAAGGGCGCCAGCCGCCTGCTCGGCGAAGGCGGCGTGATGGTCCTCTACGGTCCTTATCTCGAACCCGGCTCTGAGCCCGTGCCCGGCAATGTGGCCTTTGATCGGAGCCTGCGCGGCCGCAACCCCGCTTGGGGAGTGCGCCACCTCGACGCCGTGGTCGCGCTCGCCGCGCAACACGATCTTGCCCTGACCAAGCGCGTCGCCATGCCGGCCAACAATCTTGCCCTCGTCTTCCGCAGGATCGGCTGCACGCTATCCGCCGAGCGTGTCTCGGGCATCGGACGCACGATCGGGTCCGAACCGATGCCCTGACGTTTTGTGCCGCATCGGACTGGCCCGAAAACCGCCGTGCTCGTTTCGGTCCGACGCTCCGGCATTCGTGGTCATATGGTCCACGTCTTCTCCGCCATGTCGCGCGAATCCGGTCTGGCGGACGGCGGCGGAACGGCTATACAGGAACGCTCGATCCCGGCTGCGGGGCGGATCGACACGTCGTGGTGTTTGTCGGCTCAAGAATGGGAACCTGCCGCGTCGCGTCCGCATCTGACATGCGGCGGCAACGCGGACGGGTTTGGCGGGTTGCGGTCGAGCAATGGGCGGGTTCGCCGTGCGGCGGGGTATAGCGCAGTCTGGTAGCGCGGAAGTTTTGGGAACTTCAGGTCGCAGGTTCGAATCCTGCTGCCCCGACCACCTCTCAGTCCCGGTGGTGGACGTTGATGAAAGGCCGGATCCGGCCGGCTCAGGCATCGGAGAATTGATGAGCGCGCGTATCTTCAAGCCGTCCCCTTCGGCAACGCAGTCCGGCAAGGCCTCGACCAAGCTTTGGGTGTTGAACTACGAGCCCGAGGAGGCGATGGAGATCGAACCGCTGATGGGATGGTCGGGCAGCGGTGACATGCGCCGGCAGATCGTGCTGCGCTTCGCCACCAAGGAGGATGCCATCGCCTATTGCGAGCGCAACGGCATCGCCTTTCACGTCACCGAGCCCAAGCCGGTCACCCGCAAGGTGTTCTCCTATGCCGACAACTTCCGATCGTCGCGCCGTGGGCAGTGGACCCACTGAGGCATCGGAGTAGGACGGGCGCGGCGGCCTTATGATAGGTTAGAGCATCGAGCCGGATCCGGTATCCGGTCCGATGCGCCGGGAACGATCGGCGATACGACCCCGTAGCTCAGCTGGATAGAGCAGCCGCCTTCTAAGCGGCAGGTCGCAGGTTCGAACCCTGCCGGGGTCGCCACTTCTTGCCGGCAGGTTGATCGCGGCTGTCGTCATTGCCTCGAAGGGCGCGCGCGGCATCGCGAGATCCGAAGTCGAACGATCGCGTCAGCCGTTGGCTCGACGGGCCAGACGGCGCAGGCGCAACAGCCGGTTCGCCGCTTCCCGCCGCAGGCGCGCGAGTTCAGCCGGCGGTTTCGGCTCTGGCTTTTGCGCAATGGCCGCCTTACCCGGCTTGGTCTGGCGTCGACGCGCCTCTTCGGCTCGCTCGCGCGCCGGCTTCCGGCGTACGGTGAGCGGCTCGGGAGGCGGCAGGGTTGGCCGCGCGACCGGCGTGGGCGCAGTCGCCTTCGCGGCTTTTTTGACGTCGCGGGAAGCAGCCGCCTTCGCGACCGCTGCACGACTCGACGGCTCGCCACCAAGCGGCGCAGCCACCGATGGCTTTTCCTGCGCGCGCAGCGCGATCAGATCGGTCAGCGTTTGGTTTGTTTTCGCGAGATCGCCGGCGATGCCGTTGATGCGATCAACCGTGTCGGCCTTCAACGCCGTGATGTCCCGCGTGTTGCCGCGCGACTGGTCCTGGAGTTCGGCCGTGCTGCTGCGCAGGCCAAGAAGCCCGGCCACGAACACCACCGCCAGCGTCGCGATGGAGCCTCCCAGCAGCCAGTCGGTCCTGCGCAGCCCGCCCGAGGCGGACGCAATGACCGGCTCCGCGCCCTCGACGGCTGAGGTCGGCTGTCGCGCCGAACGTCGGATGAGCTGCAACATATCGCCTCCTGGCATGGAACCGGTACGCGCGATCTAGCCGGGCGGCCGCAGCCGTTGCCAACGAATTCTGAAGAAAGCGTTAAGATGACTGGCAAATCCCGCGCAAGTCAAATGCGCTCGCCCGGTGCCGACGGGACCGAAGCCGGAAGGTGTCGCAGGAGATCGGACCTGTCGAACGACCGTCGCGGGCTTATACTGGTTCGAAGCTCTCAGCCAAGCGCCTGCACGGCGGCAAGGACCTCGGCGGCGTGCCCCGGCACCTTCACCTTGGGCCAGATCCTGGCGACGCGTCCATCCCCGCCGATGAGAACGGTGGTACGCTCGACCCCCATGTACGTGCGGCCGTACATGGCTTTCTCGACCCACACCCCATAGGCTTCCAGCGCGGTCTTTTCCTCGTCGGAGGCGAGCGGGATGGCGAGTTCGTGCTTGGTCCTGAACTTGGCATGGCTCTTCACCGAGTCCGGCGACACGCCGAGCACGGCCGCGCCGGCCTGCGCGAAGGCTCCGGCAAGGTTGCTGAAGTCGACCGCCTCCGTCGTGCAGCCCGACGTGTCGTCCTTGGGATAAAAATAAAGAACAAGCGGCCGCCCGGCGAAGCCGCGCAGCGTCAACGTGTTGCCTTCGTGATCCGGCAGCGAGAAATCGGGCGCGGAGGTTCCGACGGCGATGGGACGGTCCATGCCGCCTTCCTTTCGTCCCAAAAAACCGGACAGTCGCCCCGATCAAAGCGCGGACGACGCCGTTGCGGGCTCGCGAGCCGTATACCTCCAGGCGGGGCACAGCAACAGCGGGTCGGCACGCAGAGATGCGCTTGGGCACACCGGGAGCACCATGACGGCAGGGCCGGGACACGTGGGAAACCTCGTTCGGCAGCTTGCGAAACGCGAGGATCGTCTCGCGAGCCGCAGGCCGCACCGCGCCGTGTTCGCCTGCATGAAGCTGGCGGCGGTGCTGGTGATCGCCGCCGTTCTCGCCACCGGCTATCTCGTCGCGCGGCTGAGCTATGGCCCGATGGCCATCGGCGGCCTGCTCGGCCCGACCATCACCCGCGCGCTCAACGGCAGGTTCGGCAACGGCCTGCACTTCACCCTCGGCGGCCTTTCGCTGGCGCAGCGCGGCTTCAGTCCGAGCCTTTCGATCACCGGCCTCGCCGTGACCGGGCCCGACGGCGGCCCGATCCTGAGCGCCCCCAAGGCCGAACTCGACCTCGACACCCCCGCGCTGATGCTCGGCAGGGTGGTGCCCAAGCGCCTCGAACTGCTCGACGTCACCCTGCGGGCGGTCTTTCTGCGCAACGGCAATCTCGGCATCGCATCGGGCGACGGTTCCAAACCTTTCCTGGAGATCGGCCACGGCGCCGAGGATCAGCCGGCCAGCCAAGCGGCTTCTGCGATCCACGCGTCCGCGGCCAGTCAAGCGCCCGTGTCGGCGACCTCCACCGGCTCCCCGTCGATCGCCGCCGTACCGCTCGGATCCGCGATGCCGGGGCGCACGGTCGTCATGCGCAAGGCGGCGACGGGCTTGCGCCAGTTCCTCGACATCCTGACCGATCCCCGCAGTCCCATCGCCGCCGTCGACCGCCTCGCCATCTCGCGCGGCACGCTGGTGATCCAGGATCAGGACACCGGCGAGGAAACGAGCTACCGCGACTTCGATCTCGCCTTCGCCAAGCACGGCAAGCAAACCAGCTTCGGCGCGTCGGCCGAGGGTCCCAACCGGCGCTGGCAGATCGCCGCGCTGGCCAACGGGCAACCGGGTGCCGAGCGCCGCTTCGGCTTCAAGGTGCAGGATGTGACGATCGACGAGCTGAAGCTCGCGGCCGGTAGCCGCTCGCGCAGCCTCGACAGCGATGCTCCGCTGGGCATGCACCTCGACATCGGCGTTCGGGCGGACGACACTTTGTTCGAGGCGGCCGGCGGGTTCGACGTCGGCACCGGCTTCGTGCGGACCGACGATCCCGACTTCGAGCCGCTGCTGCTGGACGGCGCCGGCCTCGCCTTTCATTGGAATGCGCAAGCGCGGCGGGTGGTGATCGACAGACTGCACTACCGCGAGGGCGAGACCCACTTCCTGGCGGCTGGCGAGCTGGCGACGCCGGCCCGCGAAGGCGAGCCCTGGGGCGTGGCCCTGCACCTCACCGAGCCGGGGCTGTTCGCCCCGGACCGCAAGGGCCAGCGGCCGGTCCCCATCGCGGCCGGTCAGTTCGCCGGCCAACTCCTGCTCGATCGCAAGCAGTTCCTGATCGACCGCATGTGGTTCAATTCCAAGGAGGTCGATCGCCAGGGCGGCAACTCCCAGGACGGCAACGCCCAGGACGGCGGCGGGGCGGCGCTGGCCGGCCGGGTGGACTGGGTGAACGGGCCGCACATCCGCCTGGGCATGTCGCTCGATCCCACCGACGTGGCTGTGATCGAACGCATCTGGCCATCCCCGCTTGCCGCCAACGTGCGTGCCTGGATCCTGAACCACTTCGAAGCCGGCCGGATCACCGACGGCACCATGCAGATCGACTACGACGAGACCGACCTGAAACGGATGCGCGCCGATCTGGCGCCGGCCGACAACTCGGTGTCGATCGACTTCAAGCTCAAGGACGGCCGCCTGCGCTATCTCGACGGCGTTCCGCCGCTCGACGAGGTCACCGGCTCCGCGCACATCACCGGCCGCAGCTCGCACTTCACCATCGCCAGCGCCGCCTCCCTCGTCGACGGGCGCCGGATCACCCTGACCAAGGGTGCCTTTTCCGTGGCCGACAGCAGCCTCCATCCCATCCAGGCCGTTCTGTCCGCGCACATCGCCGGCAGCGTGGACGCCATCACCGGCCTGCTGACGAAGCCGGCGCTGAAGCCCTACGCGTCGCTGCCGCTCGATCCGGCCACGCTGCACGGCCAGATCGAGGGCAACCTGACGCGCAGGATGCTTCTGGGGAAGGAGGAGGACCCGTCCAAGGAGTCGCTCAACGTCGAGGCCAACGTTTCCAACTTCCAGGCCGAGCGTTTGATCGGCAAGGACGGGCTGGAGAACGCGACGCTGGCTTTGACCGTCGCCGATGGCACGGTCCGGGCGCTCGGGCAGGGGCGGATCTTCGGTGGCGCGGCGACCTTCGACATCACCCGCACCGGAAGCGAGCCGCCGCACGCCCTGTTCGGCGTGGTTCTCGACGAGGCGGCGCGAGCCCGGCTCGGCTTGGCAGTCATTCCCGGCGTCAGCGGCCCGATCTCGGCGCAGGTCGACACCGTTCTGGCCGATCCGGCCAAGCTCAGGGCGCAGGTCGACCTCGACCTCACCAAAGCCACGGTGGAGGCCGGCGTTCTCGGCCTGCGCAAGCCGGCCGGTCAACCGGCCAAGGTCGTGCTGACCGTCGCCTCCGCCGGCGACCGCATGGTGCTTGATCCCGTGTCGGTCGACATCGGCCCCCTTCAGGCCAAGGGATCGATCCAGCTCGCCCCCGACAACAGCCTGCAGGGCGCGCGCTTCGGATCCTTCAAGATCTCCGCCGGCGACGACATGAAGCTGGAGGTCGCCCGAAGCGATGCCGCCCTCAAGCTGACCGTGCGCGGCAACGCCATCGACGCGCGCCCCTTCTTCAAGGCGGTCACCTCCGCCAACGCCGGCGAGGCCGGTCCCTCGCGGGCGATCAAAGGCGAGAAGGCAGCCGATCCCTTCGCCGCCTTGGCCGCCTACGAGATCGACCTGAAGTCGAACCTGCTCACGGGCTTCAACAAGGAAGTGATGAGCGGCGCCGAACTGCGCCTGTTCAAGCGTGAGGGCGCGATCCGGCAGTTCAACCTTCAGGGCCGGTTCGGGCGCCAAGCCGTGTCGGGTTCGATGGGCGCCAACGGGCGCATCAGCATCGCCGCGCAGGACGCCGGCGCGCTGGTGTCCTTCATCGACCTTTACAAGCACATGGAGGGCGGCGCCCTCGCCGCCAACATCAAGCTCGGCGACGACGTGCTCACCGGCAACCTCGAGATCCGCGACTTCGTGCTGCGCGACGAGCCGGCGATCCGGCGCCTGGTGGCGACGTCGGCGACCCTCAGCGCGCCGGGCCAGGACAGCGACGCCGCCCGGCGCATCGACGGCGGCGCGGTCGAATTCACCCGGCTGAAGGTCAATTTCGAGCGCGAAGGCAGCCGGCTGGAGCTGCGCGACGCCACCATGTACGGCCCGCAGATCGGCCTTTCGGTCGATGGCTGGCTCGATTATTCCCACGACGGCGTCGCGCTGAAGGGGACGTTCGTCCCGGTCTTCGCCCTCAACAACCTGTTCTCTCAGATCCCGGTGTTCGGCGTCTTCCTCGGCGGCAAGTCCAACGAGGGACTGCTCGCCATCACCTTCGGCATTTCCGGTCCGGCGAGCCAGCCCCAGCTCAGCATCAATCCGCTCTCGGCGGTGGCGCCCGGCTTCCTGCGCAACGTCTTCGGCGCCCTCGTCGATGGACCGCCGCCTCGCGCCTTGAAGAGCCAGTCCGAGGAACCGTCGCGCTGAACCCTACCCGAAGACGCGCGCGAAGCTCGCGCGCAGCGCCTCGTCGACCTCCGTCATCGTCGCCTCGCAGCCGAGGTCGGCAAGGCTGGTGACGCCGAGGTGCCGTTCGCCGATGCCGCACGGCACGATGCCCTCGTAGTGCGACAGCACCGGCGAAACGTTCAGCGACACGCCGTGGAACGTGACCCAACGCCGGACCCTGACCCCGATCGCGGCGATCTTGTCCTCGGCCGGTGCGCCCTCAGGCCCCACAGGCTTGTCGGGGCGGCGTACCCACACGCCGACCCTGTCGTCGCGGCGCTCGCCTTCGATGCCGAAAACGTCCAGCGTGTCGCTCAGCCAGCGCTCCAGGCCGGCGACGAAGCCGCGGATGTCGGCTCCGCGCGCCTGCAGGTCGAGCATCACGTAGGCGATCCGCTGCCCCGGCCCGTGGTAGGTGATCTGGCCGCCGCGCCCGCTGGCGTGGAGGGGCAGGCGCATCGGGCCCTGTCCAGACGGCGTCGACGTGCCGGCCGTATAGAGCGGGGGATGCTGCAGCAGCCAAACGAGTTCGGGAGCTTCGCCGCGCCGGATCGCCGCCGCGCGCGCGTCCATCGCCGCCACGGCTTCGGGGTAGGGCACGAGCCCGGCGTCCTCGCGCCACTCGACCGGCGCTTCGTCGCGGCGGCGCAGGGACGGTCGCCCGGTGGCGGCAACCCGGCCGCGCAGGGCGAAACCCGTCACGAGGCCGCGCCTTCGCCGGCGACGCAGTGGATCACTTCAGTCCTCGAACAGCGCGAGTTCGGTGAAGGCGAGGTCGCCGGGGCGGGGCGGGTTCGGACCCCGCCAGTACCGCCCCTGAGTCGCGTTGATGCGCCGTCCCGGCAGGTTGGGGATCGGTTCGGCCGTGTCAACCAGCACGCCGAGGATGCCGCGCCGCAGCAGCGCCCGGCCGAGCGCGCCGGCGCATCGGGCGTAGCCGTCGAGGTCGCGGCAGAACAGGAGCTGGCTTGCCGGCAGGACGCCGCGCAGGCGGCGCGGGGCGGAGAATACGAAGGGCAGGAGGTCGTCGCCCTCCCGCACCGCCAGGCAGGGGCAGCCCAGCGCGATGTGGGCGTCGACGAGCTCCTGCTCGGGCAGGTCGGCACCGATACGCAGGTCGGTCGCCCGCCGGGCCGCCGTCCGCCGCGCCAGGACCGGCACGCTCAGCAGCGAGCCCCGGCAGAAGGCGCGGAATCCCTGTGCCTCGATGATCGCCTCGGTGTGGGGGGCCGGCGAGATGTTGACGAAGGTGGTGTCGGGGAGTCTCAGCGCCGCGCCGAGCAGCAGCGGGGCGTAGGGGGCAAAGGCCGGCTCGGTGTGCCAGCTCGACAGGTTGCAGCGCCGGACGCGCTGCCCGGCGGCCCCGACCTCCGCGCAGATCGTCAGCAGCACGCCCACGGCACGCTCGTGCGCCAGCAGCATCACGCCGTATCGCGGCAGGCCGGGCGGCACCTCCCGCCGCGCCAGCCGCGCCAAACCGAGCTGCCATGAGCGCCGGCTCCGCCGGGGGAAACCCGCGGCCAGCAGATCGGTGATGGCGGCGATGTCGGTGTCGGTGATCAGCCGGCGGCGAAGGCTGGCCGGTCCGCTCCCCCCGTCCGCCGCCTGTTTCGTCATCTTCTCGCCTACCGATTGCGGCCGCGCCGCAGGATGGTGCCGAGAATGCCACAAGCGCTGACGATTTCCGCCTCATTGGTTCCCTAGGCCGGTCGGGTTCTGCGTAAGGGAGTTCGCGTCGTGACCAGATCGCGCGTTCGCACGGGGATTGCCGGTTGCCTGCTGCTCGCCGCCACGGCGGCCGGGGCGCAGGATGCGGGCGGGCAGACTGCGGCACAGCCGGGCGCAACGGCGTGTTCGGGCCTGCTGTGCCTTTTCCGCCCGCGTGGCGAGGCGGCGCAGCAACCGGCTGCCGCTGCGGCGCAGGCCGGTGGCGAAGTGTCGGCTACGGCCGCTGCGGCGACGGACGGCAAGCCGCCCGCCGCGGCGCCCGCTAGGGAAGCGCCGGTGGTCACGATCGCGGCCGATCCCGCCGACCTTCCCCGTCTCAAGTCGCTCGCCGCCATCATCTCCAGGCAGCGCATCCGTTTCGTGCGGCTGTCCCGCGACGAAGGCGAATTCACCGTGGCGCCGATGCTCGACGACGCCGCCGGGAGCCGGACGCTGCGCTTGTATTCCGAGCAGATGCACGTCATCGCGGGCCCAACGGTGCACTCCTTCGCCGATCTCAGGGACAAGGTCGTCAGCTTCGGCCCGGCCGACGGTCCGGCGCGGGCGATCGCGCGGCGCGCCTTCGCCGCCCTGGCCGTGCCCGTGAAGGAAACGCCGCTCGACGACGACAACGCGCTCGACGGTCTTGCGACCGGCGACATCGACGCGGTGGTCGTGCTGGCGCCGCAGCCCGCCGCCAGGCTGGCGAGGCTGCGGGCGCCCGGCCTGCACCTTCTCGCCTGGCCCGATGGCACGGCCGCGCCGGCCGGAACAAGCCTCGCGGTCGTTCCCGCCGCCAGCTACAAGAATTGTGCCAAGCCCGGCGATGCGACCCGCGTCCTGGCCGTCGACGCGGTGCTCACCCTGACGGCGAAGGGTGCGAAGCTGCCGGCCGCGCGCAGCCTCTTCGCCTCGCTCAACCAGCGCTCAGCGGCCCTGGTCGCCAGTCTCGTCAGGCACGGCTTCGACCGGCTCGGGGCTGACCTCGACGCCCGCACCGGCCGGCGCGTGGCCAGCGACGAGCGCCGCTGACGTTCCCCGGCTTCGCCGCAACCACGGCGGAACTCGTTGACGATGGCCCGTTATCTCCGCGAAAGTGCGGGACGGCGGGACGCGCGCGGCTTGCGCCCCGGCCGGTAGACCCTATTCTCGTCCGGCCGTGATGGTCGAAACGGAAACAGGGTGCCATGCGTCGACGCTTCCGCTTTATCCCCGCCTTTCTTCTCGCCCTGTTGCCGCTGTTCCTGTCGCCGCAATGGTTGATGGCGGCTCGCGCGGAAAGCGAGATGAGCTTCCGGGCCGTGCGCATCGGCGGTCCCGGCCTTTGCGGCGCCACCTGCCCGGCGATCATCTCCGCGACCGGGCAGATCACCCGCGACACACCCAACCGCTTCCTGCAGTTCGTGGCGGAGAACTACAACCGCAACGACCTCCACGCCGTTGTTTTCCTCGACTCGCCGGGCGGCGGCGTTCTGGCCTCGATGAGGTTCGGCACGCTGCTGCGATCCATCGGCGCCGCCGCCGTGATCGCCCGCGTCTATCCCGACGGCGCCGGCGGCTCCGTGATGACCAACGCCCAGTGCTTTTCGGCCTGCGTCTACGCTCTGATCGGCGCCCGCAAGCGCGTCGTGCCCGATGGCAGCCAGATCGGTATCCATCGGATGTTCGCCAACGAGGACACGCTCGATGCCAGCGGCACCTACGTGCTGCGCCGCCGGCTCTACGACAACGGCGATCTGGGCGCCCGCTTGAAGAGCTACAGCGCCGGAATGGGTGTCAGTCCGGGGTTGATCACCGCCGCCGAGCAGGTGCCGTCCGACAGGCTGCACATTCTCAGCCGGGCTGAGATCCGGCGCTATCACCTCGGCGTGCCCCACCTTTGAGCCGTCGAGCGACATTTCCTGCCGGCTCCTGCCCGAAGCTCAGGCTGCACGGCGCATTCGAGGCTCAACGCGACCTGGGCGGGTTCCCGTTGCGACCTGATCTTGCTTCGACCTGTTCTTGACTCGGCGCGAAGCTTTGGCGTATCGCACTGGCCTCGCCGGTTCATCCCGCGGGGGAGTAGCTCAGTTGGTTAGAGCGCCGGCCTGTCACGCCGGAGGTCGCGGGTTCGAGTCCCGTCTCTCTCGCCACCCGGCCGCGCGGCGCCGGCAGACCCTGAGGCAGACTGGCCTTAAAGGAGCGGGCGCCGTCCCCAGAGCCCGCGGTCGACCCGACCATGTTCGATCAGCCTGCCCTCGTCGAGGACGTGGAGGCAGCGCTCCTTGATCTCGATGGCGCCGTCCTCGCGGATCTTCTGCAGCGTCTTGTTGGTGTGCACCAGCGACAGGCCGAGCGTATCGGCGATGTGCTGCTGTCGGATCGGCAGTTCGATCGCGTTGTCGTGCACCAGCCCGACGTGGCGGCCCCGGTCGTAAAGGTGCCAGAGCAGGTAGGCGATGCGCTCGAAGGCGGTGCGCTGCCCCAGCGTCAACAGTTGTTGCTCGAAGGATCGCTCCTCCTGGGCGGCGAGCCAGGTGATGTCATAGGCGAGTCGGGGATATTCGCCGTAGAGTTCCCAAAGACGGTCGCGCTCGAACTGGCACAGCTTGACGTCGGTCAGCGTCTCGATGCCGTGGCCCATGGTGTCGTCCAGCGTCGCCTGCAGGCCGAGGAAGTCGCCGGGCAGACCGAAGTTGATGATCTGCCGCCGGTTGCCTTCCAGCGTGCGGAAGCGGAACACCCAACCCGTCAGCACGGTGAACAGGCATGTCTCGTGCTGGTTCTCGTCAAGGATGCGCTCGCCCGCCCGCGCCGAGCGCTCGCCGGCCTTGAAGCGCTGGATGAAGTCGATCTCCTCGTCGGTGCGATCCTTGAAGATGGGGAGGGCGCGCAGCGGGCAGGCGTCGCAGGAGGTGGTTGCGGGTATCGTTGAGCCGGTCATGGACGCACGCGGTCGTTGGCATCGCAGCACGGCAGCATACACGCGCGCGGAGCGCCAATCCCAGCCATATCAGTTGCGATCGACGGCCGGATCGCTGCGGGTCGGGGTGGGCAACCTGGGCGGATTGTTGAGCCGGCGGTCGAGGTAGCGGCCAACCTCCTCGACGAGCGGCTCGACGCGGTTCTCGAAGAAGTGGTTGGCGCCGGCGATCACGGCGTGCTCGATCACGATGCCCTTCTGCGTCTTCAGCTTCTCGATGAGGCCGGTGACCTCCTTGAGCGGCGCGACCCGGTCGATGTCGCCGTGCACGAACAGCCCCGACGAGGGGCAGGGGGCGAGGAAGGAGAAGTCGAAGCGGTTGGCCGGCGGCGCCACCGAGATGAAGCCCTCGATCTCCGGCCTGCGCATCAGCAGTTGCATGCCGATCCAGGCGCCGAACGAGACGCCCGCGATCCAGCAGGCGCGTGCTTCCGGGTGCACGGACTGCGCCCAGTCGAGCGCCGCCGCCGCGTCCGACAGTTCGCCCGCGCCATGATCGAAGCCGCCCTGGCTGCGTCCGACGCCGCGGAAGTTGAAGCGCAGCACGGAAAACCCGCGCTCGGCGAAGGCATAGTACAGGTTGTAGACGATCTGGTTGTTCATCGTGCCGCCGAACTGCGGGTGGGGATGCAGCACGATGGCGATGGGTGCGTTGCGCCGCTGCGCCGGGTAGAACCGGCCTTCGAGACGGCCGGCGGGGCCGTTGAAGATGACTTCAGGCATGGGACCTCTTTTTGGCAGGACATGCACCAGGACATCGTGCGGCGGGGCGTCGTGCGACAGCACATCATGCATCAGGACATCATGCAGCAGGACATGGAGCCGTTGCTTCGATCTCCGGCGATCGCGTGGCAGCCTGTCCCTTGACGTGAGACGGACCGGCGGCTAGATCGTTAGAATAATTCTAACACTTTCGACACCCGGCCGGCAGCGTGCCCTGTTTCTCGACCTCGCTCTGGTGACCTCGCGCGGTGCGGGATTGGAAGGGTTCGCTTCCCTCTAGCATGGCGGCAGCCGGGTTTTGCAAGCTATTCGGGCAGGTAAGCGAATGGGCGGCCTGATCTCACATGTGTTTGGGGCGCGCCCGCACGGCGGTGCAGCCCGGATGCGCCACGAAGCGCGGTGGCCGGGGCGGGTAGGGCGAGCGTGACAGCCGGATGGGTGAAGCGACGTTGAACGCGCGCAGCTATCTCGACCACAACGCGACGACGCCGCTGCGGCCGGAGGCGCGCGCCGCCATGGTTGAGGCGTGCGGTCTCGCCGGCAATCCCTCGTCGGTTCATGCCGAAGGCCGGGCCGCCCGCGCCGTACTCGACGTGGCCCGCCGCGCGGTGGCCGCCATGGTCGGCACCGGGCTGCAAGACATCATCTTCACCTCCGGTGGTACGGAGGCCTTGAACATGGCGCTGACGCCCGGGCTGAGTCCCTCCGGGTTTCCCAACCGCCTCGCCCGGCTGCTCGTCGGGGCCGGCGAGCACCCGGCCGTGATGAGCGGGCACCGCTTCGGTGGGGCGGTGGCGACCGTTCCGCTGGATTCCGACGGCCGGCTCGACCTCTTCGCGCTCGACCAACTGATCGCCGGCGAACCGGTGCTCCTTGCGATCCAGGCGGCCAACAACGAGACCGGCGTGGTGCAGCCGGTGCGCGAGGCTGCCGAACGCGTCCACGCCGCCGGCGGCCTGGTGGTGTGCGACGCCGTGCAGGCGGCCGGCAAGATCGCCTGCGACTTCGCCTCGCTGGGCGCCGATGCGCTGGCGATCTCGGCGCACAAGTTCGGCGGCCCGAAAGGCGTCGGCGCCCTTTGTTTTGCGCGGGGGGGACCCCATCTTGAAGAAGGCGTCGTCCGCGGCGGCGGTCAGGAACGCGGCCTGCGGGCGGGGACCGAGAACATTGTCGGTATCGCCGGTATGGGCGCGGCTTGCGCTCCCGCTGAAGCCGAACGCTCCGCGCGCGCAGTCTTGCTCAGCCGCTGGCGCGTTGCCGTCGAGGACGTCGTTCTCGCGAGCGTACCGGCGGCGGTCGTCTTCGGCCGGGATGTCGAACGTTTGCCCAACACCGCCTGTTTCGCGCTCCCTGGGATCGACGCGCAGGTGCTGCTGATGGGCCTCGACCTTGCCGGCGTGGCGGTGTCGGCCGGCTCGGCCTGCGCCGCCGGGGTCCTTAAGCCCTCGCACGTTCTGGCCGCGATGGGTGTCGATCCCGGTCTCGCCACGCGCGCGCTGCGGGTCAGCCTGGGGTGGACGACGCTGGCGAGCGACATCGATGCTTTCGCGGGCGCGTTCGCGAAGGCTGTGGGGACAATCAGGCCGCGTGTCGCGGCCTAGGCAGGCTGTCGCAGGGCTGCTGAACAAGGCCGCCCGTCGCGGCAAAGAAGCGAGCCAACCGGCCGGTGCCGGCGGGGCTCAAGGAGAGTTGCATGGCAGCCGTTCAGGAGACCGTCGAGCGCGTCAAGTCGATCGACGTCACCGAATACAAGTACGGGTTTTCCTCCATCATCGAGATGGACAAGGCGCCGGCGGGTCTCAACGAGGACATCGTCCGCCTGATCTCGTCCAAGAAGAACGAGCCGGACTGGCTGACCGAGTGGCGGCTGGAGGCTTATCGCCGCTGGCTGACCCTTGAGGAGCCGGACTGGGCGCGGGTGAACTACCCACGGGTGAAGTTCGACGAGTTGCATTACTACGCCGCACCCAAGAGCCACAGCGGACCGAAGTCGCTCGCCGATGTCGATCCCGAGCTGCTGAGGGTTTACGAGAAGCTCGGCATCCCGCTCTCCGAGCAGGAACTGCTGGCCGGCGTCGAGGGCGCCTCGCAGCGTCGTGTCGCGGTGGACGCCGTGTTCGACTCGGTCTCGGTCGTGACCACCTTCAAGAACGAGTTGGCCAAGGCCGGCGTGATCTTCTGCCCGATCTCGGAAGCGGTGCACACCCATCCCGAGCTGGTGAAGAAGTACCTCGGCTCCGTGGTGCCGACCTCCGACAACTACTATTCGACGCTGAACGCCGCCGTCTTCTCCGACGGATCCTTCGTCTACATCCCCAAGGGCGTGCGCTGCCCGATGGAGCTGTCGACCTACTTCCGCATCAACGAGCAGAACACCGGGCAGTTCGAGCGCACCCTGATCATCGCCGACGAGGGATCCTACGTCAGCTACCTCGAAGGCTGCACCGCGCCCAAGCGCGACGAGAACCAGCTCCATGCCGCCGTGGTCGAATTGATCACCCACGACGATGCCGAGATCAAGTATTCCACGGTGCAGAACTGGTATCCCGGCGATGCCGAGGGCAAGGGCGGCATCTACAACTTCGTGACCAAGCGCGGCGATTGCCGCGGCAAGAACTCGAAGATCTCGTGGACGCAGGTCGAGACGGGATCGGCGATCACCTGGAAGTACCCGTCCTGCATCCTGCGCGGCGACGGCTCGCGCGGCGAGTTCTACTCGATCGCCATTTCCAACGGGCACCAGCAGGTCGATTCCGGCACCAAGATGCTGCACCTGGGCAAGAACACCACCAGCCGCATCATCTCCAAGGGGATCTCGGCCGGGCATTCGCAGAACACCTATCGCGGACAGGTTTCGGCCCACCGCAAGGCGACGGGCGCGCGCAACTTCACCAACTGCGACTCGCTGCTGATCGGCAACAACTGCGGGGCGCACACCGTGCCCTACATCGAGGCACGCAACGACTCCGCGCAGTTCGAGCACGAGGCGACCACCTCGAAGATTTCCGAGGACCAGCTGTTCTACTGTCAGCAGCGCGGCCTGTCGGGCGAGGAGGCGACGGCGCTGATCGTCAACGGCTTCGTTCGCGACGTGCTGCAGCAGCTGCCGATGGAGTTCGCCGTCGAGGCGCAGAAGCTGATCGCGATCTCGCTGGAAGGCTCGGTCGGCTGAGGGCCCTCCTCCCGCTTGCGGGAGGAGGCGTCGCGGCGCAGCCGGAAGGGACGAGCGGCGCCGCCGTTCCTCGCGACGACCCTCATCCGCCCCCGGCTGGCGTCAGGGCACCCTTTTCCCGTCGGCGGGCGAAGGAACACACCGCAAGAACGGACCCAACGATGCTCGAAGTACGCGACCTCACCGTGTCCATCGCCGGCAACACCATCCTCGACAAGCTGAACCTCACCGAGCGCGACGGCGAGGTCGCCGCGA
>CALMGA010000163.1:0-10570 GCA_937863205.1 uncultured Beijerinckiaceae bacterium | reverse complement strand
CCTCCCCCCCCCCGCGCCGCCCGGGCGGGCCCGCCCCCCCCCGCGCCGGCATCCGCACCGCCGGCCTCCGCTGGCCCGAAGCGCGGCCCCGAGGCCCGGGATCCGCCCGGTCTCGCCAACACGCTCACCACGGACCACGCATGCTCGAAGTCAGAAATCTCACCGTTTCCATCGCCGGCAACAAGATCCTGGACGGTCTCGATCTCACCGTCAGGGACGGCGAGGTCGCCGCGATCATGGGACCGAACGGCACCGGCAAGTCGACGCTCGCCTATGTCATCGCCGGCAAGGAAGAATATGAGGTCGAGGGCGGCGAGATCCTGGTCGACGGCGCCGACATCCTGGAACGGTCGCCCGACGAGCGCGCCGCCGCCGGCGTGTTCCTGGCCTTCCAGTACCCGGTCGAGATCCCCGGCGTAGGTACGATGACCTTCCTGCGCGCGGCCCTCAACGCCCAGCGCCGGGCCAGGGGCGAGGATGAACTCTCGACGCCGGCCTTCATGAAGAAGGTGAATGCGGCCGGCGACATGCTGGAGATCCGCAAGGACTTCATGAAGCGCGCCCTCAACGTCGGTTTCTCCGGCGGCGAGAAGAAGCGCATGGATATCCTGCAGATGGCGCTGCTGGAGCCGACGGTGGCCATCCTCGACGAAACGGATTCAGGACTCGACATCGATGCCATCCGTGTCGTCGCCGATGGTGTCAACAAGCTGCGAAGCCCCAGGCGATCCTTTCTCGTCATCACGCACTACCAGCGCCTGTTGAACTACATCATCCCCGACACGGTGCATGTGATGTCCGGCGGTCGCATCGTGCGCACCGGCGGCAAGGAACTGGCCTTGGAGCTGGAACAATCGGGTTATCGCGACTTCGCGGTGAAGCCCGCCGATCAGGCCGCCAGTCGGGCGGCGGAGTGAGCATGCCGGCCCGCATCGTTTCGTCCCGTACCGACGCGGAAGTCGCCCTCGCCGACGCCTACGGCAGCGCCAAAGGCAGGTTGCCCGGCGGCGAGGCCGCGCGCCGGTTGCGGGACGACGCCTTCGGCACCTTCGCCGCCGCCGGCCTGCCGCATCGCCGCATCGAGGCCTGGCACTACACCGACCTGCGCAGCCTGATGCGCGAAGCCCTGCCGCTTGCCCCGCGACCGCAGGGATCCGCGCTGGGACCGATCAACGGCGAACTGGCCGGACGTCCGACGCTGGGCGGCGGCCGGCTGGTGATCGTGGACGGCACCTTCGTCCCCTCGCTCTCCGACGCCTTGCCGGCCGGCGCCAGCGTGCGCTCGCTGGCCGACGTGCTGAGCGAGGGCCGCCCGGATCTGATCGCGTTGCTGGCGGCGCGCGACTTCGGCGACGGCGATGCCGTGCTCGCCCTCAACGCGGCGATGATGCAGGACGGCGTGGTGATCGAGGTCGTGCCCGGCGCCGATCTGCCCGAGCCCATCGAGATCGTCTACGCCACCGCCGCGCCCTCGCCGTCGGCCAGCTTCTTCCGATCGCTGGTGGTTGTGGGGGAAGGCGCCAAGGTGCGCGTCGCCGAATCCTCGATCGGTCGGCGCGGCGGCCAGACCTTCGGTTGCCTCATCTTCAAGGTCGGCGACCGGGCGGAGGTGGGGCACAGCTGCGCCGTCACGCGCACGCCGACCGGTAGCCTGCGGCTCGACTCCTTCGTCGCCGATCTCGGCGTCGGATCCCGGTTCGACAGCTTCGCCCTGATCGACGGCGAGGGTTTGGTGCGGCGCCAGCTGTTCATGCGCTTCTCCGGCGACGACGCCAAGGCGCAGTTGCGCGGCGTGTCGCTGCTGCAAGGCCGCGAGCACGTCGACACGACCCTCGACGTGGTGCACCGCGGCCTCGGCTGCGAGGGCCGCGAGCACTTCCGCTACATTCTCGACGATGCCGCCGTCGGCGTGTTCCAGGGCCGCATCCGCGTCGAAAAGCAGGCGCAGAAGACCGACGGCAAGATGATGAGCCGCGCCCTGGTGCTGTCCGACGAGGCGGCGATGCACAACAAGCCGGAGCTGGAGATCTTCGCCGACGACGTGGTCTGCGGCCATGGGGCGACCGTTGGCAGCCTCAACGCCGACCAGCTCTTCTACCTCCGCGCGCGCGGCCTCGACAAGCGCACGGCCGAATCGCTGCTGCTGGAAGCCTTCGCCGCGGAACTCGCCGACGAGATCGGGCACGCGGGCCTGGTCGCCCGCTTCCGCGCCGAGATCGCCTTCTGGCTGGAAGGCCGTGCCAAATCCGGCAAGGCCGAAGCGGGATCCTGAAGCCAGCCGGCGGCGAATCCTCACGGGGCCGCCGAGGTCGCGCGCGGGCGTCCCACACCCTATATCAGGCGGGCAGATGAAGGGTTTCGCTTGAGATGACGCACGACACCAACGGCATGGCATCGGGGATGACGCCGGACACGGCCAAGCTGGACGTGGACAAGATCAGGGCCGACTTTCCTGCGCTGACCCTGAAGCCCTACGGCAGGCCGCTGGTCTACCTCGACAACGCCGCCTCGGCGCAGAAGCCGAAGGCCGTGGTCGAGCGGATGGCGCAGGCGTCGTACTACGAGTACGCCAACGTCCACCGCGGCCTGCACTATCTCGCCAACGCCGCCACCGACAACTACGAGGGCGCGCGCGAGACCGTGCGCCAGTTCCTCAACGCCGCCCATGCCGACGAGGTGGTCTTCACCAAGTCCTCGACCGAGGCGATCAACATCGTCGCCCGCGCCTGGGGATACGGCCACATCAAGCCCGGCGACGAGATCCTGCTCACCATCCTGGAGCACCACGCCAACATCGTGCCCTGGCATTTCCTGCGCGAGCACAACGGCGCGGTGCTCAAGTGGGTCGATTGTGACGACGACGGCGCCATCTCGCTGGAAGCCATCGAGCGGGCGATCACGCCGCGAACCCGCATGATCGCGGTGACGCAGATGTCGAACGTCACCGGCACCGTGCTGCCGATCAAGGAGATCGCCGCCGTGGCGCGGGCGCGCGGCATTCCCGTCCTCGTCGACGGTTCGCAGGGCGCCGTGCACATGCACACCGACGTCCAGGACCTCGACGTCGACTTCTACGTGATGACCGGCCACAAGCTCTACGGGCCGACCGGCATCGGCGTGCTCTACGCCCGCCGCCCCTGGCTCGCCGAAATGCCGCCCTTCCTCGGCGGCGGCGAGATGATCGCCGACGTGACGCAGGAGACGATCACCTACAACGACCCGCCGCACCGCTTCGAGGCGGGCACGCCGCCGATCATCGAGGCGGCCGGCCTCGCCGCCGCGCTGGACTACATGCGCGACATCGGTCGCGACAAGATCGCCGCCCACGAGAAGGCGCTCGGCGACTACGCCACCGAGCGGCTCGGGGCGATGAACAGCCTGCGCATCTTCGGCACCACGCCCGACAAGGGAGCCATCGTGTCCTTCGAGATGAAGGGCGCGCATGCCCACGACGTCGCCACCATCATCGATCGCTCGGGCGTGGCGGTGCGGGCCGGCACTCACTGCGCCATGCCGCTGCTGAAGCGCTTCGGCGTCACCTCGACGTGCCGCGCCTCCTTTGCCATGTACAACACCTTCGAAGAGGTGGATAAGCTCGTCGAAGCGCTGCGCAAGGCGGAAGGATTGTTCGCCTGAAGCGTCGACCGAAAAGTGCGCGGCGGTTTCCGATGGGTCCGATGCGGCACAACATATTACAACATCGGGCCGGGGCCGATGCGCCTGACCGAGGTGTGGGGATCGTGCCATGACGGCCATCGCGGACGACGTTGACCTCCCGAATGCGCCGAGCTGGACCTTCGATCCGGCCCTGGCCGAAGCCGAGAAGACGCGTCTGCAGGAGGATATCGTGGCCGCCTGCAAGACGGTCTACGACCCCGAGATCCCCTGCGACATCTACGAGCTCGGGCTGATCTACAGGATCGAGGTGCCCGACAGCCGCCTCATCGCCGTGCAGATGACGTTGACCGCGCCGGGTTGCCCGGTGGCCGGCGACATCGTTGCTTCCGTGGAGGAGGCTGTTGGCGGCGTCGGCGGCGCGATGGGAGCCACGGTCGATCTTGTCTTCGATCCACCGTGGGACCAGGGCCGGATGTCGGACGAGGCACGCATCTCGCTGGACATGTTCTAGAGACAGCCCATCCTTGGCCACGGGCTCTTTCACGCCCCGCCGCAATGGCCCATATTCCTCGCGAGAGGACAGGACACACCATGGCTCGACCCCGCTTCGCCGTCATGTCGATGACCGACACCGCGGCCGCCCGCGCACGCGATCTCGTTGCCAACGCCGGTCGTCCGGTGATCGGCCTGCGCGTCGGCGTCAAGAACGGCGGCTGTGCCGGCATGTCCTACACGGTCGAATATGCCGAAGCCAAACAGCCCTTCGACGAGGTCGTGGAGGACAAGGGCGTGACCTTGCTCATCGACTCCAAGGCGCTGATGTTCCTTCTCGGCACCCAACTCGACTTCGAAACGACGAAGCTGTCGGCGACCTTCACCTTCCGCAACCCCAACCAGATCTCCGCGTGCGGCTGCGGCGAATCGGTGTCGATCAAGCCGGCCGTCCTTGACGAGGCGTCGCAGCACGCCTGAGGTTTCCGCCCTTCGTCGCCTTTCCCCCTGATCCGGATCGGCTAAGCTCGCGCCGCCGCCCTTCCGGGGCTTGGCGGTATCGCAGGGTTCATGCGCTTCTCCTTCGTCGTTGCCGTGGCCTCTCTGGGCGGCCTGCTGTTCGGTTACGACACCGGCGTCATTTCCGGCGCCCTGCTGTTCATCACCGATGCCTTCGCGCTGTCGCCGACGCTGCAGGGCGTGGTGACGAGCGCGGTTCTCGTCGGCGCGGTCGTGGGGGCGGCGCTGGGCGGCGCGGCGACCGACCGCTACGGGCGCCGGCGGGTCATCATCGCGATGGCCGGCCTGTTCACGCTCGGGTCGCTGGCCAGCGCCGCCGCCGTTGCGCTGTGGCAGCTCATCGCCGCCCGGCTCGGGCTTGGCGTCGCCATCGGCGTCGCTTCCATGCTGACACCGCTCTACCTGTCGGAAGTGGCGCCGGCCGATCGGCGCGGCGGCATCGTTTCGCTCAATCAGGTCTGCATCACCGCCGGCATCCTGGCGTCCTACCTCGTCGACTACGCCATGTCCGGCGTGCCCGGGACATGGCGCTGGATGCTCGGCTTCGGGGCCGTACCTGGCCTGGCCCTCGGCTTTGGCATGTTGCCGCTGCCCGAAAGCCCGCGCTGGCTGGCCGGGCAGGGCCGCTGGTCCGAGGTGCGCATGGTTCTGCGATCCTTGCGCGGCGAAGCCAGCCCCGACGATCTCGACCGCGATCTGCAGGCCCTGCGCGGCGACATCCGCGCGGAGCGGTCGGCCGTGTCGATCAAGGAGCTGTTCACGGCGGCACGGGCGCACACGCCGCTGATCGTGGGGATTGGCCTCGCCCTTTTCCAGCAGGTCACCGGCATCAACACGGTGATCTATTACGCGCCGAGCATCCTGCGCGAAGCCGGTTTCGCGTCAAATGCCGTGGCCATCCTCGCCACCGCCGGCATCGGCATCGTGAACGTGGCCTTCACCGTGGCGGCACTGCTGCTGATGGACGGGGTCGGGCGGCGCCGGCTGCTGCTCGGCGGGCTCGTCGCGATGACTGTCTGCCTGCTGCTGATCGCCGCCGGCTTCGTGGTCGCCCGCGCAACGACGCAGCCGTTGGGCGTGGTCACGGCGCTGGCTCTGGCCGCCTACGTCGCCGCCTTCGCGATCGGGCTTGGGCCGGTGTTCTGGTTGCTGATCGCCGAGATCTTCCCGCTGGCCATTCGCGGGCGCGCGATGAGCGTGGCCTCGATGGCGAACTGGGGCGCCAATCTCGTCGTGGCACTGGTCTTCCTCGATCTGCTGCGCTGGCTGACGCCAGCCGGGACGTTCGCGCTCTTCGCCGCCTTCACCGTCGCAGCGGTTGCCTTCTCCTGGCGCTTCGTGCCGGAAACCAGCGGGCGCAGCCTGGAGGAGATCGAGCGGGCGATGGACCGCGTCGAGGCCGGCGGCCCGGCCGTGGCCGCTGCCGGTTGACTGCGCTCGACCGACTGGGCTCGCGGTCGAGGATATCAGACGCATCATCTCATCGTCGCGTGAACCGCAACCGGCACCGGCGCGGAGGTCGGCCTCAGGCTGCGCTTCTGATCCGACCGGCGGGTCCGATCGGGTGATCCCAAAACCTACGTGGCCCTGGTCGCCAAGGCGCGGGCCATTTCGACGAACTCGCTCGGCATCATGATGATGGTCATGGTGTTCTGCTCGGCGCCGACCTCCTGGATCATCTGCATGCGGCGCAGTTCCAGGCCGGCGGGCGAGACCATGATGGTTTCCGCCGCCTGCTGCAGCAGCTTGGCCGCTTCGACCTCCGCCTCGGCCTTGATCTGACGGGCGCGCTTTTCCCGCAGCGCTTCCGCTTCCTGCGCGAGGGCGCGCTGCATGGTGTCGGGGATTTCGACGTTCTTCATCTGCACGCGTTCGACCCGCACGCCCCACGGCTCCGTCACCACATCGATGGAGGTTTGCAGCGCGGCGCCGATCGCGTCCTGTGACTTCAGTACCTCGTCGAGCGAATGCTGGCCGATCACGTTGCGCAACGCGGTCACCGCCACCTGCACCACGCTGCTCATCACGTCATCGACTTCCATGACGCTGGCGGCCGGATCGATGATGCGCCGCCAGATCACCGCTTCGAGCTTGATCGGCACGTTGTCGCGCGTGATCGCTTCCTGCGCATCGACGGAGGTCGTGAGGATGCGCAGGTCGACGATGTCGCGCCACTCCACGAAGGGGATGGTGAAGTAAAGGCCCGGTCCCACCGTGCGGACGTAGCGGCCGAGCCGGAACACCACCGCGCGCCGGTATTGGGCGGCGACGTGAACGGTGCTGAGGAAAAGAACGATCGCGACGACGAGCAGGCAGAGAACGACGGGCAGCATGGAAAGGCTCCGAGGCTATCGCCGACGGCCCGCCGTGCGGCGGAAGGTCCGCTGGCAGGCGGGCGGTGGCGTTGTCACGTTGCTTGCTACGCCGGTCGGCGTGGGCTAATCCGTGACGCGCCCAGTTTGGAACGAATCTTGAAACTCGCGGCGGTCTGCCGCGAAGAAGCGGCGGGACGATGCAGAGCATTCTCGGTGATTATCTTCCCCTCGCGGTCTTCATCGCCGTTTCGGCGGTGATTTCGGGCGCGCTCCTCGTGGCGCCGTTCCTGGTGGCCTATCAGTCGCCCGACCCCGAGAAGCTGTCGGCATACGAGTGCGGCTTTAATGCCTTCGACGATGCGAGAATGAAATTCGACATTAGGTTCTACCTGGTCTCGCTGCTCTTCATCATCTTCGACCTCGAAGTCGCCTTCTTGTTTCCCTGGGCTGCCGCTTTCAAGCGCGTCGGGGTGTTCGGCTTCTGGTCGATGATCGTGTTCCTTGGCGTGCTGACCGTCGGTTTCATCTACGAATGGAAGAAAGGGGCGCTCGAATGGGAGTGATCTCCGCGAGCCCGCATACCACGCCGGCCCCGCCCAAGGGGACGATCCATCCGGGGTCGGACCCTTCGACGGATCCGTATTTCCTCAACATCAACGACGAACTCGCCGACCGCGGCTTCCTCGTCACCTCCGCCGACGATCTCATCACCTGGGCTCGCACCGGCTCGCTGATGTGGATGACGTTCGGCCTCGCCTGCTGCGCCATCGAGATGATGCAGGCCTCCATGCCGCGCTACGACATCGAGCGCTTCGGCTTCGCGCCGCGCGCGTCCCCGCGTCAGTCCGACGTGATGATCGTCGCCGGCACGCTGACCAACAAGATGGCACCGGCGCTGCGCAAGGTCTACGACCAGATGCCCGAGCCGCGCTACGTCATCTCGATGGGCTCCTGCGCCAACGGCGGCGGGTATTATCATTATTCCTATTCCACGGTGCGCGGCTGCGACCGCATCGTGCCGGTGGACATCTACGTGCCGGGCTGCCCGCCCTCGGCGGAAGCGCTGCTTTACGGCATCCTGCTTCTGCAAAAGAAGATCCGGCGCACGGGTACGATCGAGCGCTGAGACCCTCAACCGGCGCGGAGGGCGAGCCTTCTCCGCCCCGGTGACCGGCGCCGATCACCGCGAGGATTCCGCATGACTACCGGTCAAAAGGCCATCGAGGAGCTGAAGGCGCTGGGCGAACACGTCGCCGCGGCGATACCCGGCGCCGTGACCAGGCAGGCCATCGCCTACGACGAACTGTGCCTTCACCTCGACCCTTCGCGGTACGTCGAGACGGTGACGTTCCTGCGCGACGATCCGGCCTGCCGCTTCGTTTGCTTCATCGATCTGACGGCGGTGGACTACCCCGAGCGCGAGCGCCGCTTCGATGTCGTCACCCATCTGCTGTCGCCCAAATACATCCGCCGCATCCGCCTCAAGCTGGAAACCGACGAGCGCACCCCCGTGCCCTCGCTGACCCACGTTTATCCCGCGGCGAACTGGTTCGAGCGCGAAGTGTGGGACCTGTTCGGCGTTTACTTCTCCGGCCATCCCGACCTGCGCCGGCTGGTGACCGATTACGGCTTCGAGGGCCACCCCCTGCGCAAGGACTTCCCGATGACCGGCTACGTCGAGGTCCGCTGGGACGACGAGCAGAAGCGGGTGGTCACCGAGCCGGTCACCCTCAACCAGGCCTTCCGCTCCTTCGACTTCCTGTCGCCTTGGGAAGGGTCGGGACAGTACGTCCTGCCGGGTGACGAGAAGGCCGGCACTCAGGAAGGCCAGCGATGAGGGCCGCTCGTCGCGCGCTTCTTCTGGCGGCTTGCATCCTCGCGTCGCAGCCGATCGCCGCTCGCGCGGACAATGCGCCGGCGCTGCCGACGGACGAACGCCAGGTCCAGGATCAGCTCAGCCGCTTCGATCCCGCCGCGGTCGCAGCCGCCCGGCACTACTACGAGAGTCCGAAGGTCAAGGACGGGCTCCTCGGCATGCTGAAGAACCTCACGCCGACGATCATCGCCAACCAGGAGAGGGCGTCGGGGAAGAAGCTTTCGAGCGCCGACCGCGCCAAGATCGCCGCCGCCATCGACAGGGGGATGAGCGAGACCTTTCCGTTCCTGATCGAGTTGAACATCGTCGCCGCCGTCGAGGTCCTGTCGAAGGATCAGCTCATTGCCCTCGATCAGTTCTACAACTCGCCGATGGGTCAAAGCATCCTCGACAAGATGCCCCTCATCGGGCAGCGGCTGCCGGCGATCCTGCAAGTGTTTCTCCCGAAGTTCACCGCCTCCGTTCAGGCCGCGATGGCCGCACCCGCGCCGTGAGCTCATGACAGCAAGAATCAGGATCCTTTCATGACGAGCAGCGCTCCCCTTCCCGGAGACATGGGCGTCCAGACGGTCGTCCCGCCGGTCCGCAACTTCTCCATCAACTTCGGCCCGCAGCATCCGGCCGCCCACGGCGTGCTCCGCCTCGTGCTGGAACTCGACGGCGAGGTGGTCGAGCGCGTCGACCCGCACATCGGCCTGCTGCATCGCGGCACCGAGAAGCTGATGGAGGCGCGCACCTATCTCCAGGATATCCCGTATTTCGACCGGCTCGACTACACCGCGCCGATGAACCAGGAGCACGCCTTTTGCCTCGCCATCGAGAAGATGATGGGGCTGACGGTGCCGCGCCGTGGTCAGCTCATCCGCGTGCTGTTCTGCGAGATCGGCCGCATCCTCGGCCACATGCTCAACGTCACTACGCAGGCGCTCGACGTCGGCGCCCTGACGCCGCCGCTGTGGGGCTTCGAGGAGCGCGAGAAGCTGATGATCTTCTACGAGCGCGCCTCGGGCGCGCGGCTCCACGCCAACTACTTCCGCCCCGGCGGCGTCCACGTCGACATCTCGAAGAAGCTGATCGAGGACATCGGCGCCTGGTGCGAGACCTTTCCCAAGGTGCTCGACGACCTGATGAACCTCTTCATCGAGAACCGCATCTTCAAGCAGCGCAACGTCGACATCGGCGTGGTCAGCCTGGAGGACTGCTGGCGCTGGGGCTTCTCCGGCCCGGTGCTGCGTGCATCCGGCGCCGCCTGGGACCTGCGCCGCGCCGAGCCCTACGAGTGCTACGAGGAAATGGAGTTCGACATCCCCATCGGGACGCATGGCGACAGCTACGAGCGTCAAGTGATCCGCATGAAGGAGATGTACGAGTCCACCCGCATCATGAAGCAGTGCGTGGAGAAACTGCTGGCGCCCGGCGGGCAAGGCCCGGTGAAGGCCAAGGACGGCAAGGTGACGCCGCCGTCGCGCGCCGAGATGAAGCGCTCGATGGAGGCGCTGATCCATCACTTCAAGCTCTACACCGAGGGCTTCCACGTGCCGCCGGGCGAGGTATATGCCGCCGTCGAGGCGCCCAAGGGCGAGTTCGGCGTGTATCTCGTGTCCGACGGCGGCGACAAGCCGTACCGCTGCAAGATCCGTGCGCCGGGCTACGCCCACCTGCAGGCGATGGACTTCCTGTGCCGCAAGTCGCTGCTGTCGGACGTCGGCGCGATCCTGGGCTCGATCGACATCGTGTTCGGCGAGGTGGA
>CALMGA010000162.1:2896-5016 GCA_937863205.1 uncultured Beijerinckiaceae bacterium | reverse complement strand
ACTGCCGCGTGCTGATGGGGCGGGCGTGGTCGACGCGGCTGGGGAAGACATAGTCGGCAACCGATCCGCCCCGGCTCTCCAGCCACGCCAGCATGCTGCCGCGCGCGGGATCGAGCAGCTCGAACTGCACCGGCTTGCCGGTCTTCTGCTGCACCACGGTGGCCCGGGTGCGGACACGCCCGCCCAACACCACGTCACCGATCTTCATCTTGACGACGTCGCAGCCTCGCAGCTTGCTGTCGATGGCGAGGTCGAACATGGCGTGGTCGCGCAGGCGGCTCTGATGGTCGAGCCAGAAGCGGATGGCCCAGACCTGCTGCGGCTTCAGCGGCCGCTTGGTGCCAAGCTTGCGTCCTGCATTCCAGGCGGGGCGGCCTTCGATGGCCGGATCGAACTGTGAATGTCCCATGGAAATGATCTCCACTGGCCGAGATGGCCAGTTGGAGAGGCAGGACGTGACTTGCCGGCGATGGCCGTTGATTGTCCGTCCGCTTCCGGCCGTGCTCGCAGACCGAGCGGACATTGCCCACCGCTGACTTATCGGCCCTCGACGACCCACGTTGATCAAGCCGCACGCGCTTGGCCCACTGAACCTCAAGCTTGACCCTTCGCCTTTCAACGAGAGAGGCGCTCCACGACACTGGCCGCGACGGCCGAGTTCTGCACGTCATCTGGCCTTTTCGGACCCGGAGGAGCGGCTGGTGAGTTGCTACCTCGGAGCGCAGCCAACGATCAACGACGTAGCTTAAAATCCGACTCCAGCTGTGGTCATGACGCGACTGGCATTTACGAAGGCGTGCTGTATAAGATCGCTCTTGTTCGTTGAATGATTGGCGCTATGATTCCTCACAAGCCATTCATAGCCGGGCACTCGCATGTCAAAACGTTGGGCTGCCCCTTCGTCGACGGCGGCCTGGAACCAGCCGACCTCCTGGACAGCAGGTTTCAATGCATACCTGGCCCTTGGCCGCGCGACCTCGCCTATTCTGACGCGCTCATCGAACACGCGGGTGGCCGCGTCGTCTTCCTATTCTGGTCAGGCAACCAGCACCTGATTGACTTCATGTTGCAACCGGATCCTCCATTCGACTTCGAAGTCGCCAGCAGGCCTGATCTCGCGCTCGATCAAACGGTCGAACAAATCCCCGAATCGGCGATGCAAGATCGATTCGCAGACCTGGGCGGTCTCGAGCAGATGCTGTCGAGACTGACCGCTGCGGGTGCCTTGCCGGTCGTCTGTGGAACGCCGCCTCCGAAACGGGACAACGCCTTCCTGGCCCGTGTCTTTGAAAGAGAGAATGCTTGGGATGTGGCGCTTCGAGCCAGAGGATTGGAGTTCAACATCTCGGTCCTTTCGTCACCCTATCTGCGCCTGAAGCTTTGGATCGTTGTCCAAGGCAGGATGGCAGCGGCGGCGCGGGCCGCAGGATGCGCCTTCAGCCCGGTCCCACGAACGCTGCAGGATCTGGAGGGATTTCTTGCACAGGAGTTCTGGGGAGAGGATCTGAGCCACGCCGGAGGAGACTATGGAACCAGGATGCGTGACCACCTCTACGCAACGTTCATTGAGCCCGCGAGTGTGACATGCATCCCTACACCGACGCTCCCGCCAGATCGTTCTGGTCACGTTCCGTCGTTCGCAACCTCGATGTCCGAACCTTCGTTCAAACAACGGCTCCGCTGGTTGTTCGGGGCGAAAAGGTAGCAACCGCCGGCAGCTGCTTCGCGGCCCATCTCATACCATATTTGACCTCTGCAGGCATCGAGTACGTCAGAACTGAGTATACCCATCCGATCTATAAGCAAATCCCGAGCGAGAGTCTCGGCTACGGTACTTTCAGTGCGGCCTACGGGAACATCTATACGGCTCGGCAGCTAAGGCAGTTGCAGGATCGTTGCCTTGGCCGCTTCGTGCCGCTCAAGGATCGGTTGCACGTCGGCGATGAAGTCATCGATCCATTCCGCCCAGGCTTGCGTCTGCGGTCGCGCTCCGATCGCGAGTTCGACGGTTTGCAACGTCAGCACCACAGGGCCGTCATCACAGCGCTCGGCCAATGCGATGTGTTCGTGTTCACATTCGGCCTGACCGAGGCCTGGGCGTCGAAGCAGGACGGGTCCGT
>CALMGA010000162.1:1616-2886 GCA_937863205.1 uncultured Beijerinckiaceae bacterium | reverse complement strand
GGATCATTCGATCCCGAGCAGCACGTCTTCCTCAACTTCGGCGTGGACGAGATCGTATCCGACTTCTCCGCTTTCATCGAGACGCTCCGATCCTACAATCCTGCCGTGAGGATCATCCTGACGGTCTCCCCGGTCTCCTTGGTGGCGACCGCCACGGACCAGCACGTCGTTGTCGCCACCATGTACAGCAAATCGGTCCTGCGGGTCGCTGCGGAGCAGATTGTCAGACGACATCAGCAAGTCACCTACTTCCCCGCCTACGAGATCGTCGCGGGCCCTCAGGCGCCGCGTGACTTCCTCGCCGCGGACCGGCGAAGCCCGACTGAGGCAGCAATCAATATGGTGATGAGCGCATTTCTCGCCGCCTGCGAAATCGGTCAAGTCGACTCCGCCGAGCATGGACCTTTGGAGGCGAGCGCCCCACGCAGCTTCCAGGCGTTCGCCAGATCGCTGATCGAGCGCGAGTGCGAAGAAGCGATGGTCGAGAAATGAACGTTTTCCAGCCATTCCTCAGGTGGGGATGAGCGAAGCGGCACGGAGCCTGCCATGCCGCTGGTAGCACAGGGCCCTTGCCTCCGGCAGGTCGGACGATAGAGCAAGACCGCAGGTCGGGCACGCTGCCGGGCGATGATCGACGACGGCGTTAGACTTGTCGGCAATATGACCCGGCTACGGCCCTTGTGGCCCGGCTTGGCGCCGCTATGCCGAGCCTGCTCGCGCCACTCCTTGCTGTCCGTCGAAGGCGGCTTGGAAAAGGTGCGCGACGGCTTGGCCGCGCTGCAGCCTCGACACCGGCTCGATCAACGCGTCCATGCGCAGGCGCTTCAGATCACCACGGCTCATGCCGACACGGAGTCAGCCTGCGCCACGCCAAGCAAGCGTGCCTTGCGCACAAGGCGTTACGGCGTCGACGCGATGCGCCGCGCCGGCGGCGAGTCTCTCGACCTCGCCCATGCCAAGCCAGACAAGGACCATGCCGGCCGCGTCGTCAGCCTAGAGCATCGCGCCGTATCACGGACCCGGCGCGATGCTCTAACCTGCTGTGTCGCATCGGGTTTTCCGAAAACCGCTGCCGCACTCTTCGGTCCGATGCTCTAGTGCCGGAGCTGAAAAGGCCGGGAGCTGGAGACGCGGCTCCGCTGGAGCGTGACGCAGGACATCGCCGACAGGATCGCCGCCGACATGCGGCCTGCCGGTGACAGCGGAAGGCGTTGTGAGATACACTTGGTCTGATGAACGGACCTCGCACATCCGCAATCCCGAGCGTCAA
>CALMGA010000162.1:0-1606 GCA_937863205.1 uncultured Beijerinckiaceae bacterium | reverse complement strand
AACCCAAGTGATTTGAAGAACAGCCCCAAATCGTGCCGACCGTTACTATGACGGACTTCCGGCCCAAGCCTTCGCTCGCCTGCAATTGCGCTCGGTAAACGCGCAACATCCGATAGGGTTTAGGGCATATGGAAGTCGATCGCTTATGAATGGCAACCGATCAAACACAACAGGGAACGCCGACGCGAGTTCGCGAGATCGTGCGGTGTTCACGATCGTGGCTGCAAACTACATCGCCTACGCGGCGACTCTGATGCAATCCATGCGTGCGCAGCATCCCGAGCTTCCGCGTTTCATCGTGCTGATCGACAATTTGCCGGCGCTCGCCGATTTAGATCTCGCGGCTGAGACGATACCAGTCGACCGTTGCGGGATCGCAAACTTTGCCAACATGGCGTTGTGGTATGACGTGCTGGAACTGAGCACGGCCATCAAGCCGTCCGCCTTCCTGCATTTGTTTGCCATCGGCTTCCGCGAAGTCGTCTACCTCGATCCCGATATCTTGGTGACGGCGCGGCTTTCTCCCGTTTGGGAGGCGCTTAACGAGTACAGCTGTGTTCTCACACCCCATCACGCGAGGCCGCTGCGTGATGGGGCGCGGCCCGACGATCTGACCATCCTGCGGGCCGGCGTATACAACTTGGGATTCATAGGTCTGAGCGCGGATGAGGACGGTGTATTCCTCGCCGAATGGTGGGCGGACCAGCTGTTGACGGGCTGCCGCGTGGACCTCGAGCGCGGCATGTTCACGGATCAACGGTGGATGGATCTGGCCCCCGCACTGGTGTCACGAACGATGATCCTTCGCCACCCCGGCTGCAACCTCGCCTACTGGAATCTGCCGCACCGGACGTTGGCCGGCAATCTGGAGAGTGGCCTCGCCGTCGATGGTCAGCCTCTGGTGTTCACCCACTTCAGCGGCATCAAGCCCGACGACCCCAGCGTCTTCTCGCGGCACCAGAATCGGTACACCGTAGATAATCTGCCACCGCCCATGGCGGAGCTGTGCCGCCGCTACCGCGACCTGCTGTTTGCCAACGGATGGGCCGATACCATCGGGCTCGTTTATTCCTACGAACATTTTCCGGATGGGCGCCGCATCGAACGCCTGATGCGGCGCTGGCTCCTCAGAGCTGTCGATGAGGGGCGTCTCGATCCGCGCCAATGCGTGGATATCGCATCCGACTTCTTCGACAGACCTGCGGAAACACCTGACGTCGCCGGCCCCATTACTCGTCTGATGCACCAGCTCTGGCTCGATCGCGGCGACCTTCAGGCGCACTTCGCGCTGAACTCAGCGGCTGGCGTGGAGATGTACCGCGGCTGGTTCCTTGGCAGGGGCGCTCAGGAGAGCGGGGTGGAACCGCGCAGCATCGCCGCCGCGCGGCACCTCTGGCGTCCTTCGCCCGCGCGCCCCCCCTGGTCGCCCCTTGCTGCAACTGCATGGACCGGCCCGTCCGCCGAGGTCGGCGACTATCTCGGCGGGAACGTACGCTTCACCATCGGCGGCAGCGAGGCCGTGCTGACGCGCGGCCTCGCGCTGCTGTGGGAGCTGCGCGCGGGTCTGCGCTTCCATTTCCCCTTGCGGGCTGAGGGTGAGCTGGTC
>CALMGA010000161.1:4548-10814 GCA_937863205.1 uncultured Beijerinckiaceae bacterium | reverse complement strand
GCTGCGGCATGTGCGGCGCCGGCTCGGCACTGTCCACCTACGAGGCTGCCGGCGAGGCGACCGCGCCGCTGCCGGCGCCGCCGCGCGCGCCCTGGCGACCGGCGATCCCCGACCTGGTGCTGGAAGGGTTGCGTCCGTGATCGCCGACAGCTTCGGCCCCTTCGCCGCCTCGCACTTCCGGCTCAAGGCGGCGACCGAACCCTGGGAATTGGCCGGCGCGGCGGCCCTGCGCCGGGCCGTGTTCTGCGACGAGCAGAAGATCTTCACCGACCACGACCGCGACGACATCGACGCCCACGCCATCCACCTCGTCGCCCTGTCGACGGTGGCGGTGCTCGCCGACGAGGTGGTGGGCACGGTGCGCATCCACCGTGCCGAGGACGGCCCCGGCGTCTGGTGGGGCTCGCGCCTCGCGGTGGATCGCCGATACCGCCGGGTCGGCGCGCTGGGCGCTGCGCTGATCCGCCTCGCCGTTTCGTCCGCCAACGGACAGGGCTGCCACCGCTTCCTCGCCCACGTCCAGGCGCAGAACGAGCTGATGTTCCGCCACCTGCATTGGCAGCGGCTGTCAGCCGTCGAGATCCGCGGCCTGCCGCACGTCTTCATGCAGGCCGACCTCGCCGCCTATCCCCCGCTCGCCGACGCGCCGGCCGGCTTCCACGCCCTCGCCGGCAAGCGCGGCGGCGAGTGTGGCGACGGGCGGCCTCCCGGACGCAGGGCGGCCTGATGCGGGCGACCATGCGCGAGCCGTCACAAAGTCTGCCACCAAGTCTGCGCGCCCTTGCCGAGCGGGTCGCCGGCGCGCGCGGGCTGGCGCACAAGACTGACATCGCCGATGCCGTCGCCAGCCTGGGCTTGGCGTCGCCGGCCGGCCTCGACGCCATCCGGGTCGGCGACGATTGCGCGGCGATCCCCGACGGCGACGGCTTCCTCCTGTTCGCCATCGAGGGCTTCATGGAGGATTTCGTCGCCGCCGATGCGCGCTTCGCCGGCTGGTGCGGCGTGATGGTCAACCTCAGCGACATCGCCGCGATGGGCGGCCGGCCCCTCGCCGTGGTCGACGCGATCTGGGCCAGCGACCGTGCCGGCGCCGAGCCCGTGCTCGCCGGCCTGTGCGAAGCGTCTGCGGCCTACGGCGTGCCGGTCGTCGGCGGCCACACCAACCATCGGGCCGGCGGCGGACAGCTCGCCGTGGCCGTGCTCGGCCGGGCGGCGCGCCTCATCACCAGCTTCGATGCCGGGCCCGGCGACGTGCTGCTGGCGGCGGTGGACGGGCGCGGTCGCTTTCGCGAGCCGTCGAACAACTGGGATGCCGCCAGCGGCGCTCCGGCCGAGCGGCTGCGCGGCGACCTCGACCTGCTGCCGGCGCTCGCCGAGGCCGGGCTGGTGACGGCCGGCAAGGACATCAGCATGGCCGGGCTGGTGGGCACGGCGATGATGCTGTGCGAAGCCTCGGGCGTCGGCGCCCGCATCGACGTCGACGCCGTGCCCTGCCCGCCCGGCGTGGATCTGGCCCGCTTCCTTCTCGCTTTCCCGAGCTTCGGCTTCGTTCTCACCGCCCGCGCGGAGAACGTCGGTGCCGTGATCGGGCGCTTCGCGTCCCGCGGCATCGCCTGCGCCGCCATCGGCTCTGTCGACGCGACGGCCAAGGTCAGGCTGTGCCGCGACGGCGAGGAGGTCGAGGTGTGGGACTTCGCCCGACCGTTCATCGGCTGCGCGCCGGCTGCCCCGCGTCCGGATCTGGAAGCAGCCGCGCCCGTCGAGGCCCAGCCCGTCGAGGCCCATTGATGGCGGGAACTGCCTAATGCCCGAGACAACGTTTCGCGTGCGCTGGCCGGATGGCGAGGTGGAAACCTGCTATTCTCCGTCGTCCATCATCACCAATTACTTCGAACCCGGACGCTCCTATTCCCTGTCCGACTTCGTGGCGCAGTGTCGCGAGGGCCTTCAAGCGGCCAGCGACCGCGTGCGGTTCCGCTACGGCGGCACCGGCTGCTCGCTCGCCATGGCACAGCTCGCCGCGATCGAGCGCAAGGCCGCCGGCGTCACCGCCGGGCGGAGCGGACGCGAGGCGGTGGTGCGCTTCGAAGGGTTTGACGCCTGATCCACAAGGAAAAGAGAGCCATGGGCGACAGCGACGAGATCACGGTCAGCGCCGACGGGCCGCAGAGCAGGGCGCGCGGCGGGCAGAACAGGGGCCACGTGCCGGTGGTGGTGGTCGGCGGCGGGCAGGCCGGCCTGTCCGTTTCCTACTACCTCAAGCGACGCGGCATCGACCATGTGGTGCTGGAAAAGAACCGCGTCGGGCACGCTTGGCGCACCGACCGCTGGGACTCGTTCTGCCTGGTGACGCCGAACTGGCAGTGCACCCTGCCCGACTTCCATTACACCGGCCCCGATCCCGACGGCTTCATGCTGAAGGACGAAATCGTCGCCTACATCGAGGCCTTCGCCCGGATGGTCGATCCGCCGATCCACGAGGGCGTCTCCGTGACCCGCGTGTCGCGCGACGCCGACGGCCTGTTCCATGTCGAGAGCACGATGGGCGACTGGAGCGCCGACAACGTGGTGATGGCGATCTCGGGCTACCACGTGCCGGCGGTGCCGCGCGTGGGCGAGCGTTTGCCCCTGTCGCTGCACCAGATCCATTCCCGCGACTACCGCAACCCCGAGCAGCTTCCCCCAGGCGCCACCCTGGTGGTCGGCACCGGGCAGTCCGGCTGCCAGATCGCCGAGGACCTGCATCTGGCCGGGCGGCAAGTCCACCTCGCCGTGGGCGACGCCCCGCGCTCGCCACGCAAGTACCGCGGCAAGGACGCGATCAAGTGGCTCGACGAGATGGGCTACTACGCCATGACGGTGGACACGCACCCGCTTGGCACCGAGGTGCGTAAAAAGGCCAACCATTACTTCTCCGGGCGAGGCGGCGGCCGCGAGATCGATCTGCGCAAGTTCGCCACCGAGGGCATGCACCTTTACGGCCTGCTGGAGAAGATCGACGGCGACGACGTGACCTTCACGCCCAACCTCGCCGCCAACCTCGACATGGCCGACAAGGTCTACCTGCGCATCCGCAAGATGATCGATGACCACATCAGCAAGGCCGGCATCGAGGCGCCGCCGGCCGACCCCTACGTGGCACCGTGGACGGCGGCGAGCGAGCCGACGCATCTCAACCTCAGCGAGGCCAACATCACGTCGGTGGTGTGGTCGACCGGGTTCCGGGCCGATTTCTCGCTGGTGGACATCCCCGTGTTCAACGGCGCGGGCTATCCCACTCACCACCGCGGCGTGACCAGCGTGCCCGGCCTGTATTTCCTTGGCCTCGGCTGGCTGTGGACCTGGGGATCCGGTCGCTTCTCCGGCATCGGGCAGGACGCGCTGCACGTGGTGGAGAACATCGGAACGCGGTTCTGGTCGGTCGACCTTTCCCAGGCGCCTCAGCAAAGGGTGGCGTGACGCGCCGGCGTCCCCGCGCCTGAGCATCGGACCGGAACCGATGTTCGGTCGATGCTTCGGGAACGGCAGCGAGGTGCCAGGGCGCCGCGCGCCGTTCACATCCGGATGGCGGATCCGCCGCTCGGCGCCGGGACCTGCTTGAGGGCGGTGCCCGCTTGGCAAAGGTTGCGGTCGATGTCGTCGGCAGCGACCTTGCGCATCGCGCTGCTGCACGGCACGCCGATGCGACCGTAAAGGTTGGCTGTTTCCGACCATACCCAGTCGCCGATGTTTTTTCGATCGGTGTTGAAGCGCACGACGTTCCTCTCGGCGTCCATCGCAGGGACATCGTCGCGCTGCTGGTAGAGAACCCGCGCGTGGACGTACCAGAACTCGGGGTTGGTCGGGTACTCGGCCGTCAGCCGCGCGGTGATGGCCAGCGCCCTTTGAAGCTGCCCCATCTCGATGTAGTGCTCGGCGGCCAGGCGCAAGTCGGCGTCTAGGGTCGGACAAGCGGTGCCGAAGCGCTTGAAGGCGTGGGCCGCCCAATCCGTTTCGCCCGCGCCATCGGCGTCCTGCGCCGCCGCGAATAACGCACGGCTGTCGCAGGGGCGTTTTTCCAGGGTGGGGAGATCGTTGTAGACGAGCGGGCGCAGTTCGATGGCGGCCGGCAGCGCGCCTCCCGGCGCGGCGTAGACGCCGGCGAAATCGTACGGCGGCCTGACACGTCATGTTGCACCAGCAGGGCGCGGGCACCTGCGAGGATCGCCGCAGGGCTGCCGGCGACCACCGTCCAGAAGGCGACCGCGACCCCGGCGACGCAACGGCAAGTCATGCCCGCGCGCAACAGGCGGGACAAAACCGAGGGGCGCTCATCGTAAGCCACGACCGGGCGTTAATCGCGCGGGTTGACGATCGCCATCCCCGTCCTCCGTTGTTGCGATGACCGCTAGAGCATCGGACCGAAAAGTGCGCAGCGGTTTGCGGACAAATCCGATGCGGCACAGCGACTTAGAGCACCAGATCCGATTTGGGATCCGGTGCTCCAGGTGGGGCGTCAACGCTCCGGCACGCCGAAGCGCATCAGGCCGAGGCCGTTGAGTTTGAGCCAAGCCTCGGCGCGCCCGTAGTCCGGCACGAGGCCGACAACGGTGGCCCAGAAGGCGTTGGAGTGGTTCATGTGCCGGAGATGGGCCACCTCATGGGCCGCGAGATAGTCGAGCACGTAAGGAGGGGCCATCACCAGGCGCCAGGAGAAGCTGAGCGCGCGCGACGAGGAGCAGGATCCCCAGCGGGTCGTGGTGTCGCGAAGCGTGATGCGGCGCACGGTGACGTCAAGCATCCGGGCATGGCGCGCCGCCGCCGCCGCGAGGTCGACCCTCGCCTGCGCCTGCAGGTAGTCGCGCACCCGGCGCGCCACGAAGGGCACGTCGCCGCCGACGCACAGGCGCGGCGCTTGCGCATCGGCCTCGATCCAGACGACGCCGCGCCCGCCCGGCCGATGAACGATCTCGTGGAGGATCCCGCGCAACGGGATCACCGCGCCCGGGCCGAACGGGGTCGGGGCCGGCAGTCCATCCAGGCGGCGGCCGATCCACTCGGCGTGTCGTTCCACGAATATCCTGGCGCGGGGCAGCGAGGAGCGCGGTGGCATCGTGAGCACGACGTCGCGCGTCGCCGCGCGTACGCGCAGGATCAGCCGGCGCGCGCTGGCGACCCGCCTGACCTGCACGCGGTGCAGGCAGCCGGCGTAGACGACCTCGAAGAATTCGCCATCGAAGCTGCGCAGCGCAGCTTTGGGCAGCACCGATTTAGACCCCCGTCCCTCCATCCGGCCTTCATAGCGCGCGGCGACGTGAGTCGCTACCGAAGCATGATCCCGAGACCAGAGCGTCGGATCCTCAACCGGATCCGATACTCTAAGTCGCTGTGCCGCATCGGATTTGTCCGAAACCCGCTGCGCACTTTTCGGTCCGATGCTCCAGGCGGACGCCACGGGCGGGATCGGGCCTCAGGATGGCGAGCCGTTCGCGAGACGGTCGGATGCCGCCTTGGCGATGCGGGCAAGGGTGAACAACCCCAGCGGGGCCAGCACGCGCCGCTCGACGAGGCGCATGTCCGGGCGGGCGGCGATCCAGTCGCCGACCGTGGCCCAGGGGAATTGCGGATGCCAGCCGAGCCGGGCGGCGCGGCGCCCGAGCCAAGCCTCGACAGCCGCCACCGGCCCGCCCGGCGCGCCGACGTGGTTGACAAGGACGATCTCGCCGCCGGGCTTGAGCACGCGGGCCCATTCGTCGAGGCTGGCGACCGGGTCGGGCACCACGGTCAGCACGTAGGGCGCGAGCACGGCATCGAAGCAGCCGTCGGCGAAGGCGAGGCGCATGGCGTCCATCACCACGAGGCCGTCGACGTTGGCGAGCCCATGCCGCCGCACCCGCTCGCGGGCGCGCTCCAGCATCGGGCGGCTGAGGTCGACGCCGGTGATGCGGGTCGAGCGCGCGACCATCGGCAGTTCGAGGCCGGTGCCGACGCCGACATCGAGAACGTGGCGGCCGGGCCGGCTCACCGCTGCCGCCGCCGCGACGCGGCCAGGCCGCATCACCAGGGTGAAGGTGAGATCATACACCGGCGCCCAGCGGGCGTAGGCCGCCTCGACGCCGTCATTGCTCAGCGAGCTGCCGGCGGGCGGCGGGTCGCGCGTCAAGACACGGCCGCGGCGACGCGCCTTTCACTTCTCTCGTCGGGCGCGTCCCAGCCGGCGACCGTGCCGCCGCCCAGCACCCGCGCGCCATGGCCGTCGCCGTCGTAGAAAACGCAGGCCTGCCCCG
>CALMGA010000161.1:0-4538 GCA_937863205.1 uncultured Beijerinckiaceae bacterium | reverse complement strand
CCGGCGACACGGCGGCGTCGGCGGCGGGGAAGTCCACGACGCAGGTTCCCTCGACGTGGCGCAGCCGCGCCGGCACCGGCGGCCGGGTCGAGCGGGTGCGGACGTAAAGGTCGAGGCGGTCTGGCGGCGCGCAGCCGTCGCCGAGCCAATTCACCTCACGCAGCGCCAATCGCCCGGCGCGCAGGGCCGAGCGGGGGCCGACGACCACCCGGCGGCGGGCGGCCTCGATGCGGATCACGTGGAAAGGCTCGGCCGCGCCCCCGAGGCCCAGGCCGCGGCGCTGGCCGACCGTATAGTTGATGACGCCTTCGTGCCGGCCGAGGATGGTGCCCTCGGCATCGACGATGTCGCCGGGGATCGCCGCCTCCGGCAGCAGGCGTCCGACGAGGTCGCCGTAGCGCCCATTCGGCACGAAGCAGATGTCCTGGCTGTCGGGCTTCTCGGCGTTGACGAGGCCGCGGGCGCGGGCAAGGGCGCGCACCTCCGCCTTAGGCAGATCGCCGAGGGGGAAGCGAAGAAAACCGAGCTGCTCGGGCGTGGTGCCGAACAGGAAATAGCTCTGGTCGCGCGCCGGGTCGGCGCCACGATACAGGGCGCGCCCTCCCCGGCCGGCGGGATGCGCCCGCGTCACGCAATAGTGCCCGGTGGCGAGAACATCGGCGCCGAGGTCGCGGGCGGTGGCGAGGAGGTCGGTGAACTTCACGCGGTCGTTGCAGGACGCGCAGGGAATCGGCGTCTCCCCTCTGGCATAGCTCGCCGCGAAGGGGAGTATCACGGCTTCGCGGAAGCGCGCCTCGTAGTCGAGGACGTAGTGCGGGATGCCGAGGCGGTGAGCCACCGCGCGGGCGTCGGCGATGTCGCGGCCGGCGCAGCAGGTGCCGCGACGCGGCGGATCGCCGCCCACGCCTGCATCTCGGT
Organism: uncultured Beijerinckiaceae bacterium; assembly: GCA_937863205.1. The sequence continues at coordinate 3,620 of CALMGA010000161.1, read as the reverse complement.
GAAGCTGCAGGGTAATGCCGACCACCTCGTAGCCCTGCGCCTTGAGCAGCGCAGCGACGACGGACGAATCGACGCCGCCCGACATGGCGACGACAACCCGCGTTTCACCCGGTGGCTTGGCGAGATCGAGGCTGTTCACGCGCGGGTCCGGCACCTTGGTTCCCTGGCCTGTTCTTGCTTGACCTGCCGGCCGTAGCGACCGGTCCGTCGTGCATATTGGCTGCGGCCGCCCTTGCGCAAGGGCCGGCGGCGACCTCGGCGCCCTCGCCTCGCCCTGGCGCGGATGTATCATTCCAGAACAAATCGCCGCGGATCCCGCAACGCCGACTATAGATCATTATCGAAATAGTTTAACCTTTTGGAAGAGGTTGATTTAGCTGAATATTAAACGGTGATGGCTATTGTTTGACGGTGGATCGACGTGTCCGTGAGTACCTGTCATGAGTGAGACCCTGCGCCCGAGAGTGAAATATGTCATCGGACCCGACGGCAGCCCGTTGACCATCGCCGACCTGCCGCCCAGCGGCACCAAGCGCTGGGTCATCCGCCGCAAGGCGGAAGTGGTCGCGGCCGTTCGCGGCGGTCTCCTGTCGCTGGAAGAAGCCTGCCATCGATATACCCTGACGGTGGACGAGTTCCTGTCCTGGCAGATGTCCATCGACCAGCACGGGCTCGCCGGCCTGCGCACGACCCGGCTGCAGCACTACCGCGCCTGACGCGGGTATCCGGACGGCGGGCGGGAAGCGCGGCTGCGTCCGGGGCACGAGCGGTGGAGCCGGTGCCTCGACCGTTTCCCGGATCAGTCCGCGGCCCTGAGCCACGCATCCGGCATCAGGGCGCGGAGCAGGCGCGGACAAACCTGCCGACACCTTGGCCTCGAAACAGCTTCGGTTTCGCTTTGGCGAAGAGGGTCCAACGCGGCGTAAGCCGCGCAAACCGTTCTAAGCAGGTCGGCGTTGGCAGGCCAACGCTTCACCCGCTTAGCTCTTTGACAGGCTGCAGGTTTTGATCGCAAAACCGCGGGGCACTTTTGCGAAAGCTGCTTAGACGGTTTCACCCGCCGCTTTGCCTTGGGCGCGCACGGGCGATGGGGGGACCGCGGGATCGCGGTGCAGAACGTGGTCGAGGCGCCGACGCTCGAACAGCACCACGACGACCACCGCGAAGGCAAGCGGAACCAGGAAATAGAACAGCCGGAATACCAGAACGGCGGCGAGCACCTTCGGCTTCGCCATGCCGGGCAGCGCATTGATGAAGAGCAGGTCGAAGACGCCGGCGCCGGCGGGCGCGTTGGAGGCGAGCGCGGCCGAAAACGAGCCGAGAAAGACCGCCAGCACCGCGAGGAAGCCGGGATTGCCGGTCTCGGGCAAGGCAAAATAGATGATCCCGGCCGCTCCCAGCAGTTCCAGCGGCGAGGCGATGAACTGGCGCAGCACGATCTCGGGCCGGGGATAGTCGATGCGGAAGCCCCGGATCACCAGCGGCTTCAGCCGGACGGCCGAGGCGACCATGTAGGCAACGACAACGGCCAGGCAAACGAGACCGATGCTGCGCGAAGCCGCGGCATCGGTGAGCAGATGCGGCAGCCCGCCGGCAAGGCGACTGAGCTGTTCGGGCTCGTACAGGAGAACGAACCCGCCGAGCAGCAACGTGCCCAGGCCGAAGGTGACGGAGCAGATCGCCACCATGACGCCGATCTGCGTCGCGCTCATCCCCCGCGTCGAGTAGGCGCGATAACGCACCACCGCGCCCGACAGGACCGACGCCCCGATGGTGTGGGACAGCGCATAGGTGGTGAACGAGGTGGCGGCGATGAACGGCAGCGAAACGCCGGTGATGCCGAGGTGCAGCAGCGCGAGGCGGTCGTAATAGGCCAGCGCCGCATAGGCGAACAGCGCCGACAGCACGGCCAGGGCGTAGTGCCCGGGCGAGATCGCGGCGAACTGGTGCCAAACGCCGGACGCGACGCTTTCACCCTTGAACTCACCGGCAAGGATCCAGATGCTGACCACCACGGCGCACAACCCGAAGACCGGCCAGACATAATCGAGAGTGCGCCTCATCGGTCTCCGAACGCCGCGAGGCGGCTTCTCGAACGGTCGGGCCGCGGCGCCCGCGCGGGCCGCAAGCCTCGCGAGGGTGGTCTCGCAAGTCTTCGACCACCGCCGGCACGATTGGCTCGCCCGCTTGTTGGTCCGGTGACGGCGGCAAGGTCAAGCGCAAAAGGGCGGCAGGTGTCACGCGCGCTGACGACCCGCTCCGGCGCTCGCAAGGGAGCGCCGCGCGGGTGTGGTCGCTTGCCGGAAAGCTTCACCGAACCGGGCGCGCCCTTTGCGCATCCCGAGCCTACGCCTGCACGGCGCGCAGGCCGATGCCGCCGTCCATCAGGACGGTCGGGGCCGGGAACTCGGGGCGCTCGCTCCCCTTTTCCCGCCCTTCAAGTCCCTGGACCTTGACGTACTCGGCCTGCGCTTCTTCGAGTTGGCCCTTGGCGTCGGCGAGTTGATCCTTGAGTTCGGCGGCCGAGCGCAGCAGGTTCTCGCGCCGGGCCCGCGTCGCGCGCGCATAGGTGGGATAAGCGAAGTGAGCGAGGTCGGCGATGCCGGACCTTTGCTCCTCGATCGTGATCTCGCGGTCGAGATCGTTGGCGATGCGAAGGAACTCCGCGACCATCGTCTCGATCTGGACGACGCGCCGGCGCTTCTCATCGACCTGGAACCGCTTCAAACGCAACTGTGAATCTCGCGACTTCATACGCAACTCCGCGACGCAGGCTGAACGAAACCGTTGGTTTCCAAGAACTTCCGCGAGACACACCGATCGTGCCAGGGGGAGGTTGCAGCTTTGTTACCGTTGGCGGATTGGCGGCTGTTCGCGCCCGGCTGTCGTGCAATAGTGGCGGAACGGTGATTCGAGACACACCGCGAGGTGGCGGTCGGGCGCGTCGTCCGGATCTGCCAGTCGGTGAAGGTCGCGCATCCTTGTTCAGGGCGTTCCCGGGTTCAAACGGCTCGCAGCCCCCGCATCGGGCGGGAGGCGCCGGTGGTTCCCCACACCTTCGTGGGCTCGTTAAAGCGCTTTTTACCAATGCTCGTTAAGAATGTTGAAATCAGGGTGCGACCGGCCTGGCCGGACGGCGACGTCCAGGCGGGGGCTTGGGTCGGGACCATCGCGCCTTTCTGTAACTGACGATGCCGGACGATACGGGCAAGCTTGGGGGCGGGACATGCGCGTTCTTTTGATCGAGGATGATAGCGCGACCGCGCAAAGCATCGAACTGATGCTGAAATCCGAAAACTTCAACGTCTACACGACCGATCTGGGCGAGGAGGGCATCGACCTCGGCAAGCTGTACGATTACGACATCATCCTGCTCGACCTGAACCTGCCGGACATGTCCGGCTACGAGGTGCTGCGCACGCTGCGCGTGGCCAAGGTGAAGACGCCGATCCTGATCCTGTCGGGTCTGGCCGGCATCGAGGACAAGGTGAAGGGTCTCGGCTTCGGCGCCGACGACTACCTCACCAAACCCTTCCACAAGGACGAGATGGTGGCGCGCATCCATGCCATCGTGCGCCGCTCGAAGGGCCACGCCCAGTCGGTGATCACCACCGGCGACC
>CALMGA010000160.1 GCA_937863205.1 uncultured Beijerinckiaceae bacterium | reverse complement strand
CACTTCCTCCTCTCACGACAAGCAAGGAGCCTGAGCCTCGCTCGGGTTGCTCGCATGTCGGACGAGGAAGCCCACGACGCCTTTCGCATGATCCGCTGGGCCGAGACCAAGGGCGAGGCGGTTTGCCCCAAGTGCGCCTGCGGCGTGTCCTACAAGATCACCACGCGCAAGCTGTGGAAGTGCAAGGCGTGCCACCATCAGTTCTCGGTGACGTCCGGGACCATCTTCGCGTCGCGTAAGCTGCCGATCGCCACCTACCTCCTAGCAATCGCGATCTTCGTCAACGGCGCCAAGGGCCATGCCGCTCTCCAGCTCTCCCGCGACCTGGACGTGCAGTACAAGACGGCGTTCGTGCTCAGCCACAAGCTTCGCGAAGCGATGGCGACCGAGACGGCGGATGCCGAGCTGTCGGGCACGGTTGAGGTCGACGGCGCCTACTTCGGCGGCTACGTGAAGCCCGCCAACCACAAGGAGAACCGCCGCGACCTTCGCAAGGCCGAAAACCAGTCCGGCAAGCGCCGGGTCGTGGTGGTCGTGCGCGAGCGCAACGGCAAGGCCCTGACGTTTGTCTACAAGTCGGAGGTCCAAGGCGTCCAGGCCGTTAACGCCCGCGTGTCCCCCGGTGCACAAATCTTCGCCGACGATGCGCGCGGCTGGGACGCGCTCCACGACCGTTTCCTGACGAAGCGGATCAACCACCAGGAATGCTACAGCGACGGCGAGGCTTGCACCAATCAGGCGGAGAGTTTCTTCTCCCGCCTGCGTCGCTCGGAGATCGGCATCCACCATCACTTCGCCGGCCGCTACCTCTACGCCTATGCGGGCGAGATGGCGTGGCGGGAGAACAATCGCCGGGTGAGCAACGGGGCGCAGTACCTCGGCGTCACTGCGGCGGCGCTGAATGCGCCGGTGTCGCGGGCGTGGAAGGGGTACTGGCAGCGAAGCTAAATTTCTACAGGATATATCTTATGCGTTGGATCATACCAGAGCACTTCGAAATGGGCGACGGTGCGTATTCCCCAAAGTCTAGATCGGTTTCCTAGGCGGAAACGAAATAGTTTTCCTGCGCTACACTCTAACTCTTCAAGACGGGATTGCGCTTCTTCACAGATATCTGCAACATCCATAGAATAATGCATTTTATGTCAAGTATCTGAATCGAATTTATCGATTTCTGCCCAAGTAAGTCCCGAAAAATGAGTCAACTTCGGTAGAATCAAAGCGGTCCAGTCGTCTTCAGACCAGCACCTGTCGACACCCCAACTCCAAACTCCAGCCTTATCGGGAGTATGGCAGGACCAAGTGACTTTCATCTGATAAACAGTGTCAGGATTAGCACCGAAACGAATAGTAGGCTCCGTGAGACGTTCACGAAGCCTGACTGATTTTTCAGCGTTGTCTGCGGCCTTGGCTAACCGACGTTCAGCGCGTGCCTGCGATTTCCTGCTCATTCGGTCCCAAAGCCGAATAGTATTCGGAAATCGCTTCTAGACTGATCGGAGTGTTCTGTCCCCGCTCGTACGCCTCTTTCCAAGGCTCCTCCATATGCGTCAAATCGCTCAGCCATTGCGCGTCCTTATCGCCATAAGCGTTAAGGACGCGCGAAACGGTAGCCCGCTGCGCAGTGGTTAGAGCTTGAGAATCAGCACCAGAGACGCGATGAACTCTGAAATTACCCGAGTAGCGTCCCAAAGTTCGCGCACCACTGGGCCGTTCTTCCAAGCTTGGATTTCTTCGTTAAAGACGACATCGTCATCCCAAACGATCGACCAAACCTGTGAGTAGTAGACGAGTTTCTGAAGCTTCATGGTGGTCATGGGACCACGAATATCCAGAATGTGTTGCGCCACGTCGAGGGCGGAAGCCATAGTTTCCTCCCTTCTGCTGGGATACCAGTTCCAAAAATGTCAATAGCTGACGCCGACTCGCTTGCCAACAGATGCAGAGTCGCATGGTTCAAAGATTTCCAGCTAGCTTCCGAGCCGCCACAGCGTCGCCCCCTGCCGCGACCCGCTTCGCTTCAACTCCCGCCGCAACACCCGCTTGCCGAGGATGCTGGTCAACGCCGCCTGCATCCCTTTGCGAAGAACGGCATCCTCCGTGTCGAACCCCTTGGCGCCGGTGCAGATGTTGGCAAGCTCTCGCGTCGTCAGACCGTCAGGGCGGGCCGCCACAGCCTCTCGGCAGAGCTTCCAAGCTTCATCCCGCTTGAACAGATGGCGGACGCTGGCGCCGGGCGTGTAGCCGATCGGGACGCCACCCTCGGCGTTGAAGATCGACAGGGCGGCGTTGATGACGGATAGATCATGCCGGGCCTTGGTCAGCGCGGCCTCGTGATCTCGGATGATGCTCTCAAGCTGGATTGCCTTGGAGCGAAGACCGTGGATCATGTTGGTTTCGGCCATCGCCTCGTGTCCCTTTCGTGCACCGGGGGACACATCCTATTAGGTGTTTTTGCTACCGAATGCCGCACATTCCCTTGTCAGCCGAAGGGAACCGAAGTCGAGACCGCCTTGCCTCCAGGCCAGCAGGGCCGGCCCAT
>CALMGA010000159.1 GCA_937863205.1 uncultured Beijerinckiaceae bacterium | reverse complement strand
CCATGACGGGACGCTGAAGCGCCTGCACCACGCGCTGTACGTGGCCTGCCGGGAGACGGCCGGACGCGAGGCCATCCCGATGGCGGCGATCATCGACAGCGGGAGCGTCAAGAGCGCGGAAAAGGGGGCTGCCGCGTCGACCCGCCGGGCTATGACGCGGGCAAGAAGATCAAGGGCAGGAAGCGCCATGTCCTTGTGGACGCGCAGGGCCTGCTGATGCACGCGGTTGTCCACCGGGCCGACGTGCCGGACCGCGACGGTGGCGTTATGGTGATGGCCACTTTGTTCGGTTTGGTCCCGTCTCTGCTCAAGCTGTAGCTTGGGAAGCCGGATCAGGTCATAGGCGGCCATGGTGAAGGTGAACGGCCAGCCGACGCGCCCGAGCCCACGATGTCTGGTTTTGCGTAGGCCGGCGGCGGCCTTGATCCAGCCAAGCGCCTCCTCGATGTGCTTGGCTGGATGACGCGGCTTCGTGCTACTGCCGCGGCGCTGGGTGGTGGCTGGCTGAGCTTGTCGCCGGCTCCGCAGATGGTGCGCCCATCGATGGGGGAGCCCTTGCAGCTTGGCAGCGACGTGCGGGGCGACGTTGAACAAGCGCAGCTCGTTCACGAAGTCCTCCGTGTCGTAGCCTTTGTCGGCACCCGGCGTGATGCGCTTGGGCCGGTCGGCGCGCGGCTCGATCACGTGCGGGGCGGCGATGCGCTCGGCGTGGCCGTCCGCCCGGGTCAGGCAGGCGTCGACGACAAGGCCGTCGCGGCTTTCCAGCAACGCGTGCCCGAGGGCGCACAGCCTGGCTTCGCGGCCCGGCCCCTTGCGGTACAGCCTGGCGTCGGGATCGGTGGTGCTGGCGTGGCCGCGGCGCTCGCCGTGGACGTCGCCCTCGCCGTTATGACCGGGTGCCGGCGGCTCGCCCGACCCGTCCTTGGGCCGGACGCTTCTCATGGACACCCAAATCAGACCCGGCTTGACCTCGATCATCGTGCCATCGACGCTGAAGTGCTCTGGTGACAGCCGCCGCTTCACCTTGCGGTGGGCCAGCGCGGCGGCGAGGAACTTGTGCGCCACGTCGCCTTCGAGCAGCCGGTCGCGGTTCCCGCCAAAGGTCGTCGGGTCCCAGGCCTCGTCGATGCCAAGCCCGACGAACCAGCAGGTCGAACTCCAGCCGCTCCATGATCTGGCCCTCCGAACGGATGCCGTAGAAGGCCTGCAGCAGCATGGCGCGCAGCAGGCGCTCGGGCGGGATCGAGGGCTGCCCAACCCCGGCGGCGTGGAGCGCCTCAAACTCCGTGCTCAGCGCCAGGAGGGCTTCGTTGGTGATGGTGCGGATCGTACGAGGCGGGTGGTCGGCCCGCTCCCGGCTCTCCAGGTCGACGTAGGACAACAGCGAGCCCGACCGCTGATCCGAACCGCGCATCCCGAAGCCCCGGGCAACAAGCGTCGAGAGCTTGAATCACTTCGCGCCACTTCAGGCGAGCTGGTTTTTCCTCGCCCTGATAGGCAATTACCGCTCCGAAGCTCCCAACATTCTGCAACTCGCCGCTGCCGACGTCCATACACGCGCGCAGGGAAAAAGATTCGATCGTGGCAGGGTAGGCCCGGGATCTGCTATGCGCGATGCGACGCGCGTGGGGGGGATTCAAAAAATGGTAGGCTCGAACGCTGCAAGTCCGCACCCTCTGTTCGATCCCATTTGGTACAGGTTCGCGAGCAGCGCAGCCTCCTGCGAAGGCTCTACTTTAGATCACTACACCACCGAGGGATGGCGGCAACTCGCATCGTCTCACCCGCTGTTCTCGATCGGGTTTTACTTCAATCATCGTCCGGATGTCCGGGCCGCGGGCATCGATCCATTAGAGCACTACATCACGCTGGGCTGGAAGGAGGGAGCAAACCCACATTCGACATTCGACACGAATTTCTATGTCTCCCAAGTGCAGTGTCTGGACGGCAAAGACCCCCTGACGCATTTCGTAACGGTCGGCCATAGGAAAGGTCTGCAGCCAATCGCCGATCCGCGCGATCTCGTCTCCTGGCTCGACTTCGACCCATCATGCGTCACACCCGCTACGCTGGAAGTCGTTCTCCAGCTTCAACGATTGTTCATACAAACTCAAACTCCGCCCCTCGAACTGCACCGGGTCTACCGCGACCTGTGGAACGTTCCGGACGATGTTGCGCCGCAAACCGACGAGATTCTCGGGCCCGACCCGGATGTATATGATGAGAGCGCTTACCTCGCCAGGTATCCCGACGTACGACAAAACGTGGAGGCGGGCGGGTTTGCAAGCGGGCTCGAACATTGGTTGGCCTGCGGCTTCCAGGAAGAACTGCGCGGCCTCAGGGACGGCGCATGGCGGTCATCATTGAGCATGTCACTGTTGAAAGACCTGATCGCTGGTGTCGTTCAGCTCAGGTCGACGAGCCCAGCGATGGCGGAGACCGACGATCTGCCCCCTACAATCGTCGCCCATGTCAAGCAATGGCGGAAGACGGCGGTCGCGATCAGGTCGCTCGCGTACCAGCCTCTGATATCGATCGTGGTGCCCATCTACGACGTTGATCTCCGTTGGCTGAACTTCGCAATCGAATCCGTTTTCTGGCAGATCTACCAGAACTGGGAACTGTGCCTAGTCGACGACGCTTCGACCGATCCACGGATCGCGCCGCTGATGCGGTTCTGGGCTGGTACCGACCCGCGCATCAAGGTCAAATTCCGCCAAAGCAACGGGCACATATCGGCCGCCTCGAATGATGCGCTCGCCATCGCCACCGGCGAATATGTCGCGTTACTGGACCACGACGACGAACTGACGGTCGATGCGTTGGCCCACGTTGCATTTTCAGTTAACAAGGACAGGGAACTCGACTTCCTTTACTCCGACGAAGACAAAATTGACACCAACGGCAACGTTTGCGGCCGTTTCTTCAAGCCGGCTTGGTCGCCCGAGTTCCTGCTGACCTGCGGATACACGGCGCACCTCAGCATCTACCGGAAGGCGGCGCTCGACGCGGTCGGCGGTTTCCGATCGGCGTTCGACGGCGCGCAGGACTACGATCTCGTCTTGCGCGTCACGGAAAAAAGCAGAAAGATCGAGCACATTCCTCTCTCCCTCTATCACTGGCGCATGCTTCCGACGTCCACAGCGACGAGCGGCGAGGTCAAGAGCTACGCCCTTCCCCGGGCCAAGGCGGCGCTCGAGGAGCACATGCAGCGTATTGGCTTCCCCGGACGGGCCGACGACGGGGCGATCCCGGGATCCACTCATCCGACATTCCGGATCAAGGGCGATCCCCTCGTGTCGTTGCTCATTCCCACCGCAAACAAGACCGCCTTGATCGATGGCCGTCCCGTCAACCTGCTGGAGAACTTCGTCGCAAGCATTGTCGAGCGCTCGACCTGGAAGAATTTGCAGATCATTATCCTGGAGAATGGCGACCTGTCCGACAAGACGTTGGACAAGCTGGACTCATGGAATGCGGAGTTTGTCCGCTATGAGGACAAGGAGTTCAATATCGCCCGTAAAATCAACCTCGGCGCTGCCCATGTGCGCGACGAATACATGTTGATACTCAACGACGACATGGAGGTGGTGACGCCGGATTGGATCGAGCAAATGCTGCAGTTCCAGCAGCAGGAAGGCGTCGGCATGGTCGGCGCGAAGCTTCTGTTCGGGGACCGCAGCATACAGCATATCGGCGTGACGGTTGTGAACGGAGATCCCGGCCATCCGTACTATAGAGAGCCGGAAGACACCGTAGGTCACGGCGGCATCTGCGCGGCGGTCCACAACGTTACGGCGACGACCGGCGCCTGCTCTATGACGCGCAAGAGCCTTTTCGATCAGGTAGGAGGATACGATGACTCGTTCGCTTCCAACTACAACGATGTTGATTTCTGCTTCAAGCTGCTCGCCGCGAAACAGCGTATCATCGTCAATCCGAAAGCTGTCCTCCTGCACTATGAGTCGTTGTCGAAGAAAGACCCCGGTCAGGTCGTCTCCAGCGAGCTGGAGCTCTTCCACAACCGTTGGAAGGAACGGTACCCGCGCGAGCTGTACATGCGCTGCGTTTGAGGTCCGAGCCAGCGGCATCGGGATCAGTTTCTCGCCGAGGTCCGACTGCGGCGAGCCGCCCGTCGTGATGACGCAATATGGGTTCCCGATAGTCGCTGCCGCTCGGACGTCAGAGGTTTCTGCGGCTCGCTGCGGCCGGCGCTGCAGATCCTGCCACCGTGACCCGCGCCGGTCCGCCAGCTTGCCGCAGGCAGGTTCGTTTTGCTCATTCGGTGGGCATTGAGTGCGGCGAGCTGCCGAGGCGATCTCGAGCCGTTGACCCGTCGTTCGGCAGTTATCACCCTGACGTAGTAGGCAGCAGATAGGGCGAGATGGAGGTGGCCGGCGTTTCAGATAGCGAAAAAATCACTCCTTCGATGGAGCGCGCAGGGGCTTTGGCTTTTGAGGAATGGTCCAATGTTTTGGACCCGCACGCTTTAGTGCAGAAGATTTATAGCGCCATGTTGGACGCTCAGAGTGCAAATAAGCGCCGAGCGTCTCGTCAATTTCGTCGTGCATAGTTGATTCTACAACTGTGAAAAACTCTTCGATATTCTTTAGATCGTATGCCATGTCTAATAAGTTCTCGATTGTGAATAGAATAATTTCTCCATTCATGTATTCACTTACAGTCTCGTCGTTGGATGTATAAAACAGGCCCTCCGTGTTATATTCGCAACCATGGTGAGCAATCCTGTCTCGCATGAAATGTATTTCGCCTAGTTGACTGAAGCCATAATCGAAGCAATCGACGTAAATTTCATTTACATTTCCGACTCGAAGCACCCTCTTAAGCACGTCCCTCAATCCAGAAATTCGCATTGAGCCTGTTGTCGCTCCGATTATAGCTTCATAGTCGTGTAAGTACGTCGCGTTTAAAAGGTTTGCTATCACCTCACGGAGCACGACATGCAGACTAGACTCAACTTTTCCAAACATCTGAATGAATCGTCCTAACGCGGCGTAGAACTCGTCCCAAGGCGCGAATGAGCTTATAGCCGAGATATCCCAGCCCTCTTCCCGGTCTGCCTGTTTCGGCTTACCCTTGGCGTCGGTGGAAGAGGTCTTGCGCATGACGGATGATTCCAAAAAGCGTGACAATGGCTCCGTTCAGGAATGGGCTGGAAGCTGGGCCGCATTCGAGCGGGCAGTGGATGCGGCGATCAAGAGCGGGCCGAAGCGAAAGTTATCAAAGATGGCAGAACTCAATCCTCGACTGGAAGCTGACGTAACGTTCGCAACAGTACTTCTAAATGGAGACGAGCTGCTTGCGCGGGAGCTTCTAGAGAAGGTATACCCGACATCTGATATTTCTCCACAACCTGCAAGCTCTGATCGATAAGCTCAAGCGCAAGTACTTTTGGAATCACCTTGTGCATTATCATCAGAGAAATCATCGTTCTGTGAAGCTCGATTGATGCGACTGCCATTCCGGCAACCGCATTGTCTGAAAACTTGGAAGACATGGCTTAACCTTTACTGCGTCTGTGTTTTACCAATGCGCCGATACGTGAGCCTGCGTCCAACAATGCCGCTGATGCTCTGTGACATGCGTTCAGCGTCGGTGAGCGTGCGGGTGTTCCAACGGAAATCAAACTCGCTTAGATAACGGTGTAGGTGCGCTTCCGAAACGTGATGAAAGCTGCCGGTGATGCCGCGCTTGACGAGGGAAAAGAAGCTTTCGGCCGTGTTGATGTGGATGAAGCCGCCTAACCTCGCGTACTCCTCCTTGCTGTGGTTGACGCTGTGATGGGCCGCGAAGATTTTGCGAGTGCCGAAATAGACTGGGCTCTCGTCCGTCATGATGACGCTAGCCTTGTGCACGTTGTCCGCAATGATCGGACGGACGGACTTGGCGCTAACATTGGCGACATGGAAGGAGCGGACATGCCCGTCGCGCTCAATCAGGCTCAGGACGGCTTTCTTCGAGGCAGGCTCACGGAAGGCACGATTCTTCGCCTTGCCGCCGACATAGGTCTCGTCGGCTTCGACCGGCGTGTTCGGGCCGCCCATCGCGGGCAGACTTTCATCGGGACGAAGGCTTTCGCGGATGCGATGGCAGAGGAACCACGCCGTCTTGTAGCTCAGGCCGATCATGCGGCTGATCTGAAGGGCCGACATGCCCTTCTTTGACGCCATCATGAGATGCGTGACGGCGAGCCACTTGTGCAGAGGCACCTTGGAACGCTCGTAGAGGGTGGCGACAGTGACGGTGAAGGGCTCGCGGCAGGCATTGCATTGGTAGAGGCCAGGTCGGGTCGTCTTGCCCTTCATCAGGGTCGAACGATCAGCAACGCCGCAATGGGGACAGATGCGACCGTCCTTCCAAACCCGCGCTTCCAGCCACTCGCGAGCCTTGGTCTCGTCGTGGAAGATGGGGTTGCTGAAATCGGACATCGGTTGTCGGCTCCAATGAGCACAACCTACGTTCGATGACGTGCTACGTCAAGGTGATAATTGCCCGTCGTTCTCTCTATACTTTACTCCGAACGAAGTCGTGCATAGGCGTCGCAATGCATGTGGAAGAGGCGGGTCGTGCCGTTGACATCGGCCGGCATTCATCAGGGCGTCCGGCCGGTGATGCCGGACGAGATTTGCGACGTGGTCCCGGTTTTGCGCCAAGATGTCAATCAGTACTGAATCCGGGTTATTTCGTGTGATACGGCGCGCAACTTTGGGTCTGTCGCATTCTTGATGATGTTTGCTGGTCGATTTCTGCTGTATCAGCAGGATCATCATCATGCGTGCAGATCTGCGGTTCTCCTCCTTGATCCCCAGCGGTCTGCGTATCGATCACACCGCCGAGGCCGATGGCGAGATCTTGGTGATGGCGGTTCAACGGCATGCCGCGCTCGTTGCCTTTTGCGCCAGATCTCGTCACAGCGCCTGCACAGCCGCTACGTCCGTCACGGGTCGGACCTGCCCCGTGCCGGTCGCAGCCTCCTGCATTTTGCCGCACGGCGGTTCCACTGCGACAAGCCGAGCTGTTGCCGGCACATCTTCGGCGAGCGTTTCGAGGACGACATACTCTCTCATGCGGGCGCGGCGGCCGGCTCCGCTGGAAGGTATCATCCATCATCTCGGACTGGCCTTGGGCTGCCGACCGGGGGTGAGCTTCGCCAAACGCTTGATGATGCGCGTCCTTCATGACACGTTGCTGCGCGTCGTATGACGCCCTGCTGCGGTGGAACTGGCGTCTGCTCGCCGCCGAGATCGAATCTTCAGCGCACATACCAGCCTATGCGGTAGACCTTTGCACCCGCGACAGGGCAAAGGGGCCGCGGATTAGACGCGCATGTGGAAGGCGCGAAGTTGCTCCAGTAGACTTCGCCGCCATTGCGGCCTGTTCGGCCGCGTACAAATGCGACGTTGCCCCAACGATCGGTGAGCCAATTTGGCTGGCCGACGACTTGCGATGGCTGCAGGTTACTCAGTCCCAGCGCGAAAGCCGGCGAAAGGTCGAGATGGGAAATCCCGCCCTCGCCAAAAATCGACAGGTTCTGCGTTATCTGAATACACACATCCGATCTGCCGTTTCGATCGCAATTGTACAGAACCGCCCATCGATCGCGTCCCGGAAGCTTTCCCACGCGGATCATAGGAAAGCCGTTCAGCGTCAGAACTTTCACGGGCGGCGACCACTTGCTATTCACGAGATCGCTGGTTGTGCGCAGATAGAGAGCCGATCCTGCACCGTCATTTGAGAAATCATCGTAGAAATAGTAATAGGTGCCGCTGACATAGGAAATGGAGCCGATCAATCCCTGTGTATTCCAAACACCCTGCGCAACATCGCTTCGAATGATCGTTCCACTGCTATCAGAGAGTGCAGTCGGCTCGGGATGCTTGTCAGTTGGCTGCCAACCCGACGTGGACAGCAGCTCGATTGACTTGAAGTCCCTGGTTCGCGCGAGAAGTAGGTAGTGACGCCAGTCCGCTCCTCGGAAGTCACGTCGCTTCGCATCGTCGCTGACACCAAGAAAGAATATGTAGAGGTTAGGATCGCCGTGACGCCCCGCCACCGTCATCGGGTTGGCGCCACCTCCGATCCCGTCGGCATCAAGCAGATCGGTGGGCCTAGTCTCTAAGCCTCCAAACTGCATGGAATGCGAAGGCAAAGTGAACCGGTACCCTCCTGGTGACGAACCCGCCTTGATGGAGTCTCCAGCCCGTAACGACCCTTGCACTTCGGCATGGTAGACGGTTGCGTAGCCTCCGTCGATGCGGATGAGTTCGATGTTGTATGCAACCTCACTATTAGGCGTGTCGAAGAACATCGACACATCGGTCAAATCCGCGCAGACAGTCAGACCGCCGGTTTCGTGGCAGAGCGGTTGGTCGAACGACTCGACCGCGCCGCCGCTAAGGCAGGCAGTAGCCGCAAGGCACCAGAAAGCGAGCGGTGCGGCGGCGAAGGCAAGCCTTTGCTTCACCGATCGTCTCTCAGCGAGAAACCGTAACGTGAGCGCATTAGCAGTGGGCTGTAGTTGGGATCGTTATTAATGTACCGGCTCCACACCTTCCCGAAAGCGGCATAGTCGCTTGTCGAGGGCTGCTTGCGTTTAGCGGCCACGCCTTCGAAACGATAAAGCGTTGCGAACGGCGTGTCGATATCACGATAGCCGCTTTCGCAGGCACGCAGGCAGAAATCCGTGTCGTTGTAATCGACGGCAGACTTCTCGTTGTAACCATCCAGCTCAAAGAACAGGTTCATTGCCAGAGCTATGCAGGCACTAGTCATTGCAAATCAGTTTCGCACGATAGCTGTATAGCTGTCGTAACCGAACTCAGCATGCTTGAAGCAATAAAATTGTGAGCAACGTGATGCTTGATGCCGAAGACCATACCACAGTGCTGAATGGTAACATCCGGGTAGAGAAGCCGAGCTCCGAAGATGCCGGATGTCGGCCTTTGCGCGAGTCGGATGAGCGCATCGACCCATCCAGGGAATTTCACCTCCATCTCGTCATTCATGATGAAAGGGAATTCGGTATTCACGAAGGACATGGCAAAGTTGATCTTATCTGCCATGCTGAACGGCGACGTTTGGTCAGTATAGCTGATGCGCGGCAGCCGTCGTGCCCGAGGGCCCTCACCTGCTCTGCAGACAAAGTTCCATTGTTGACCGCCATGATTTCAACGACGCAGACCCCCTGTGTCTTCACTTTTATGCTCGTGGCAAAGTTGTTGAAATAGTTGATTCGTCCTCGACCATCGACGCGTCCGGACCTGTTATCCGTCGGAATCACCAGAGTGACGGCGGTTTGCGGAGCGATCCTATCATGCACGCGATAGAGGCCGAGGAGATGTCGGCTTGTGATCAACCGAGGTTGCAACCTGGGCAAAGTGCTAGTGCGCTGGCGCAGACAAACGCACCACGCGCTCGCCCATGACAGATTGTTATTGCTAAAGAAAATACATTCTCCAGGTGTACATCTTGTCCCTGCCAATGCACTGGAGAGGCCAATCGGGTGGCGAGTCAAGCACCGATCTCGAGTAATTACCCACGCCCTTGCGGTGCACCCGGATCGCTGATTCGATGAGCCAT
>CALMGA010000158.1 GCA_937863205.1 uncultured Beijerinckiaceae bacterium | reverse complement strand
GTCGGGCGGATCGTCCTCGCCACGCTGCTCGCAGAAGCCTCCGAAGCCCTGCAGCGGCGAGACTATCAGGCCCTGCGCTGCCTGTCCGGCGTCGCCCCCGTCACCAAGCGTTCCGGCAAGAGCCGCATCGTGCTGATGCGCCAAGCCGCCGACGGCCGATTGCGCAACGCCGTCTACCACTGGGCGCGCGTCGCCGCCCAGCGCGACCCGACCAGCAAGGCCAGGTACACGGCGCTCAGGTCGCGCGGGCACGGCCATGCCAGGGCGCTCCGTTCCATCGCCGACCGGCTCCTTGGCGTCGCCTGCGCCATGCTGAAAAGCCAATCGGCTTTCGATCCTGCCTTCCCCATCAAAACCGCTTGCTAAAGGGTGGGGAGTCCCCCCCAAATCACAGCAAACCGGGTCGCGATAGTTGCCCTCGGCCGTGACGCGCTTATTGCGTCGGCGCTCGATGGTGTCATCAAGCGCCAGCACCACGGGACCGTCGCGCGCAAATCGGTGATCAGCGTCGAGCAGGATGCGTGCGCCAGTGCGCGGGTACCAAGTGGCCCGGCTGAGGATGCGATTGAAGTTCACAAACCGCCGCTCGCGCAAGCGGCCGGTAATCCGCAGCACGCTTGTCACAGTGTATCGCTCGGGCGCCAGTATGGCGCCAACCAGCAGCACTTCGGCCTATCGCCAGGAGCGCTGGACGAACAGCGGCGCGAACGCCAGGATGACCGCGGCGAAGCGGGCGGGTAGAGGCGGCATGATGGTGTCTCTTGCCGGGGACACGTCAGCCTACCCGTCACGCACGCCCCGTCACCTCAGCCCACCTCGCAAGCCGTTCGATTGGCCAAAGTTGAGCTAAGAGGAATGATGTTCACGCCTTCGCTTGCCGCTTGCGGAGAAGCTTGTTTATGCTTAATCAATGACTTCTAACGATAATCTTTAATTTGTTTGACGGAGTGAAGACTTTGGTGCATCCGCGGCAGACCTAAGGCATTATTGATTAGCTGAAGACCGTGTTAAAACTAGAGTATATCCCCTTTGAAGGACAATGAAATATGAGCATAAAGAAGAACTTGAGGCTCTTAGTGCGGCACATTATAATCCGGCTCAAACTTGAAAAGGTAAGGATGCGGATCAACAGAGTTCGAGGGGTGGCGAAAACAGGGCATCTTGCTCATTCAACCCTCGCTCAAGTTTTCGCGGCGATCTATAAGTCCGACGCTTGGATAGCAGATAGGCAGCAGGATAGCTTATCGGGACCGGGTTCCTCGATAAGCTCCACGCGCCCACTCTTGCAGAAACTTGGAGGCATCTTAGAGAGTTTGAGCTGTAAAACGCTTGTTGATCTCGGCTGCGGTGACTTTGTTTGGATGAAATATTTGGATGGTCCATGGAGTTACGTCGGAGTGGATATAGTGGATGAGGTGATCTCGGTCAACGCTCTTCAGTATCAAAACAGCCGTCGCACATTCGTACGCCTTGATGCAACAGTTGATCGCATCCCGCCTGGAGACGTTGTGCTATGCAGAGAGGTTCTGTTTCACCTTTCATTCGAGGATATATGGAAAGTCATTTCCAATGTAGCTTCTTGCGGGTGCGAGTACCTTATTGCTACAACTGAAGAGGATATTTGGCTCAATTCGGACATCGTGTCTGGGGATTATCGGCCGATCAACCTGCACAAAAAGCCGTTCTCGTTTCCTAATGCCAGTAATTACATAGTTGACAGTGCAGTTGAGTCAACAAGAGCGCTTGGAGTGTGGCATGTGTCCCAAGTGCCGCATAGAAAATGTAAGTAGGCGTGGAATTTGGATCATTGAATTCTGTAGCCTCTCGCGGGTTAGACGGCGCTGATCGGCCCTCCCTCAAAAGTTTGGGTTAAATATCAGTCCATAGTCGGTCTCGGCTTTATCGTGAGTAGAGATGGCGGAGTTGGCCGCGGTCGCGCAGCCAGCTGGAGAGCTCCAAGAACTTCGCGGGCTGAGGCATTCCGTGCTGTGATAGTCGTCGGTGGTGAGGGCTGGCGATGCGCGGTCAGGCAGGGTTCTTCGACCTCGACGAGCGCCTGAAGGAGCTGTCCGCGAAGGGCGACGCGCTGGAGCGGCTCGGCAGCATTGTTGACTTCGAGCTGTTCCGCTCCGACCTCGCCCGCGCCGTGCCGCGCTCGGACGGGGCAAAGGGCGGCCGCCCGCCGTTCGACCTAGGGCAGTTTCCGAGCGGTTTGAGTCGGGCGCGGCTTGCTGCTGAGGTGCGGGTCTGATTCAGCACGCCTTCTGGCAAGGAGGCGTTCATGGGCAAGGCGCTATCGATGGACTTTCGGGGCCGTGTGGTGGCGGCCGTTGGGGCGGGCCTGTCCCGCCGCAAGGCGGCCGAGCGGTTCGGCGTGAGTGCCGCCAGCGCGATCAGCTGGGTTCGGCTGTCGCGCTCGACGGGGCACGTGCGACCAAAGCCGGTGGGCGGCGACCAGCGCTCTGCGCGGGTCGAGGCCTGCGCACCAGTGATCCTGGCGGTGGTCGAGGCCAGGGCGGACATCGCGCTGGTCGAGTTGCGGGCGTTGCTGGCCCAGCGCGGCGTCGGGGTGGCAGTGTCCCGCCTGTACCGGGCGCTGCTGCCCGTCGCAGGGCTAGCATTACAATTGCTTTCTAATGACCGGTACACCGGAAGTTTCGTCTGCGTCTGCCAGCCTTGATGTTTGATGCCAGACCACTGCGCCTGAGATGCGCTTGGCGGGTAATTACCCACGGGGCGGCCATCGATCAGCGGCGGCACGGCCGCGGCTCGGTCACGACGGTATGCTTGCACGGCGCCGCGAAGGCTGATTCCGTGGTGGCATGAGCCGTGGTGATTTGGAGCGGTTGAGCAAGGACGAATTGATCGAGCTGGTGCTCAAGTTGCAGCGCCCGGCGAAGACCTCGCGCACCTCCTCAAAGCCACCCTCGACCGATCGCAAGGAGCGGCGCGAGCAGTCCCGTCCCGGCGGCGCCAAGCCGGGCCATAAGGGCCACAGCCGCCTTATCGCCGACGAGCCGGACGCCATCGTCGACCATCGCCCGACGGCGTGCCCGGCCTGCGGCCTGGCGCTGCCGGCCGACCTGCCGGCCGCGACGCTCAGCGTGCACGAGCGGATCGAGTTGCCGGCAGTGGCGCCCGTCGTCGAGCAGCACCGCCGCCTCGCGGTGACGTGCCCTGGCTGTCGGGCGCGC
>CALMGA010000157.1 GCA_937863205.1 uncultured Beijerinckiaceae bacterium | reverse complement strand
GCCACGAGGCGCTCGGTCAGATGCGGCGCCAGCATCGGCAGCGGCCGGCGCCTCGCGGGCATCGGCGAGGCGTTCTCGCCGGGCAGCGCGGCGGCGGCGATCACGCCGTCGCGGACGGCACGGGCGAGCACCCTTGTGCGGGCGGCCCTGGCCCGGTCGGGGTGGAGGTCGGGGCGCGTGCCGCGCGGCGCCTGCGGCAGGGCCACGAGCAGCGCCGCTTGTGCCTCGCCGAGCGCGCGCGGCTCGACCCCGAACCAGGCGAGGCTGCCGGCGCGCACCCCTTCGAGGTTGCCGCCCATCGGGGTCAGGGTGAGGTAGGCGCGCAGGATGGCCGCCTTGCTCATCCGCTCCTCGATCTGCAGCGCGCGGCAGATCTCGATCAGCTTGGATCGCAGGGTGCGCGGGTGGGGCTCCAGCAGGCGCACCAGCTGCATGGTCAGGGTCGAGCCGCCCGACACCACCCGTCCGCGGGTGACGAATTGCCCCAGCGCCCGCAGCAGGGCCAGGGGATCGACGCCGGGGTGATGCCAGAAGCGCTTGTCCTCCGTCAGGAGAAGCAGGCGGAGGTAGTTCGGCGACACGTCGGCCGGGTCGGTCGCGAGGCGCCATTGCCCGTCGGCGGTGGGAAAGGCGCGCAGAATGGTGCCGTGGCGGTCGACGACGACCGGCGAGGGGGCGAGGCGGGACAGGTCGGGCGGGCACAGCTGATCCAGCGCCGCCGCTCCGGCGCCGAGCCCGGCCAACGAGGCCAAAGCGACAACGACCGCTCGCAGGCGCCGCTTCACGTCTGGTTGGAACCGGAAAGCACGCGCGGCGGGCCGGAGGGGGATGCCGGCGCTCTCCTTTGTCCGCGAAGGCGCGACTGCGAGCCGCGGCGAACCGCATCGAGCGAGCGGCAACCACCACCTGCGGCGAACCCTTTCCCCCACGTCGCGCACGAGGGAGTAGGGGCGGCGGCAAGGCGCTCTGCCCAGGCTTCCGTCTCAAGCCCATGATCCGGTTTGAACGCGGCGCGACCTTGCCGGACCATGCCTACGGCTCGGAGTTCGCCGGCTGGCCGTCGACCTTGGCAGCCCTCGCCGCCTGCACAACCAGCGTGCCGGCCGGCCCCCGCGCGTGGAAGGTCGGCGCGTACATGTCCTCGATCTGGGGGCCGGGGTTGGCGAAGGTGCCGGGCGACACGGCGCGCACGACATAGGCGAACTTGAAGCGGGGCGAATCGGCCTGCAGATCGATGCCGGCGAGGTATCGGTCGTCGCGAAGCGCGAAGAAGGTCGGCTCGGTCAGGTCCTTCAGCCAGCCGAACTGGCCGTCCTCGCGCGAGGTGGCGAGGCCGATCGTTTCCGGTTCCAGGCCGGCCGGCAGCATGTCGACCGCCAGAACCTTGCGCTGGATCGTCTCCGTCATCGCGCCGCCGACCACGATCACCAGCTCGTCGTTCTGGTGGAGGTCGGCGAGGCTGGCCGGCGTGCCGTCGAGCTTGAAATAGTCCCGCGTCACGGTGAAGCCGTTGCTTTCCGGGGGCTGCGCGCCGGCCGGGATGCCGGTGGTGGCCAGCGCCACGTAGGCGGCTTCGCGCCCGCGGTTGTTGAGCCGGGATGCCGTCGTCCGGCTGAGCGGCAGCGTCGCGTGCAGGCTCGTCGCGCCGGGCGTATTCGCCTTGCCGTCGAGCGTCACGTCGAGCGGCGCCGTTCCGGCGAGGTCGTAGGCGACGCGCAGCAGCCAGGCCTGCTCCTGCGTCGACAGATAGGTCTTGCCGCCGGTGGCGCGGGCGAGGTCGAGGGCTCTGGCGAACAGCACCTTGGGTGAAACCAGCTTCTCCTCGGCCATCAGCGACAGCGTCATCGCCTGATCGCGCAGGCGGCTGCCGTAGTCGTTGAGCCAGATGCGCGGGTCGCGGGCGACGAGCGGCGCGGCGAGGATGTCGGCCGACGTGTCGCGCTCGCCGGCGCGGGCCAGCGCCGAGGCGAGCTGCACCCGCGCCACGTCGGAGGGCAGGAAGCCGCGCACCCGCGCCGCCACGTAGCGCAGCTGCGATAGGTCAAGCTTGTTGGCGCGCGACAGCACGATGGCGGCATAGGTCGCGCCGGCCACCTCGCGGGGGTCGGGATCGGCCGAGGCGAAATGGCTGGCGAGCCAGTTCGTCGCCCGCGTCTCCATCGCGTCGGGCACGGCGAGCCCGGCGGCGCGGGCGTGCTGCATGAAGTCCACGGCATAGGCGGTGAGCCAGAAGTTGCCGGTGTCGAACGAGGTCCAATAGCCGAACGAGCCGTCCTCGGCCTGCAGCGAGACGAGCCGGGCGACCGCACCCTGTCCGGTCACGGCATCGGGCGTGGGCGCCGGCAGGCCGCCGCCGAGCCGCGACACGAACAGTTCGGGAAAGGCCCGGCTGATCGTCTGCTCGGCGCAGCCGTAGGGATAGTGCCGGAGGTCGGCGAGGAGGCCGGCGACGTCGATCGCCGGCACGCTCGACGCGGTCACGTCGAGCTTAGCCGTGCCCGGCACGAGGTCGCGTCCGAGCGCGTCGTCGAGCGACAAGCGGCCGCCCGGCGCCAGCTGCAGGATCTGCCGCGTCGTCGCGTAGGCATTGGGCGTGCGCACGGAGATCTCGAAATCGCGCTCGGCCACCACCGTGCCGTCGGCGGCCGACACCGCGAGGCGCAGGCGGCCGACGCCCGGCACGGCTGACGCCGTCAGGGTCCGGTCGACGCTGCGGCGCTTGTCGCGCTTGAGGTCCTTGAACGACGTGTCGGCCTCGTCGACCGACACCGCGCCGCTGGTCGACAGGGCCACGGTGTAGGTTCCTTCCGGCGCGTCGAGGTCGGTCAGCATGAGGCGGGCGCGCACCGTGTCGCCGGGGGCGAGGAAGCGCGGCAGGGTCAGTTCGGCCAGCAGGGACGGGCGCACCGTCACCGGGCGCTCGGCTTGGCCGAAGCGGTCGGCGCTCCAGGCCACCGCCATCAGGCGCAGCCGCCCGGAAAAGTCGGGCACGTCGAGCGCGACGCGGGCGTGGCCGTCGGCGCCGACGGTCACCGGGCCGGTGAACAGGGCCACCGTCTTGAAGGTCTTCACGTCGAGGCCGCCGGTGTTGACGTTGCTGTTGCCGTCGCCGCCCTCCACCAGCCGGCCGGGGTTGCCGGCCGGGTCGATGATCTGGTTGTAGACGTCGCGCAGCTCGAAGCCCGGCCGGCGCCGGCCGAGGAAGTGCTCGACCGGGTCGGGGGTGGCGAAGGCGGTCATGCGCAGCACCGCCTCGTCCACGGCGGCCAGCGTGAGGTTGACCTTTTCGCCCGGCGCCGCCCCGGTCACGCCGACATCGACGGCGAGCGCCGTCTTGGGCTCGATCGTTTCGGGGGCGGCCAGGGCCACGTCGAGCCTGCGCGCGGCCGCCGCGCCCGGCACGAAGGCGAGCCC
>CALMGA010000156.1 GCA_937863205.1 uncultured Beijerinckiaceae bacterium | reverse complement strand
CCTTGCGGGAGATGGCGAGCGCATCGAACTCGCGCATAGGGCGGAGGACCGCGCCATCTTCGCCCGCGGGGCCTTGCGGGCCGCGCTGTGGGGACATGGCCGCAAGCCCGGCCTGTTTTCCATGGCCGACGTGGTCGGCCTGCCCGATTGAAGTCCGGCCGTGCGCTCCCGGCTGATGGTCGCTCCGGTTCGAGACACTTGCCGCCAGCCTTTGACGGTGGCGCTGGAAGGAACGTGAAGCATGCCCCGCACCCTTGTTCTGCTGCGCCACGGCCAAAGCGAGTGGAACCTGCAGAACCTGTTCACCGGCTGGAAGGACCCCGGCCTGACGCAGCGCGGCTACGATGAGGCCAGGGCTGCCGGGCTGGCGCTGAAGAGGGCGGGCCTTCGCTTCGACCGGGCCTTCGCGTCCGATCTCGGACGGGCGCAGGAAACGCTGAAGACGGCACAGGTCGCGCTCGGCCTGGACTTGAAGCCGATCATCACCAAGGCGATGCGCGAGCGCGACTACGGCGACCTGTCCGGCCTCAACAAGGATGAGGCACGCGAGAAGTGGGGCGAGGAGCAGGTCAGGATCTGGCGTCGGTCCTATGACGTGCCGCCGCCCGGCGGGGAAAGTCTGCGCGATACGGTCGCCCGCGTGCTTCCCTATTACTGTCAGGCGATCCTGCCCTGCGTGCTGCGCGGCGAGTCGGTGCTGGTCACCGCTCACGGCAACAGCCTGCGCGCGCTCGTAATGGTGCTGGACGGCCTCAATGCGAAGACCATCCCAACCGTTGAGATCCAGACCGGCGTTCCCCTGGTCTACGAGATCGGCCCCGACGCGATCATGACGTCGAAGAAGGTCATGGAGCCGGAGATTGAGCCGCGTCAGCCCGACGATGTGCTACCCCGCGGCTAGCCGAACAGGGGAACGATCCAAGGCGACGACCTGTTATTAATAGTCACTGATTGCGGCGGCTTGGGACGAACGCGAGGCTCGCCATGCTTCCGATGTCGCGAGGTCTGCGGTATCGCAAGGTCCGCCAGGTGACGTTTCCTCGCCGGCACCGGCGGTCGGCCTGCTCCAGGCAAGGTCGATGTGGTTCACATGTCAAGCGAGCAGGCGGACGCCAAGACGTCCGCTTGGAGGTGAAGAATGGCGCATCTCGAAATCCTTCTGGTCGATGACGACCCCCTGATCCGCCACGTCATCGCCGACGAACTGGAAGAAGTCGGGCATTTCGTGACGACTGCGGTCGGACCTGAGGCGGCGTTGGAAACCCTGCACGACCATGGCGACTTCGATCTCGTTCTGATCGATTACACGATGCCAGGCATGTCGGGTGGCGAGCTCGCTCGCCATATCCGCGGCCGCGACCCTGCAGCTCGCCTCGCCATCCTGACCGGCCATCCCAATCTACCTGACGAACAACCTTGCCCGGTACTGACCAAAGGCATGCGGATGAGCGAACTGGTCAAGGCCATCGAGGCGGTCGCGGCCGGGCACGCCGTATCGCTTGCCCACGACGCGACCTCGACGCGCATCGACCTTCTCGTCGATCAGATGTCGACGAAGCCGACGGTCGGCGGCGTGCGAGGCGGCATGGGCGCGACCTACGAGACGCCGACCGAGGAAGCCATGCCCGATGCCTTCGCGTCGCTCCTCGAACGTCTGCCCAATAAATGATCAGGCTCGCCTGAGCGGAGCTTCCTGCGGTTGCTCGGCTCGAAGCGGCGCGTCCGCGCAAGGCCAAGCTTTCTCAGTTCGGTTTAAGTGGATCGGCCTTGGGACCACCGCGCGACACGCCGACCTTGGCCGGACGTAGAACCCGCTCGCCGATCGCGAAGCCTTGTTCCACGACCTGCATCACCGTTCCCGCCGGTACGCTCTCGTCGGGCACCTCGAACAGGGCCTCGTGCATGTTGGGGTCGAAGCGCTTGCCCTGTGGTTCCAGCTTCTTCACACCGAAACGCGCCAGCCGGGACAGGAAGTCCCGCTCGGTCAGCTCGATGCCCTGAATGAAGCTTTTCACCTGGGGATCCGCCGCCTCGCGCGCATCCGGCGGCACGGCTTCCAGCGCGCGGCGCAGGTTGTCGGCAAAGGTCAGCATGTCGCGCGCGAAGGAGGTGACGCCATAGGCTTTGGCGTCGGTGACCTCGCGCTCGGTCCGCCGTCGCAGGTTCTCCATGTCGGCAAGGGTGCGCAGCGAGCGATCCTTCAGCTCGACGTTCTCGGCCTGCAACGCTTCAAGAACCTTGAAGGGATCGGGTTCGGCGGTCGCCGCGGCACGAGCGCCGGAACCATCGGGCACGCCGTTTCCGTTCGCGCCATCGATGTGATCCTGGCTGTTCACGTGGTCTTCGCTATGCTCGTTCATGGGCCTTCGGGAGTCTGCCGCGGGTCGCGGTCACATATCAGTTTTGCCGCCGGGAATATCAAGCTGACGGCTCGACATCGCCGGCTCGTCGACGCGTAGCCACGCCGGATGCCGCAAGACGCCGGTCCCGTATCATGCGATAGCGAGCGGGACTGACAACCGGCGATCCCGTCCTGCGCCAAGCCGTCCTGCGCCAAGTCGTCTTGCGCCAAGCCGTCTTGCGCCAATCGATGCGAAAGGTCTGCGATGAAGATTTCCGCCCGCAACAAGCTCCGTGGAACAGTGCTGGAGATCCACAAGGGTGCCACCACCTCGCACGTCGTCCTGGAGATCGGTCGGGGCGAAAAGCTGTTTGCCTCCATCACCAATGAGGCGGTGGCGGAGTTGGGTTTGGAGAAGGGCAAGGTGGCCATGGCGATCGTCAAGGCGTCCGATGTGATGATCGCCGTGGACGATTGATCGGCTGACGACCCGAGCAGGCCGGGGACCAGCTCGGGAAAGCGTCGCCGTGAGCGTCAAGCCTTCTTGGTCGTCCCAATGCGCAGCGTGTCCTTGGCGTTGGACTTGAGGAGCCCTTCCACCTTGCCGGCCATCGCCGCCAGCAGCCAGGGCAGGTGGATCTCGACGCGGATGTTGGCCGGCTGAACCTCGATCTCCGCCGTCGCCGTCTGGCCGATGGCGCTGGCGCGCAGATGCGCGACGTCGCCGACCCAGGCCAGCTCGGCACGCCCGACCTTGTCGATGTACTGCGTCTTCAACAAGTCGAAGCGTTCGCTGATCCGCTTCTTGGCCTCCGGCACGCTCAGCTCGTGCGGGAAGCTCATGGTAATCGATCGCGACATCGGGACGGTCTCCGGATGGCACAAGACTTAGGTGTTCGCCGCCGGACCGGAAGAGGCGGCGAGGGCTAAGCCGCTGCGATGGGCCGCTGACGAGGGATCGTCAACCCGCCGGATGCAAGGCATCGGCATTGCCCCGGATCAGCGACTCCAGGAACCCGGCCAGCGGCGCGAGCAGCAAGGGCAGGACGATCTCGATCCTGAGATCGTGCCCGGTGACGGCGAGCGTGGCCGTGCCCTTCTGCCCGAGCGTCGTCGCCCAGGCATGGCCGACGCAGGCATGGCCGACGCTCGCCTGATCCACATTCGAGGGAGCCGCATCCTCGGTCCAGATCAGCTCGGCGGCCCCGATCCGGTCGATATAGGCGTCCTTCAAAGCAGCGAAGCGGGCAGCGATCTGCGCCTTGACGCGTTCGGCGCCGAGATCGTGCCGGGAGGTGATGACGATGGTGCGGGCCATGGGCCGGATCCTCAGCGGCTAATACCAGCACCTAACCGCGGGAGGGTTAACGATCGTCTGCCGACTCCCGGCCAGCCCGCAGCGCGTCGACGCCGGGCAGGCTCTTGCCTTCGAGCCATTCGAGGAAGGCGCCGCCGGCGGTGGACAGGTAGGTGAAGTCGGAGCCGACGCCGGCGTGGTTGAGCGCCGCCACCGTGTCGCCGCCCCCTGCGATCGTCTTCAGCCGGCCGGCCACAGTCAGCGCGGCGGCGGCCTGCGCCACCCGCACCGTGCCGCGATCGAAGGGCGCGATCTCGAAGGCGCCGACGGGACCGTTCCACACCAGCGTGCGGACGTCCTGCAGCAGAGCCTCGACGCGGGCGACGGTGAGCGGACCGACGTCGAGGATCATCCTGTCAGCCGGCACCGCGTCGATCGCCACCGTTTCGTCCGGCGCCCCGGCCTCGAAGCGAGCGGCCACGACGGCATCGACCGGGAGCACCAGTTGGCAGCCGGCCCGATCCGCCTGGACGATGATGTTTCGGGCCGTGTCGGCCATCTCCTTCTCGCAAAGCGAAGTGCCGACCCCGACGCCCTGCGCGAAGAGGAAGGTGTTGGCCATGCCGCCGCCGATGACGAGCATGTCGACGCGCGCCACCAGATTGCCGAGCAGGTCGAGCTTGGTCGACACCTTGGCGCCGCCGACCACCGCCGCCAGCGGGCGCTCGGGCGCCTCAAGGGCTTGCGTCAAGGCGTCGATCTCGGCCTGCATGGTGCGCCCGGCATAGGCCGGCAGCACGTGGGCGAGGCCCTCCGTGGAGGCATGGGCGCGGTGCGCCGCCGAGAAGGCGTCGTTGACGTAGACGTCGCCGAGCTTCGCCAAGGCCGCGACGAAAGCCGGCTCGTTGGCCGTCTCGCCGGAATGGAAGCGGGTGTTCTCCAGCAGGGCGACGTCGCCATCGCCGAGGGCAGCGACGGCGGCCTCGGCGTGCGGCCCGATGCAGTCGTCGACGAAGGTGACGGTGCGGCCGAGTTCCCGCTCAAGTGCGACCGCCAGCGGCTCCAGCGAGCTTTTCGCCTCGAAGGTGTTCTTGGGGCGGCCGAAGTGGGCGAGCAGCACCACTCTGCCACCCTTTTCCGCAAGTTCCCGGATCGTGGGGACCACGCGGGTGATGCGGGTGAGGTCGGACACGACACCCTTCGACATCGGCACGTTGAGGTCGACGCGCACCAGCACGCGCTTGCCGTGCAGGTCGCCGAGCTGATCCAGGGCCTGGATCATTGCTCCGCCCGCCATGCTACAGCACCTTCCCCATCGCCACGGCCGTGTCGGCCATGCGGTTGGAGAAGCCCCATTCGTTGTCGTACCACGACAGCACGCGCACGAACCGGCCTTCGAGCACCTTCACCTGATCCATTGCGAAGATGGACGAATGGGGATCGTGATTGAAATCGATCGAAACGTTCTTGTCGTCGGTGAAGCCGAGGATGCCGTTGAGTTCGCCGTTGGCGGCGCGGCGCACCGCGTCCCTGACCTCGGCAACATCGGTGTTGCGCTTGGCGACGAACTTGAAGTCCACCACGGACACGTTGGGGGTCGGCACCCGGATGGCGGTGCCGTCGAGCTTGCCGGCGAGTTCCGGCAACACGAGGCCCACCGCCTTGGCGGCGCCGGTCGTGGTCGGGATCATCGAGAGGGCGGCGGCGCGGCCCCGGTAAAGATCCTTATGCATGGTGTCGAGCGTCGGCTGGTCGCCGGTGTAGGAGTGGATCGTGGTCATGAAGCCATGATCGATGCCGATGGCGTCGTTGAGCACCTTGGCCACCGGCGCCAAGCAGTTGGTCGTGCAGGAGCCATTGGACACCACGACGTGGTCGCCCGTGAGCTTGTGGTGATTGACCCCGAAGACCACCGTCAGGTCGGCCTTGTCGCCCGGCGCCGAGACGAGCACCCGCTTGGCGCCGGCCTGGAGGTGGGCCGATGCCTTGTCCCGAGCGGTGAAGATGCCGGTGCATTCCAGCGCGATCTCGACGCCGAGGTCGCGGTGGGGCAGTTCGGCCGGGTTGCGGATCGCGGTGACCTTGATCGGGCCGCCGCCGACGTCGATGGTGTCGCCCTCCACCTTCACCTGACCGGGAAAGCGGCCGTGCACGGAGTCGTAGCGCAGCAGGTGGGCGTTGGTTTCGACCGGCCCGAGATCGTTGATGGCGACGACCTCGATGTCGCTGCGGCCGGACTCCGCGATGGCGCGCAGGACGTTGCGTCCGATGCGTCCGAACCCGTTGATCGCAACCCGCACGGCCATTTCCGATATCTCCTGCGCCGGCTGGCGCCTAGTATGCTGCCTTGCATGCCGCTTGCACGATGCGCGCCTCGGCGGCCCTCGGTCTCCACCCGATATGGGGATTGCACAACGAAATATCCGACGGATCATGCCTCCGGGTCGTGATCCCGGTCAGTCGAAGCGCAAAGTGAGGCGATCTAACTAGCAGGTCGACCTCCTCTGTCAACGCGGGCCCGGAGCTGTCATTTGTATGGCCGCAGCGCCCATGCGGACGGCGCGGAGTGCATCGGAGACGGTTCCGGGGAGAAGCGTCCGGCTTCTCGCATCGGCTTGCCCTTGGGGCCGGTCTGCGCGTTGACGCTTCAGGCCGGCTCGACGCAAATGCCCTTCGCCCTTTCCTCCTGCCACCGACGCCCGTTGTCCCCCAGCCGTTTCATCCCGCGCCACGCCGATCTAGACGCCGCGCTGAAGCGTCTGTCGGGAGCGCTCGACCTGCTGGAAGCGGCAACCGCTCGGCTTGATCGCGCCGGGGCCGAGCGGCGCGACGTCGAGGAGGCGCTGGCGGCGATGGAGGATGATCGCGGCCGCCTCGCCGACGACCTCGATGCCGCGCTGACCCGCGCGCAAATCCTGGAGCAAGCCGCCGGTGAGGTGGCGACGCGCCTGCGCACGGCCGGCGTCGCGTTGCGTCAAATCCTGGCCGCCGACGGAAGCGGCCTCGACGGTGGCCGCCCGTCATGACAACGGTGGCGGTGGTGATCGCCGGGCGCAGCTACCGCATGGCCTGCGGGGAGGGCGAGGAGGCGCACCTGCAGGCTCTCGCCCGCCACGTCGAGCAGACGCTCGCGGGCCTGCGCAAGGGTTTCGGCGAGATCGGCGACACCCGCCTCGTCGTGATGACGGCGATCACCGTCGCCGACGAGCTGCACGAAGCGAGGCAGCGCATCGCCGAGCTGGAAGCCGACCTCGCTGACATCAGGGCGACCCGCTCGCAGGGCGAGGCGATGCGTGATGCGCTGGCGGCCGAGGTGGCCGGCGCGATCGCGTCCGCCTCCGAGCGCATAGAGGGCGTCGCCCAGCGTCTCAACGAGGCGGGCAAGAGTTGAACGGGGCGGGTCGGATTGGCGGAAGCCGGGGTTTGTTGAAGGACGAAAGACGATGCCGCTCATTCCCGTGACGCCGACGCTTGCCATCGACGAGGGCGAAGTGTCCGTCACCTTTGCCCGCGCCGGTGGTCCGGGCGGGCAGAACGTGAACAAGGTGGAGTCGGCCGTCCACCTGCGCTTCGACGTCGCCGGCTCGCCGTCGCTGGATGCCTTCACCAAGCGCCGGCTGGCCGGCCTCGCCGGGCGGCGGATGACCGCCGAAGGGGTGCTGGTGATCTTCGCCCAGAGCCACCGCAGCCAGGAGCGCAATCGCGAGGACGCGATCGCCCGGCTGCTCGCCCTGATCGCCGCCGCCGCCGAGCGGCCGAAGTTCCGGGTCAAGACGCGCCCAACCCTGGCGGCCAAGCGTCGGCGCGTCGACAGCAAGGTGCGGCGCGGCGAAACCAAGCGAGGGCGGGGCAGGGTGCCCGATGCCTGACGTGGATAAAGCTTGATGCTGTGCCGCGCCGCGCGAGCGGACGAGATCGACCGGCGACGGGCGCCCTGCCGCTCGTTCGCAACCGGAAGGAGCGAGGGCTTGCGGCAGCGCGGAACGCCGGCCGGTGCTGCCGTTGGGCGCGCGACGGCCGTCCTGCTGTTCGCCTGCTCGGCGAACGGTCCGGCGTCGGTCGCCCAGGAAGCCCATAAAACCCTCGCCTCCCAAATTGCGGCCTGCTCGGGTCGCGGCGGCGACAGCACGACCGCGGCCGTCGTCGAGGGCCGCCTTGAGCTGCGGCTCGCCGATGGTCGCCTGCTTCGCCTCGTCGGCCTCGATCCCGCCGAGGGGACGCCCGACCAGCCCGACCGGGCGGAGATGGCGCGGGCGCAGCTTGCTCGTCTCGTCGCGGCACAGCCGGTGTCGTTCAACCTCGTCGACGGCAAGCCGGACCGCTGGGGCCGGCTGCCGGCGCTGGCGTTCCTGCCGAGCGGGCTGAGCCTCGCCCAGGCGGCACTCGACGCCGGACTCGGACGTTACCTCGCCGAGCCGGCCGCCCACCCCTGCCGCGACCGTCTGCTCGCGGCCGAGGTCGCGGCCCGCGCCGCCCGGCTCGGCCTTTGGGAGGATGCGTACTATGCCGTGCTCGCCCCCGATGACGGTTCAAGCTTCGCCGAGCGTTCGGGGACGACGGTTGTCGCTCAGGGGCGCTTGACGGAGGTCGCCGCCGGCCCTTATCGCACGGAGCTGCGGTTCGCGGCGCGCGATCGAACCGGACGTGACTTCCTTTCCGTTTCGATCCCGCCTCGCGCCGCCAAGTCGTTCAAGGACCAAGGCGTGGATCTTTCCTCCCTGATCGGCCACACCGTGCGGGTGCGCGGGCTGCTCGACCTGCGCTTCGGGCCGCGACTCGAAGTTGGCAGCCCCGACGCGCTGGAAGTGCTGCCGGCGGCTGACGCGGCCGGTCCGGGGTGAGCGTGAAGGCCAGCCCGTTCGCCCCCGCCGGCCCGCGCCGCAGACGGCTGCCCCGGCGGTCCGTTGTTCGCGGAGCCGGTCTTCTCGCCGGTATGCTCCTCGCCGGCTGCTCGACCCTGGGCGAACAAGGCATCGTCACCGCTCCCCGGATCGAGGCGCCGGCCGCGCCCAAGGTCATCACCGAGTCGACCTCCTCGGCCGAGCACAAGCGCATGGTGTCGCTGTTCGGCGGCGCCTACAGAAACGCCGGCATCGAGCGCTACCTCAACGGCGTGCTGGCCAAGTTCGCCGCCACCGATGAACTGGCCGGACGCAGCTACAAGGTCACGATCCTCAACACGCCCATCGTCAACGCCTTCGCGCTCCCCTCGGGCGACATTTTCGTCACCAGGGGCCTGCTCGCGCTGGCCAACGACGGCTCGGAAGTTGCGGCGGTGATGGCCCACGAGATCGCCCACATCACCGAGCGCCACGCCATCGCCCGCGAGGAAGAGGAGCGTCGGGCGGCGGTGGTCAGCAAGGTCGCCCACCTCGTCCAGAACAAGCAGCGCGGCGACCAGATCGAGGCGCTGGGCAAGCTGTCCATCGCCGGCTTCTCGCGCCTTCAGGAGCTGCAGGCCGACCAGCGCGGCATCCAGACGATCGCCAAGGCCGGCTACGACCCCTATGGCGCCAGCCGCTTCCTGGCCGCGCTCGGGCGCTCCAGCGCGCTCAAGGCGGCGCTGATCGGCCAGGCCAGCGCCGCCAAGCCCGACATCCTCGCCACCCATCCCTCGACGCCCGACCGCATCGCTGCCGCCATCAAGGTGGCGCGCGGCATCGGCGCTCCCGACATCGGCAGCCGCGACCGCGACGCCTACCTCCAAACCATCGATGGTTTGGCCTTCGGCGACGATCCGATGGAAGGCACGATCCGCGGCCGCCGCTTCCTCCAGCCCCGGCTCGGCTTCGCCTTCACCGCGCCCGACGGCTTCGTGCTGGAGAACACCACCCAGGCCGTGCTCGGCGTCAAGGAAGGCGGTATTGAAGCGCTGCGGCTCGACAGCGTGGCCAAGCCCGACAACACCGCCCTCGAAGCCTATGTGAAGTCCGGCTGGATCGACGGCCTCCTCGACAGCTCGATCGAAACGGTCGAGATCAACGGCCTGCCGGCGGTGATCGCCATCGCCCGCTCGGGCGAGTGGAATTTCCGTATCGCCGCGATCGGCAATGGTGACACGATCTACCGCATCATCTTCGCCACCCATGCCCTCGACCTCGTCCACGAGAAGACCTTCCGCGCCGCCTTCGATTCGTTCCGCCGGATCGGGCCGGCCGAAGCCGACAAGATCAAGCCGCTGCGCATCTCGGTGGTGACGGCAAAGGCTGGCGACAGCGCCGGCTCGCTGTCGAGCCGGATGGTCGCCACCGACAAGCCTTTGGAAACCTTCGAGCTGCTCAACGGTCTCGAAAGCGCCGCGCCGCTGCAGCCGGGCGAGCGCTACAAGCTCGTCACCGAATGATGCGATCCCTCGAACGGTCCGCCGCGCAGCGGAACCGATGCGCGGGGGAAGCTGTTCACGCCTCGCATCGGTGGTGTGCCATCGCTGTCGCAACGGGGTGGGGACGGTCAATCTCATGGGCCAACTGGTCGGCGTCGGACAGCAGCTCGTCAGGACGGCGATGGCCGCTCCCTTTCTTGAGCGCGACAACGAGCATGATCTTGCCGTGAGGTGGAAGGAACACGGCGACGAGGACGCGCTGCACGAACTAGCCGAAGCGCACATGCGTCTCGTCATTTCGATCGCCGTGCGCTTCCGGCATTACGGACTTCCTGTCGCCGACCTGATCCAGGAGGGCCACGTCGGCTTGCTGGAAGCGGCCGCCCGCTTTGATCCCGAACGCGAGGTCCGCTTCTCGACCTACGCGACCTGGTGGATCCGCGCCTCCATCCAGGATTATATCCTGCGCAACTGGTCGATCGTTCGCGGCGGCACGTCCTCGGCGCAGAAGGCGTTGTTCTTCAACCTGCGCCGGCTGCGCGCCAAGCTCAGCGTCGGCGGTGAGCCGCGCGGCAACTCCGTGTTGCTCGGCGAGATCGCCAAGGTGCTGGGTGTCGCCCGCGCTGATGTCGAGATGATGGACACCCGGCTGTCGGGTCCCGACGTTTCGCTCAACGCGCCGATCGGCGACGCCGACAGCATGGCTGGCTCCTCCGAGCGCATCGAGATGCTGGTGGATAAGCAGCCGCTGCCCGATGAGACGGTCGGCAGCTCGATCGATACGGATCGCCGGCTGGGCTGGTTGAAGGACGCCCTGACCCTTCTGTCCGAGCGCGAATACAACATCCTTCGCGAGCGCCGCCTCAAGGAAGAAGCGATCACCCTCGAAGAACTGGGCGTGCAGCTCGGCATCTCGAAGGAACGGGTTCGTCAGATCGAGAGCCGCGCCTTGGAGAAGCTTCGTCTCGCCCTGACAGAAAGGCATGCGATGGTCGAGTTCTCCGGCTGAGCGACGGACCCCTGTGCGCTTCGGCTGACACCAATCGATCGACGCCAAGCTCACTCGACCGGCGCGACGTTCAGTGCAGCGCGCGTTTGCTAGGTCGCTTACCGTCGGCGGACGCGCCAGCCGTTTCCCGGAACAACTCGGCGAGTTTCTCGGTCATCGCGCCGCCAAGCTCTTCCGCATCCACGATCGTCACGGCGCGGCGATAATACCGCGTCACGTCGTGACCGATGCCGATGGCGATCAGTTCCACCGGAGAGCGCGTTTCGATCTCCTCGATGACGTATCGCAGATGCCGCTCCAGGTAGTTGCCGGAATTGACCGACAGTGTGGAGTCGTCGACCGGCGCGCCGTCGGAGATCATCATCAGGATGCGGCGTTGCTCCGGGCGGGCGAGCAGGCGCTTGTGAGCCCAATCCAGCGCCTCGCCGTCGATGTTCTCCTTCAGCAGCCCCTCGCGCATCATCAGCCCGAGGTTCTTTCGGGCGCGGCGCCATGGCGCATCCGCCGATTTGTAGATGATGTGGCGCAGATCGTTGAGCCGGCCGGGCGTGGCGGGCTTGCCGGCCTGCAGCCAGCTTTCGCGGGCTTGGCCGCCTTTCCAGGCCCGCGTGGTGAAGCCCAGGATCTCGACCTTCACGCCGCAGCGTTCCAGCGTGCGCGCCAGTATGTCGGCGCAGGTCGCCGCCACCGTGATCGGACGCCCACGCATCGAGCCGGAGTTATCGAGCAGCAGCGTCACCACCGTGTCGCGGAAGTCGGTGTCCTTTTCCCGTTTGAACGAGAGCGGCTGCTGCGGATCGATGATGATGCGCGGCAGGCGGGTCGGGTCGAGCAGTCCTTCCTCGAGGTCGAACTCCCACGATCGGTTCTGCTGCGCCATCAAGCGGCGCTGCAAGCGATTGGCGAGCCGCGCCACCACCGAGGACAGGTTCTGCAACTGCTTGTCGAGATAGGCGCGCAACCGCGCCAACTCGTCGGGATCGCAAAGGTTCTCGGCGGCGATCGTCTCGTCGGTCGTCCGGTTGAACACCTTGTAATCCGGCCCGCGCGCTTCGATCGGGCGTCCGGCCGGGGCGCGGCGGGCGTCGGAGGCTTGTTCGGCGTCGGACGTGTCCGCTTCCTCGTCCGTGTCGCCGGTCGGAGCCTCGGAAGAGTCCATCGCGGCCTCGTCCATCTCCTCGGTGGACGCTTCCGCCTTCTGGCTCTGCCGGCCGTCGTCGGACCGGTCGGCGTCGCCTTGGCGCTCTTCGTCCTGGTCGGCATCGCTGTCGGCTTCGTCGGGCTTGTCGTCGTCCTCGGCATCGTTCTCGGAAGCCGACTCTTCCCCCATCTCGAGGGCGGCCAGAAGCCTCTGTACGGACTGAGCAAAAGCGCGCTGGTCGTCGATCTTCGAAGTGAGCCTGTCGAGATCGCGGCCGATGCGCTCCTCGATCCAGGATCGCCAGGCATTGACGACCGCTTCGCCGCCCTTGGGCGGTTTGGCGCCGGTCAAACGCTCGCGCACCAGCAGCGACAGCGCCTCTTCGAGCGGCGCGTCGGCGCGCTGCGTCACCTCGGACAGGCGGGCGCGGATCAGCCGGTCGTCCAGCATGGCGGCGAGGTTGTTGGCGACGCCGGGCATGCGTCGCGCCCCGATCGCCTCGACTCGCGCCTGTTCCACCGCATCGAAGCAGGCGCGCGCCGCCTGCGACTGCGGCAGCAGGCGGCGATGGATGTCCACGCTGTGGCAAGCCATGCGCAACGCCATCGCGTCGGCATGCCCGCGCACGATCGCGGTATCGCGCGGATCGAGCTTGCGGCTGGGCTCAGGCAGGCGCGCTTTCGCCCCCTCGCCCGTGCGGATCAGGCTGGGGCGTTCGGGCGCATAGGTGACTTCAAGGTCGGCCGTGCCGGCCATCGCCCGCATGCAACCGGCCACCGCCCGCTTGAAGCCATCCTGCGGCGCGTCGGCCTTGGACGCCGGTCGCGCATTGGCGCCTGGGCGGACGTCGGCCGGCGGCGCCATCAGCTCATCACGACGTTGACGGCGCTTTCCGGCAGCTCTTGGCCGAAGCAGCGCTGGTAGAACTCGGCCACCAGCGTCCGTTCCAGCTCGTCGCACTTGTTGAGAAAGGTCAAGCGGAAGGCGAAGCCGATGTCGCCGAAGATCTCGGCGTTCTCGGCCCAGGTGATCACCGTGCGCGGACTCATCACCGTGCTGAGGTCCCCGGCCATGAAGGCGTTGCGGGTGAGGTCGGCGACGCGCACCATCTTCGACACGG
>CALMGA010000155.1:2145-3143 GCA_937863205.1 uncultured Beijerinckiaceae bacterium | reverse complement strand
GTTCCAGGACGACGCGGCAAAGGCTCGTGCGAACGCATTCCCGGAGGAAGGGAAGCGCTACGGATTCGGCCTCGCCATCGTCGAGTCGAAACGCTGGCGTCGACCACTTGACCGCCAGTCGGGCAAACGCGGCGAGGAAACGGCTCCCTCGACCCAGATGCTTCGATATCTACGCCGCGTCGATGACCTGACGACCGGAAAACTTCGGTGGGGCATCCTGACCGACGGCGGCCGCTGGAGGCTATATTACCAGGGTGCCCGTTCAGTCTCCGAGCAGTTCTTCGAGATCGACCTCGCCGCAGTTCTAGCCATTCCCGGGCATGAAGCCGGGTTGTTCGCTCCCTTGCCCCATGAGCGAGATCATTGGCTCAGGGTGTTTGTACTCATCTTCCGGCAAAAGGCGTTTCTGCCGACGCCGAGCGACCCGAGAACCTTCCATCAACGCGCGATAGAGGAAGGCCGGTTTTACGAAGAACGCGTTGCCAGCAACCTATCCGCGCTAGTGTTCAAAAGCGTCTTTCCGGAGCTTGCCAAAGCCATTGCCGTCGCGGCGCCGACAACCCCCTTGCAGGAGGTTAGGGAAGCAGCCCTTATTCTTCTCTATCGGCTTTTGTTCATTCTCTACGCGGAGGATCGTGACCTTCTGCCTGTGAGAGACGAGCGCTACGCCGAATATGGTTTGCGCGAGCGTGTCCGCGGCGACATCGGACGACGCAAAAATAACAAGGACGTCTTTTCGGCGACCGCCGCGCGGTATTGGTCAATCCTCGATGATCTCTGTCGGGCTATCAACGAAGGCGATCGATCAATAGGTCTGCCACCCTATAATGGCGGCCTGTTCGACGTCGCCAAAACGCCTTTGCTGGGCCGCATCAGGCTCGGCGACGCGGTCATGGCCAATGTCATCGACGCACTATCTTTTGAACTTACCGAAGTCGGTAGAAAATACATCAATTACCGTGACTTGACCGTCCAGCAGCTCGGCTCGATTTACGAGC
>CALMGA010000155.1:0-2135 GCA_937863205.1 uncultured Beijerinckiaceae bacterium | reverse complement strand
CGATGCCGACGAAATCATCGTTCGGCTCAACGTCTTTGCACGCAAGGGCTCCGGCAGCTATTACACGCCGGATGACCTCGTCGTGCTCATCATTCGTGAGACGATCAATCCGCTGATCGCGGCGCGTGTCGGCGCGTTTTCCGCAAAGGCGCAGGAGCTCGAGACAAGTAACCTTTCCGACTCCCGCCGCATGGGGATGCTGGCGCGCCTTGATCCGGCGGAACGCCTACTGGATCTCAAGATCTGCGATCCCGCCATGGGGTCGGGCCACTTCCTCGTCAGCCTCGTCGACTATCTCGCCGACCAGGTCATCACTGCAATGGCGGAAGCGCATGTGCTGGTGACTTGGGGCGAGTACGTTTCCCCTCTGATTGCCCGCATCGAGGCTATCCGGAATACCATCCTCCACAACGCTGAGGAACGCGGCTGGACGATTGACCCCGAGCAGTTGGACGACCGCCACATCATCCGACGCATGGTACTGAAGCGATGCATCTACGGCGTCGACAAGAACCTCATGGCCGTCGAGCTGGCCAAGGTGTCTCTCTGGCTGCATACCTTCACAGTCGGCGCGCCGCTGAGCTTTCTCGACCATCATCTTCGCTGCGGCGACAGCCTGTTCGGGTCGTGGGGTCAGGGCGGGATCGATCGAGCGACAGCTTATGGAGCGCCGCTGCTGCTGCACGGGCCCATGACCCGCGCCACGGGCGCGGCGTCTTCGATGCAGATCATCGAAGGGCTGACCGACGCTGAGATCGCCGAAGCTCATCGATCCGCCGACGTCTTCAATAGCGTCCGTGAACTGACTGCCCCCCTCGATGCCTTCCTTTCTCTGTTCCACGCCTTTGAATGGCTGAATCTCAAGTCGGTGGAAGATAGGACCGCATTAAAAGCGTTCTTCGACGGCCTGTTCGGTGACCCCATCCAAATTGCGCTTGGCAGCTCTGCAACTACCAGCCGGCGTCCGGAAGCCGTCAGGTTTGCAGAACTCCTCCGAATGGCGCGTGAGCTGGTTCAGGAGGAGCGCTTTCTGAACTGGCAGGTCGCCTTCCCCGGCGTGTGGTCGGAATGGCAGGCGGATACCCGCATAGGAGGCTTCGATGCCGTCATCGGCAATCCCCCATGGGACCGCATCAAACTGCAGCAGGTCGAGTGGTTTGCTGCCCGAAAGCGTGAAATCGCGCTGGCTCAGCGCGCTTCAGACCGCACACGCATGATTGTTGCGCTGGCCGCGGCCGACGATCCTCTCGCTCAAGACTATGCAAAAGCGAACGATCGGGCCGAAGCAGCCACGCGCATGGCGCGGAACACGGGCGATTACCCGCTCCTGTCCGGTGGAGACATCAATCTCTATTCGCTGTTCGTCGAACGTGCGATGACGATCGTGAAACCGGACGGCATGGTCGGCCTGCTCACCCCATCCGGCATCGCGTCCGACAAGACGGCTGCTCCGTTTTTCAAGGGCGTATCGACTGGCGGCCGCCTAAAAGCGCTTTACGACTTCGAGAACAGACGTACCCGCTACAAGGTGCAGCCCTTTTTTCCCGATGTCGACAGCCGGTTCAAATTCTGTGCGATGATCGCGAGCCCCGCCAAAGTAGGTACTCCAGCCCAGTGCGCCTTTTTCCTGCAGGACGTGTCGGAGATAAACGACGCGGAGCGCTGCTTTCCACTGTCGGCCGAAGACTTCGCTCGAGTCAATCCCAACACTGGAACGGCGCCGATCTTCCAGACGCGCCGCGACGCAGCGCTCACAACCTCGATTTTCAGCAAGTTCCCAATTCTGGTCGATCGCTCCAGCGGCAGGGAAGATCGTGCGTGGCCCCTTCGCTACGCTACCATGTTCCATATGACCAATGACTCGAAGCTCTTTCACTCACGGAAAGAGCTTGAGGAGGAGCAAGGGGCATACCCGATCGCCAACAATTGCTTTCGAAGCGCGGCGGGAGACTGGCTGCCGCTGTACGAAGGCAAAATGGTTCAGGCTTTCGATCACCGGGCAGCGAGCGTTGTCGTCAACCCAGATAATCAGCATCGGCCAGCCCAGCCCCAGCCGGCTACGTCCGAGCAGCACAAAAATCCGGCTTGGCTGCCGGCTCCGCAATTCTGGGTTCTGGCTTCTCACTGCGGATGGA
>CALMGA010000154.1:2431-19751 GCA_937863205.1 uncultured Beijerinckiaceae bacterium | reverse complement strand
GGCCCAGCCCGCCCGCGCATCGCCCAGCGGTCCCAGGATGAACAGCAGGTTGGCCGCCAGCGCCTGGTGGGCGAAGGCGAACAGCAGTTCGAGGATCACGAACACCTTGAGGTTCGCCGGATCGAGGCCGAGCGGCGGCGGATCGCGGCTCATCGCGGCCGTTGATGGGATGACGCGGGCGACGTCGCGACCGACCGGCGCGTGCGCGATGGCCGCAAACCGCTCAAAGCTCGATCTGACGGCCGATCTCGACCACGCGCTCGCTCGGCAGGCCGAGCACGTCGGTGAGGTGCGCCTGGTTGCGCTCCAGCATGGCGAAGACGCCTTCCGTTGCCGTGCCAAGCCGCCGCTTGCCCGGCTCGGCCCGCTTTATGGTCTCGTGGCCGACGTAGAAGACGACGCGGTCGAGGTCGAAGTCGCAGCCCTGCGCCTTCAGGACAGGCAGGGCGTCGTCGAGGCTGACGCGCTCCATGAAGCCGGCGTGGTAGAGAACCCGCCATACGCCGCTGCATTCCTGCTTCACTTCGAAGCGGTCGGCGCTCGCCATGCGCGGCACCAGCTCGCTGATCAGGGTGATAATCAGCACGTTTTTGTAAACGCAGCGGTTCTGCCGCACGTGCCACGCCAGCAGGGGCGGCGTCCCCTCGCGCGAACGCGAAAGGAACACGCCGGTGCCTTCCGGCCGCGCAACCCCGTCCAGCCCGGCAAAGAACGCGTCGAGCGGTTGCGCCTTGGCAAACAGCACCTTTCCCACCGCCTCCACGCCCTTGTGCCACGTCCGCATCAGCATGTAGATCGCGACCGCGATGGCGAGCGGCACCCAGCCGCCCTTGCCGATCTTGAGCAGGTTGGCCCCGAAAAAGGCGACGTCGACGACCAGCAGGCCGGCGGCCACCGCGCTCGACAGAACGGCCGACCAGCCCCAGACCTCGCGCATGGCCGTGAACAGCAGCATGGTCGTCAGCAGCATGGTGGTCGAGACCGCCATGCCGTAGGCGGCCGACAGGTTGTCGGACGAGCGGAAGGCCA
The DNA here is from genome assembly GCA_937863205.1 of uncultured Beijerinckiaceae bacterium. The sequence goes on along the minus strand of CALMGA010000154.1, from coordinate 18,722 downwards.
GGGTCAGCGCCAGCGTCGCCGCCATCAGGATCCAGTTCACCCCGCTGACGTAGATCTGGCCGTAGCCCTCGTCCGAGGTCTGCCTGATGGCGAGACGCGGCAGCCAGCCGAGCTGGATCGCCTGCCGGGTCATGGAGAACGAGCCGGTGATGATGGCCTGGCTGGCGATGATGGTCGCCACGGTGGACAGCAGCACCATCGGCACCAGCAGCGCATGGGGGCAAAGCTGGTAGAAGATGTTATCCTGCGTGGGCGCGCCTTTCAGCACGATCGCCGTCTGCCCGGCATAGTTCAGCACCAGGGCCGGAAAGACGATCGCGAACCAGGACAGGCGGATCGGGCGCTTTCCGAAATGTCCCATGTCGGCGTACATCGCTTCCGCGCCGGTTGTGCACAGAAAGATGGCGCCGAGCAGGGCGAAGGCCTTGAAGCCGCCGTGGGCGAGGTAGGCGAGGCCGTAATATGGGTTGAGGCCGGCGAGCACGGCCGGGTTCTGGACGATGCCGTAAAGACCGAGCGCGGCGAGCACGACGAACCAGCACGCCATGATGGGGCCGAACACCTTGCCGATGCGCGCCGTGCCGAAGGGCTGCAGCAGGAACAGGGCGAAGAGCACGGCGACGGAGGCCGGCAGCACGTAGGGCTTGAAGGCCGGCACCGCCTCGGGCAGGCCTTCAAGCGCCGACAGCACGGAGATCGCGGGGGTGATGACGCCGTCGCCGTAGATCAGCGCGGCGCCGAACAGGCCGGCGGCGACGATGAACGCGCGGCGTCCGCCCATCTTCTTGATGAGCGACATCAGGGCGAGGATACCGCCCTCGCCCTCGTTGTCGGCGCGCATGGCGAGGGCCACGTATTTCACGCTCGCCACGATGATCAGCGTCCACACCAGCAGCGACAGCGCGCCCAGCAGCACGCCGCGGTCGCTCGCCCCGGCGTCGCCCAGCACGGTCTTCAGCGTGTAGAGCGGGCTTGTGCCGATGTCGCCGAAGACGATGCCGAGGGCGGCGAGGCCGGCGCCGGCGAGGCCTTGCGACCCTTCCCGCTTGGGCTGGCTGCGCCCGACGTCGTCGTTCGCGACCTGGTCGACGGAGCCAGATGAGCTGCTTGTCATGTCAGCTCCGGCCCGCCGGGGTTTGAACTGGGTACGACGGGGGCTGGGTGGCTGTGGGCAAGACGCGCGCTCCTGACGACCGGGCCCCTTGGGGTCTCCTGCCGCGACCAGCTTTGGCGCGCCCGCCGACGGCATGCAAGGTGACCGATCCGCCGGCGCGCTCGCCGGTCGCGCTCGCGCGCAGCACCGGGAACGGGCTTCGCGGGCCCGGCGCCGCCAACTTGGGCGGTGCGAAGGGGAAGAGGCGCGGGCGATGGCGAACGGGTGGCACGAGGTCTCAGGAACCCGGCCGGGGCCGCGCGATTTTCCGCGCGCCACCTATCCCGCGAGGATCCCATGCCGCGCTCCCTCCTGATGCCTTTCGCCGTCACGCTTGCCCTGGCGGCTCCCGCTGCCGCGCAGGGGTCGTCCATGGCTCCCGCCGATCGCGACTACCTCGTCAAGGACGCGAAGGGGGGCGCCTACGAGCTCGCCCTCGCCAAGCTGGCGACGGAAAGGGCGTCGCGCGACGACGTGAAAGCCTACGCGCGCAAGCTGGTCGCCGACCACGATACCTACAACGCGGCCCTCCTGGCGCTGGGCAAGTCGAAGGGCCTGCAGCTGACGACCGACATGGACATGGTCGACACCGCGAAGTTCACGGCGCTGAACGCCCTGCCGAACTCGCTGTTCGACAAGGCCTTCCTTGAGCAGGCTGTCAGTGTCAACGCCGACGACGTGAAGGACTCCGAAACGGAGAGGTCGATCACCACCGACGGCGAGATCAAGGCCTTTCTCGCCAAGTTCGCCGCCATGGACGCCGACCACGAAGCGCTGGCCAAATCGCTCAGCGCCGCCAAATAGCCGTCAACAGGTGCGTCCTTAGCGGGGGATGAGCCCGGCGGCATGAACGGCTTGGAAACGGCTTGGGCCCACCGCCGATCTGCGGTATGTTCGAGGCATGCAGCGTCCTGCCGCCCCATTCCGCGCTTTTGCCGGAAGCGTCCCGCTTCGTCGGCTCCGCGCGCGTCTTAGCCGCCCCTGAGGGCCGGCCGGGCTTAGCCTGGGCACTCAGGGGATCGCGCGCATTTCCCCTGATCATTCCCGCTCCAGGACCAGACCCATGACATTCCCCGTGCCCACCGCGGCGCAAGACCGGCCGGCAGCCGCCGACGCCATCATCATCTTCGACACCACGCTGCGCGATGGCGAGCAGTGCCCCGGCGCCACCATGAGCTTCGAGGGCAAGCTCGAAGTCGCCGCTCTTCTCGATGCGATGGGCGTCGACGTCATCGAGGCCGGCTTCCCCATCGCCTCGATCGGCGACTTCGAGGCGGTCAGCGCCATCGCGAGGGCGACCAAGTCCGCAACCGTGGCCGGCCTTGCCCGCGCGATCGAGGGCGACATCGCCCGCTGCGGCGAGGCGGTGCGCCACGCCACCCGCCCGCGCATCCACACCTTCGTTTCGACCTCGCCGATCCACCTCGCCCACCAGATGAACAAAAACGAGGCGCAGGTGCTGGAGATCATCACGCGCACCGTAACGCAGGCGCGCAACCTCGTGCCGGACGTCGAATGGTCGGCGATGGACGCCACCCGCACCCCGCTCGACTACCTCTGCCGCTGCATCGAGGCGGCGATCCGCGCCGGGGCGACCACGATCAACCTGCCCGACACCGTCGGTTTCGCCACGCCGGCGGAGTACGAGGCGATGTTCCGGGCCGTGCGCGAGCGCGTGCCCGATGCCGACAAGGCGATCTTCTCCACGCACTGCCACGACGACCTCGGCCTCGCGGTGGCGAACTCGCTCGCCGGCCTCGCCGGCGGCGCCCGGCAGATCGAGTGCACGGTGAACGGCCTGGGCGAGCGCGCCGGCAACGCCGCGCTGGAAGAGGTGGTGATGGCGCTGCGCACGAGGGCCGACGCCCTGCCCTACGCGTGCCGGATCGACAACACCATGCTGACCCGAGCCTCCAAGCTGGTGTCGGCGGTGTCGGCGTTCCCCGTGCAGTTCAACAAGGCGATCGTCGGCCGCAACGCCTTCGCCCACGAGAGCGGCATCCACCAGGATGGGGTGCTGAAGAACGCGCTGACCTACGAGATCATGACGCCGGAGTCGGTCGGCGTGGCCAAGTCCTCGCTGGTGATGGGCAAGCATTCGGGACGCGCCGCCTTCAAGGACAAGCTCCGCGCGCTCGGCTACGTGCTGGGCGAGAACGCCTTCCAGGATGCCTTCGTGCGCTTCAAGGCGTTGGCCGACCGCAAGCGGATCGTCTACGACGAGGACATCGAGGCGCTCGTCGACGACGAGATCGGCCATGCCCACGAGCGCATCAAGGTTGTGAGCCTGGAGGTGCACGCCGGCACGCTCGGTCCGCAAACGGCTGATATCACCCTCGACGTCGATGGGACGGCGAAGAGCTTCAAGGCCCAGGGCAACGGCCCGGTGGACGCGATCTTCAACGCCATCGTCACCCTGGTGCCGCACGATGCCGTGCTCGACCTCTACCAGGTCCACGCCGTGACCCAGGGCACCGACGCCCAGGCCGAGGTCACCGTGCGCCTGAGCGAGGGCGACGCCCAGGTGTCCGCCCGCGGCGCCGACCCCGACACGCTGGTCGCCTCGGCGCGGGCCTACGTGGCGGCGCTGAACAAGCTGACGGCGAAGCGCGGCAAGATCCGGTATGACACGCTGGCGGGGTAGCAAGCGTCAAGCTCGCGCAGCCAAAAGGTCTGAACGGCATGACTGATTTGAAGTCCTGTCTGCGCGATCCGATCCCGGAAATCTTTGAAGCCGCGCAGCATCCCAACCAAGCGGTTTCAGCACACTTGCGATCCGATGAGGCGACGGCGGCCGCGCTCATCCGACAAGCTGATCTCTCCTTGATCCGCGACTGGACTAATTCTCTCTGGGGTAAAGACGGTCCCTGGAGCAGGCCGCTCTTCCAGGATGTCGATCTACCCTCCCTTCCGCAGGCAGAGCGCGCGGTCAAGCGAATGCCATCCATGACCGAGAAGCGCGCGCTCATAAAGCGCGACGGATACACTTGTCGCTTCTGCGGCATACCGCTCATCCGCCAGGAAACGCGGAAGCGCATGCGTGTGGCGTATCCGAGCGTCATCTCCTGGGGGAACACGAATGGTTAGGCAGCACGCCGCCTTCCAAGCGATGTGGCTGCAATACGACCATCTTGTCCCGCATGCCCGAGGCGGCACATGCGAACCGGACAACATGATCGTCACCTGCGCCCCTTGCAATTATGGCCGCTGGAATTTGACGCTCGCCGAAGCAGGACTTCGCGACCCGCGCTCAAGCCAACCAACCCGATCCGACTGGGATGGCCTTGAGCGCTTCCCCTAGCCACTGGTCGGATGCTTTTTCAGAGCACCGCCTCGAACTGATCGGCGATCCAGTCCGCCTCGCTCTCGCCGATGATCAGCGGCGGGGCGATGCGGATCGTGTGCTCGTGCGTTTCCTTGGCGAGAAGGCCGCGCGCCTGCAGCCGTTCGCAGACCGGCCGGGCGCCGCCGGCGTCGGGGTGCAGTTCCACCGCGATCATCAGCCCGCGCCCGCGAATCTCCCTCACGCTGGCACCGGCCACCGCCTGGAGGTTGGCGAGCAGGCGCGCCCCGACCGCGGCCGAGTTCTCGATCAAACCTTCCTCGACCAGCACCTTCAGCGAGGCGCGGCCGACCGCGCAGGCGAGCGGGTTTCCGCCGAAGGTCGAGCCGTGCTCGCCGGGCTTGAGCACGCCCAACACTTCGCTGTTGGAAAGCACGGCGGAGATCGGGTAGTAGCCGCCCCCCAGCGCCTTGCCGACCAGGGTCAGGTCGGCCTCCACGCCCTCGTGCTCCTCGGCGAGGAGGCGGCCGGTGCGCCCGAGCCCGGTCTGGATCTCATCGAGGATCATGACGACGTTGTTGGCCGTGCACAGGGCGCGGGCGCGGCGGAGATAGCCGTCGGGCGGGATCACCACGCCGGCCTCGCCCTGGATCGGCTCGGCGAGGAAGGCCACCGTGTCGGGGGTGATCGCACGCTCCAGCGCCACGGCGTCGCCGTAGGGCACGGTGACGAAGCCCGGCGCGAAGGGGCCGAAGCCGTCGCGCGAGGCCGGATCGGTGGAGAAGCCGACCACCGCCAACGTGCGGCCGTGGAAGTTGTCGGCGCACACCACGATCTCGGCCCGGTCGGCCGGCACGCCCTTGACCTGATAGCCCCACTTGCGCGCCACCTTGAGCGCGGTCTCCACCGCCTCGGCGCCGGAGTTCATCAGCAGCACCTTGTGCGAGCGCGTGAGGCGGCACAGGTCCTCGTAGAAGGGGGCGAGCTGGTCGTTGCGGAAGGCGCGCGACGTCAGCGTCAGGGTGCCGGCCTGGTTGACCAGCGCGTCCCGGATCCTGGGATGGCAGTGCCCCTGGTTCACGGCGGAATAAGCGCTGAGGCAATCGAGGTAGCGGCGGCCCTCGACATCCCAAACGTAGGCGCCCTGCCCGCGCGTCAGAACCACGTCGAGGGGCTTGTAATTCTTGGCGCCGTAGAGGTTTTCGGCGGCGATGAAGTCGGCCGTGCCGGGCGCGACGCGGGGCGAGGAGTGCAGAAGCGTTCCGCTCATTGCGCGGCCTCCGTGAACAGCTCGGCCGCGCGGGTCTCTCCGCCGCGGTCGAGGCGGAGCGTCATGCAGTAGGCGCCGCCGCCCGACAGGATGAAGGGGGCGAGGTCGACGTCGATCACGCGGTAGCCGCGCTCGGCCAGGAGCGCGCGGAGCCGGGAAGCGGCGGTGGCCATGATGACCGTGCGATCCAGGGCGACGGCGTTGACGCAGAAGCGGGCGGCATCCTCGTCGGAGGCTTCGATCAGCAGGGAGGGCGCGACGCGCTCGCGGATCGCGCGCTGCGATTGCGGGGTAAAGGCCGGGGGATAGAACAGGACCTCGCCGCCCGGCAGCACGCAGAAGCAGGTGTCGAGGTGGTAGAACTTCGGCGTAGCCAGTTCCAGGGCGACGGTTTCGCGGCCGAAGAAGGCGGCCACGGCCTCGACCCCCGCGCGGTTGGACCGTTGGCCGTGGCCGGCCCAGAACAGCGAGCGCGTCGCGTCCCAGATCGCGTCGCCGGCGCCTTCCTGCACCGCGCCGTCGGGCAGGGTCGCCACCTCGCCGGCGAGGCCCCGCGCGCGCAGGTCGGCGAAGGCGCGCTGGAACACCGGCTCCTCGACTTGGCGCTCGGGACACAGGAAGCGCGCCAGCAGGACGCGGCCGTCGAGCACCACGGCGGCGTTGGCGGGAAACACCAGGTCGGGCGCCCCGGGTACGCCGGCGACCATCTCGATCTCCGCCCCCGCCAAGCGCAGCGCGTCGGCGAGGTTGCCCGAGGCGATGCGGGCGGCGGCGAACAGGCCCTCGCGATCGGCCTGCCACAGCGCCGGCGACATCCACGGATTAATGGCATAGGTGACGGCGAAATGAGCGGGATCGACCATCAGGAACAGCGGCGCCATACTTTTCCCCCTGTAAGCCGGCGCAAGGTGACGGAAAGTGCCGCCAGCGAGAAGCACGCGACCTGCGCGAAATCGCGGTATGGTTTCGCAGATCGGCAACGCTGATTGACGATCCGCCAATGAAGGATGCCGGGACAGGCTTGCGTGGATGATCTCGACCGCCGCCTGATCGCCCTGCTTCGCGAGAACGCCCGCGCGCCGACGGCGACGCTGGCCAAGGCGCTCAAGGTGTCGCGCGGCACCGTCCAGAACCGCATCGAGCGGCTGCAGGCGGAAGGCACGCTGCTCGGCTTCACCGTGCGCGTCGAGGGCGGCGACGAGGGCGCCCGCGTCCGCGCCGTCACCACCATCGAGATCGCCGGCGGCCGGTCGGGCACCGTGCTCGCGGCGCTGCGCGGGATCGCGGCGGTCAAGGCGGCGCACAGCACCAACGGGCGCTGGGACCTCGTCGCGGAACTGGAAACGCCCGACCTCGCCGCCTTCGGCGCGGCGCTCGACCAGATCCGGGCCGTGGAGGGCATCGTGGCGAGCGAAACCAGCCTGTTGCTGAGCACCGTGCGCTTCTGAGGTGATCGGGATCGCGATGCTTTGATCGTCGCGGCACGCGTCCGCAGGCGGGCCGGTGCGTTGGGCCGGACATGACACATGATCCAGGCTTCGGTCCGCCGCGCACCCGCGTCGAAGGTCCCCTCAAGGTCACGGGGCAGGCCCGCTACGAGTCCGACACGCTTCTGCCGGGCATGGCTTATGCGGCGCTGGTGCGGGCGCCGACCAAGGGCCGGCTGCTCTCGCTCGACCTCGCGACCGCGCGGGCGATGCCCGGCGTGCTCGCCGTCGTGACGCACGACACGCCCTTCGAGGGGAGCACGTTCGGCGAGGCGGTGCGTCCGGTCGGGCATGCGATGAGCGGCGGCTACGCCAATTCGACATGGCGACCGCTGGCCTCGGCGACCGTTGCCTATCCCGGCCAGATCGTCGCCCTGGTGGTGGCCGACACCGGTGTGGCGGCGGCGGCCGGTGCGGCGGCCGTAGCGGTGACGCTGCAGGCCGAGGCCGGGACCTTCCGGCTCGCCAGGACCGACCGCGATCAGCCGCTCGCCGTTGTCAAGCCGGCGCACAAGGATGGGCGGGTCGGCGACCTCGCCGCCGGTCTCGCCGGCGCCGCCGCCACCGTCGAGGCGACCTACGAGACGCCCGTCCAGCACCACAATCCGCTGGAACTCTTCGCCACCACCTGCGCCTGGGAAGGCGAGCACCTCACGGTGCACGAGCCGTCCCGCTTCGTGTGCGGTCTGCAGAACGGTCTCGCCCAACAACTCGGCATCCCCGCCGACAGGGTGCGCGTGGTGTCCCGCCTCGTCGGCGGCCATTTCGGGTCGCGCCTCGACCTCTCGCAGCACACCGCCCTGGTTGCCCTGGCCGCCAAGCTGCTGAAGCGGCCGGTGCAACTGGCGCCGACCCGCGCCGAGGGCTTCACGATCGCGACCCACCGACCGGAAAGCCGCCACGCGATCACGCTCGCCGCCGACGCGGGGGGACGCCTCACGGCCCTGTCGCATACCGCCACCGTCGCCACGTCCCGCTTCGACACCTTCGCCATGCAGGGCACCGACGTTTCCGGCGGCCTGTATGCCTGCCCCAACGTGGTGACGCAGGAGCGGATCGGACGGGTCGACCGCAACACGCCGGGTCCGATGCGCGCCCCGCCGGAAGTGCCCTACCTGTTCGCGCTGGAATGCGCGATGGACGAGCTGGCGGCCAAGCTGAAGCTCGACCCCATCGAGTTCAGGCGGCGCAACGACACGGCGACCGACCCGGTGACGGGGCACCGCTACACCACGCGCCCGCTGATGCGCTGCTTCGACGAGGCGGCCCGGCGCTTCGGTTGGGCCGAGGCGGCGGGCGCCGCGCCCGGCGGCCGCCGCGACGGCGATTGGCTGGTCGGCGCCGGCTGCGCCAGTTCGGTGCGGCCGACCAAGATCGCCCCCGCGGCGATCCGCGTCAGCCTCACCGCCGGCGGCGGCACCCTGGTGGAAACGGCCCAGCACGAAATCGGCAACGGCATCACAACCCTGCTCGCGGGTCGGGCGAGCGAGGCGCTCGGCATGCCGATCGATCGCGTCGCCGTGAAGCTCGGCGACAGCGACCTGCCGCCGGCCGGCATCTCGGGCGGCTCGTCCACCACGACCTCGCTCATCAACGCGCTCGACCAGGCCTGCGGCGAACTGCTGGCCAAACGAAGCGGGGACGGGCGCGGTGGAAGGGAAGGCGTTGCGAGCGTCACCGTCACCCACCTGCCCGACGGCTCCGCGCCCGATGCCCCGGCCAAGCTCGCCGCCGGGCACACCCAGCTCAGCCAGCTCGGCGGCGGGCGGATCGCCGCCGCCTTCGGGGCGCAGTTCGCCGAAGTGCGCGTGCACGCCCGCACCCGCGAGATCCGGGTGAGCCGCCTCGTCGGCGCCTTCGCCGGCGGACGAATCCTCAACCCGCTAACCGCCCACAGCCAGCTCATCGGCGGCATGATCTGGGGCGTGGGGTCGGCGCTGCTGGAAGCCAGCGACATCGACCCAGCGAGCGGAGCCTACACCAACGCCGACCTCGCCGACTACCTCGTCGCCACGGCCGCCGACGTGCCCAGCGTGGAGGCGGTCTTCGTCGCCGACGACGACCGCGAGGTGAACCCGGCCGGGGTGAAGGGCATCGGCGAGATCGCGATCATCGGCGTCAACGCGGCGATCGCCAATGCCGTCCATGCCGCCACCGGCCGACGCATCCGCCGCCTGCCGATCCGGATCGAGGATCTGATCTGACGGATGCCGGGAGTTCGACTTCTTTTGGCCATAGCCGGCTCCCAGATCATGCGCCCGCGCGCCCAGACGAACCGGGAGGTTTCCATGCGCTTTCATCCCGCCGCCGGACGGCGGCACACATCCCGATCGACCGACGTTCCAATCGCGACCGCCCGGACCGCGGCCGCTGGCATCGCAGCCTCGATCCTGCTCGTCGCCCTGCCGGGCGCGACCTCGGCCAGGACGATCAAGCTTCCCGAAGCCAAGCCGCTCGTGATGTTCGACGTGCCCGACGATTGGACGATGACGCCGGTCGATTCGGGCCTGGAGCTGCGCGCCCCCGACCGCACGTCCGTCATCGTCACCGCGGTGGTGAAGCGCAGCAAGGCCGACCTTGCCGGCTGGCAGAAGGCGGCGACGCAGCGCATGGTGGCCTTCGGCGTCACCTTCGATCCCAATGCCAAGGTGCCGCACAAGGCGGCCGGCAACAACGGCCTGGGCACGCTGATCAAGCCGCAAGCCGCTGCCCCGGCCCCGTCCTCGATTCCCTCCATGGCCCTGATCAACCAACCGCCGCCGATCACCATGGCGCCTCCCCCCGGCCCGCCGGCGAAGAGTGACACGGCCACCAAGCCGACGGACAAGCCCGCTGCGGCCCCGCTGCCTTTCAACTCGGCCGTGCTTTACGGCGCGACCCTTGCCGGCAAGCCGGTCGACGTGCAGTTCCTCAACTTCGCCCTGAACAAGGAGACGGCGTTCGTGATGCAACAGGAGTCGGGGTCGACGGACGACCGCGCCGCCCTGGTCATCAAGTCCATCCGCCTCGCCGACTAGAGCATCGGATTGATCCGAAAACCGCTGCGCACTTTTCGGTCCGATGCTCTGGCCATCGATGGCAAGCCGTTCAGGCGGCGATCAGGTCGCGCATCGGCTTGACCGCGAGGGTGCCGGGGAACACGGCCGTGCCCAGCACGGCCGGCGACAGGCCGAACTGCTCGGCGAGCAGGCCCTTCAGCACGGCCCGGAGGTCGGTCGTCGGCCTGAGGTCGCGATTCTCGTAGAGCTGCGCCGCTTTCAGGCCCGGCCAGTCGGCGATGACGCGACCGCCGCGCACCATGCCGCCGGCGAGGAAGGCCACCGTGCCGGTGCCGTGGTCGGTGCCGTTGGTGCCGTTGACGTGAACGGTGCGGCCGAATTCGGTGATCGCCACCACCGCCGTGTCGCGCCATGCCGGACCAAGTCCGGTTTCGAAGGCGGCGAAGGCCTCGTCGAGTCCGCCCAGGAGCTGCATCAGGCGCCCGGTGGCGCCGCCCTCGCCGGCATGGGTGTCCCAGCCGTCGAACACCAGGGCGGCGACGCGCGGGCCGTCGGGCGCGGCGAGCAGCCTGGCGGCGCCCTCCGCCGCGACCCGCATGCCGGACGGTGAGCCGGGGCCGCCCTTCGGCTTCATCGTCTCCGGCTTGGCGGCAGTCGACTCGCCCCCGCTCCTGGAGCCGTTCTTGGCGATGCGGTCGACGTCGAGCCCCTCGTGCATCGCCAGATTGAGCAGGGGATCCGTTTCGCCGTACAGGGCGAGCACCCGGCGGGCGAGGTCTTCGCCAGCCGTCGGCAGGGTTTCCGGCGCCCAGCCCAGCACGGGGGCGCGCCCGCGCAGGATGATCGGGGTCGCCGCCCCGACCGCCAGCCCGCCGACGGCACCGCCGAACTTCGCGACCCGCTCGCCGGCCGGGATCGCCGCGACGGCTCGGTTGAGCCAGCCCGATTCGGTGAAGCCCGGCGCGGCCATCCCGCTTTCCAGCACGTCCTGCCCGTCGAAGTGCGAGCGCTCGCGGTAGTTGGTGGCGACGGCGTGCACCACGCTCGCCTGTCCGGCGCGGTAAAGCCGGGCGAAGTTCGCCATGCCGGGATTGAGCAGGAAGAAGCCATCGAGCGGCAGACCGGGATGGGCGCCGCCGCGCTCCATCGCCAGGGAGCCGTGAAGCGAGGCGTAATCGGGATCGCCGACCGGGCCGACGGCGGCGAGGCCGTCCAGCGCGCCGTGGAGCACCAGCACGATCAGGCGGGGGTCGCGCGCACCGGCGGCGGAGGCGATCTTCGGCAGCATCGCCGAGCCGAACAGGGTTCCGCCGGCGGCAAGAACACCGCGCCGGGACAGGTGCGGGACGAACGGATGCGGGAGGATGCGGTGCGAACCCATGGCGTTCTCAGCTCCGCTGCATTTCGGGCGACATCAGGAGCAGGGCCAAGCCCTGCTGGCGGGATTCAGCGTGGGCGACGGCGGTCCGCGTTTCGGGCGAGGGGGCGCCGCCGCACAGGGCTTCCAGCAGGTCGCTGGGGTTGGGCGGCTCGCGCAAGCGTTGGCCGAGCTGCGCGCAGTAGTCGAGGCGCAGCTTCATGCCTTCCGGGGTGGCCCAGGCGGCGGTCGAGTCGGAGAAGCCGTTGGGGCCGGGCGGCGTCCACAAGGGCATGCCCATCAGGTTGAGAGGTCCCAGCACCGCGCCGGGCTCCTCGGGCAGCCGCTGCAGCAGGCGGTGGGCGCCGACCACGAACTCGTAGGGGGAGCGCATGCGCACCGGCCTGCGGTCCCAGGACTCCGGCGCGTCGACGAGCGCGAGGGCGAGCTGGCGGAGGTCGCCGTCGGTGTCGTGGAACACCTTGGCGAGCCGGTCGGTGAGCGTGCGCGGCGGTGCGTCGCCGAGGAAATGGCGGGCGAACTTGGCGGATATGAAGCGCGCCGTTTCCGGCCGGCGGGCGATGGCGAGAAGCGCCGCCCGCCCCTGCGCGACCCCATCCTCGGGATAGGTGGCATCGAGCAAGGCGATCGGCCCCGGCTCGTGGGCGTTGGCATTGAAGGTGAAGGCGCCGGGCTCGCCCAGCATCCCCTGCGGCCCGACAAAGGTCCAGCCGGTGAGGATGCGGGCGAGGTTGGTGACGTCGCCCTGGGTGTAGCCGCCGCCGACGCCGAGCGCGTGCAGCTCCATGATCTCGCGGCCGAGGTTCTCGTTGAGGCCGCGCCGGCCGTTGTTGCCGGCCTTCGACGCGGGCCCGACCGACTGGGCGTTGTCGAGGAAGTGCAGCATCGCCGGATGGCTTTCGACGGCCAGCAGCATGTCGCTGAAGCGGCCGAGGACGTGCGGGCGGATCGCTTCGCGCTCAAAGGCGCCGCAGGTGACGCGCGCGATGCCGCCCTTGTTGGCCGACACGCAGAAATGGTTGGACCAGAAGGCGACGAGCCGCTCGGCGAAGCCGGCGCGGGCCTCGACCGCCCGGCGGATGCGGGCAAGCGCCTCGTCGCGGAACACGGTCGCCTCGGGCGAGGGCGCGGGCTTGACCGGCGTCGGGCTGGCCGGCATCGGGCTCGCCGGCGTGACGGTGAGGGGCGCTCCTGCCGCCGGCACGGCCATCGCCTCGGCCCGGGCGAACACCGGCGACAGGCGAACAAGCTCGGCCGATTGCCGGCTTCGCTCCACGGAGGCGGCGGCGCGCTCCCGCTCGGCCCTGCGCTCGGCCTGATCCTTGAAGAACAGCTGCGCGGCCGTGCGGGTGCTCGGCAGGGCCGGCCCGCCGAGCAGGGCGATGCCCGGCTGAGCGAGTTCCGCGCGCAGGAAGCCGCGCGGGTCGGCGCCGGCTACGGCGGCATCGCCGTCCCCGCGCGGGCCGTAGCCGAAGCGCGTCAGGGCAACAAGACCGAGGGCAAGCTCAAACGCCATGGGCCGGACTCACAGGCCTGAAGACGGCTGGCCGAACGGATCGATTCGGGCCGTCGCGCCACGGAGAATACATCCGCTTGATGAACGCGGGTGTAACTCCGCCGCCGCTTGTCAACGCAGTCGCGCCGCGAAACCTACGCTGCGACCCTGCGGCGGACGATCGGATCGCGCCGACGCGCGTTGCCGGTCGACATCAGCCGCGGAGGCGGAGGCGCTCGTTGGCCCAGATCGTCGTTCTTGTTCTTCTCGCCCAGGTCGGCGGCGGCGCCGGGCCGACCGGGATCACCTCGCTCGACGTCGGGCACTTCCTGTCCATGGAGGCGTGCCGAGAGTCCGCCGCCAAAGCGGTGGCGATCCATCCCCAGCCGGAGATCAAGGTTAGCTACCTCTGCGTGCCGCTCACCGGCAGCGCCAGATAGGACGATGTTTCATTTCGAAGTCTATCACTTCCAACTCCAGTTTCGCCTCCTGTGTTTTCGCAGGAGTGCCCTGGATGGCGTCGTGGCTCCTGGATACCCGACGCCGGGGTTCCTGACGACTTGAGACACTTCTTAGACACCACTTAAGTCAAGAAAAACATAGTCGCTCGACAAGACTCTCTGAATCTCACCATTGACCCATTCTTGATTGAAAGGCTCATCATCCCTTGTTGTGCCCATTAAATGCATTTCCCATCGTAGATTGGCTGCATCGAAGATGGACATCGATTTCTGCCTCAAGAAGAATTCTATGCCCAAAGTTTCTAGCGCAACGATCTCCATTCCATATTTGCACCGCCAATATTTACACACTGACGCAAGCTCTAATGATCCATAAACACCCATGTTATCCGACAAATCAAAAATCAATGGCAATTCCCAGTTTCGGGAAGTTGGGACACGGACGAGAGCGACTTCTGAATACCAAAGCTCGCCCGGAGCGAATTCTGAAGGGTGAGTTGCTCGCATCGTCTTCGAGAACTCATCAGGGACTGTTGTGAGTACAATGTTCTTTGGATCGAATTGCGGCAGGACCTCTGCTCCTGAGTAAAGAGATTTGAGATGATTGATTGCGTACTGCATTACATCCGCATCGGTCCTGCCAATGGAAGCAATTGCCGTTCCGGCTCGCTCGACGGCGTCAGTGAAGATCGCTGTTTCGAAGAGGCTCCAGTCGTCGGGTACAAGTAAGACAGGTGTAAAACCCGATTCCCGCCCGATCGATTGCGCCGCCTTCAGAGCACCTTCCGCATCCCGCATCTCCAGCATTTCATGGGGGTAGCCGCTCTCGGCCAGAACTCGATGCAAAGATTGCAGATTCCCGCGGACGCAATCGCGGCAGATCTCGGTCCAGTTTCGCTGTGCGCGTGGACGCGAACCGGTTACGGCTTCTAAGATTCGTCGGATGGAACTGCTGATCCGAACCATGCTTCTTGTCCTATGGCCGAAGCACTCACAATCGCAATATCTAGTGGTTAGCCACCATAACAGCAGAGACCATTCGTGCTACGCTCTCGGTCAAACCATCTTGACCTACCGGTCCGGCGCCAAGAGTGCCAGACTACAGCCTGAGACGTTACTCCGGATAACGGAGGCGTGCCTCACAGCGATGGCGCCTCGTGCCAGGTGCGCCCGTCGCGCTCGATCAGGGCGACCGACGCCGACGGCCCCCAGGCCCCGGCCGTGTAGCCCTGCGGAGGCTGGATGATGCGCGACCACGCGTCCAGGATCGGGTCGGCCCACATCCACGCCGCCTCGACCTCGTCGCGGCGCATGAACAGGCTCTGGTTGCCGCGGATCACGTCCATCAGCAGGCGCTCGTAGGCGTCGGGGTTGCGGCCCTTGAAGGCGTCCTTGAAGCTGAGGTTGAGCGATTCCTCGCGGAAGCGCATGCCGCCCGGCCCCGGATCCTTGATCATCAGGTTGAGCTGCACGCCGTCGTCGGGCTGCAGGCGGATGATGAGCTGGTTGTTGACGAGGCTGGCCGCTGGCCCGAAGATCGACAGCGGCACGGCGCGGAAGTGGATCACGATCTCCGAATGCCGGGTCGGCAGCCGCTTGCCCGTCCTGAGATAGAAGGGCACGCCGGCCCAGCGCCACGTCTGCACCTCGGCCTTGAGGGCGACAAAGGTTTCGGTCGCGCTTTCCCTCGTGCCGTCCAGCTCGTCGAGGTAGCCCGGCACGGATTTGCCGTCGATGGCGCCGGCCTTGTACTGGCCGCGCACGGTCAGGGAGCGCACGTTGCTGTCGTCGATCGGCTTGAGGGCGCGCAGCACCTTCAGCTTCTCGTCGCGCAGCGCATTGGCCTCCATCGCGGCCGGCGGCTCCATCGCCACGAGGCAGAGCAGCTGCAGGATGTGGTTCTGCAGCATGTCGCGCAGGGCGCCGGCGGTGTCGTAATACGCGCCGCGCCCTTCGACGCCGACGGTTTCCGCCACCGTGATCTGGACGTGGTCGACGTGCGCCTTGTTCCAGATCGGCTCGAACAGGAGGTTGGCGAAGCGCAGCGCCATCAGGTTCTGCACCGTTTCCTTGCCGAGGTAATGGTCGATGCGGTACAGGCGATCCTCGTCCAGCACGGCGCCGACGCCGGAGTTGATCGCCTGGGCGGAGGCGAGGTCCTTGCCGATCGGCTTCTCCAGCACGACCCTCGTCTGCGCGGTCAGCATCCCGTGTTCGGCGAGCTTGTGGGTGATCGGGCCAAACAGCTCCGGCGCCGTGGCGAGGTAGAAGGCGCGCACGCGGTCGCGACCGTCGGCGATCAGGGCCTTCAGCTCGGCCCACCCCGCCTCGCCGCGCACGTCGACGCGGGCGAAGCGCAACCGGTCGAGGAAGCGCGGCAGCGCCGGCCCTTCGAGATCCTCGGCCGGCACGTAGGTCCTGAGAGCATCGGCGACGGTCTCGCAGAAGCGCTCGACGGAATAATCCTTGCGCGACACGCCGATGATGCGGACGGGATCGGTGAAGGCGCCGGCAACGTCGCGCAGGAACAGCGAAGGGAACAGCTTGCGGTAGGCGAGGTCGCCGGTGCCGCCGAACACCACGAGGTCGAAAGGCGCGACGGCGATGATGCGGCTGGTCATGCGGGTTTCTCAGGCTCCGTTGCATGGCAAGCTCGGGCCCGCCCGCGTCCTGCCAGCATCGCCTGTGCCACCCTTATGCTATCCGCCCGCGACGCCTTGGGCTAGGATGCCTTGCGCCGGGATGCCTTGCGCCGGGATGCCTTG
>CALMGA010000154.1:0-2331 GCA_937863205.1 uncultured Beijerinckiaceae bacterium | reverse complement strand
GGATGCCTTGCGCCGGGATGCCTTGCGCCGGGATGCCTTGGGCCAGGGTGCAAGGACGGGAGGTCGCCATGTCGCGGTCAGCGCTGTTCGTCTCCATAGCCGGCACGTCCGCGCCGGGCCTCGTGCTGGCCGCGAGCCTCCTCGGACTGGCCGGCATGTTGGCCGGCTGCAACGAGACCGGCGGCGGGCTGGCCGGCCCGCAAACGTCGCTCGTCGCACCGGCGGCCAACTCTGCCTTCCGCTTGCCGCCCGGCGCGCCGTGCTCGGGCGAGATCGACGGCTTCCAGGCCGTGGTGAAGGGCGACCTCGACACCGGCAACGTCGATCAGAAGATCTACGACCAGATCGAGCGCGACCTCAACCGCGCGGCCAGCGCCTGCTCGGCCGGACGCGGCGGCGACGCCCATGCCATCGTTGCCGCCTCCAAGGCCCGGCACGGTTACCGGGCGTAGGGCTCGACGCGACCGGCTTGAGAAGGCCGCTCGCGACCCAACGCCGCCATAGAGCCTCCAGGCCGCTTCGCTCAAAGCGGATATAGAGGGCTCAGCATCACGCCTCCCGCCGATGATCGACGGTCTGTTCGGTTTAAGTAGTCGGATTTTCATATTTCCGGCGAGTCATAGCGAACTGCTGTACGGTCGGTCCGCCTAAGTCATAACGCAAACAAACCCAAGTGCAGCAAAATAGGTCGTTGGATCGAGCGCCAACAGCGGAGGCAAACCGGCCTCAGCGGGGAGAAACTTCAGCTTGCACCCGCGATCCGTTCTCAACCGCAATAGCGGTGAAGATATTGGCTAGCAATAAAGCCGCTATTAAAGTCAGATATATATATTCTCTTCTGATCTCCATAGCACACTCTATAATAACTACTGTCGTAGAGACTATTGATACGCACCATCCCACACGGTAGGCGTAGAGACCCAGACGGTTAACTCGATATCTGGAGCCGAAGCGACCGAAAGGCCGGATCGTCTTATTATCGATGATCATGACTGCTCCGCCAGACGCCATGGCACGAAGTACCGTGTTCGACAATCTTATTAAAATTCATCACTCGCGAAATCTGTGATGTACCGCACATTGCATCATCGTTGAGCAGTCCCAGCTATAATCAAATCGTATATGTCAGTCCAACGATGTGAGCGATTGAATAATGCTTTCATCGGTATCTGGGCAGCGTTGAACCAACACAGGCCAAATGGCCCTTCCGAAATCGTCCGATCCCTGGGGCCCTTCCCGCGAAAGCAGTCTGGTCGCTTCCCACCCACTGCGGACATCCACACGGCCAAGCTCGTCGGGCCCAGACCTAAGGTCCGCGGGTCAGCACGCCGCGCAGGTAATGCACCATGAAGGCCGGCATGCGGACCGGATCGAAGTCGGCCGGGCTCGCGACCGCGTGCAGGTCGTCGAGTTCGGGGTCGCTCTGCGCGGCGATGAAAGCGGCGACCTTCGCCCGCAGCGGGTCGGCCGGCAGCGGGGAGCGGGCGACCCTCATGCAGGCGACGAGCGGCCCGGCGAACACGATCGTCCAACCGGGGTCGAGGGCGACGTCGGCGGCGGTGAGCCCGGTTTCCTCGGCCAGTTCGCGCAGGATGTTCGCCTCGAAGTCGATGCGGCCGTCGGATCCGGCATCGGCCGGCTCGGGCGTGCCGGCGGGAAAATACAGCCGCCCGGCATTGGCGGTGCCGGCGCTCATGCGGCCAAGCATGAAGGCGCCGTCGGCCGAGCGCAGCGCCGGCATGGCGAACAGGTTGACGACCGCCTCGTCCCCGGCGGGGTAGCCGAGTTCGCGCCAGCACAGGAATGGCTTGTAGCCGGTCACGAAGGCGTCGCACGAAAGGCGTCCATCGACGAGGCGGGGGGCGCGGGACATCAGCACGCGGCCATCGAACAGGCCGGGCTTGTCGACGCGCAGCCTGTCCCAGCACGCCTCGATGCGCCCGGCCTGCGCGCGCGGAAACGGCCAGTCGTAGGACACGACGCGGCCGTCGATGCCGGCCACGGCGGCGGTGGTGATCGCCGCGGCGGGCGCGCTTAAAGGGTCCGAGGTCACAGGTTGAGCACGCCCTCGCCGACGATCACCGCTTCCCCGCCGACCGTGGTGGACACGAGGCGGCCGCCGGCGAGGCTGAAGGCGAGGCCGATGCGGCTGGGTCGGCCCATTTCGACGCCCTGGCGGATGCGGCAGTCATGGTCGCCATCGGGCAGGGGCGAGCCGACGCGGGCCGCTTCGGCGGCGAGCACGCCGGCGAAGGCGGCGGCGGCCGAGCCGGTCGCCGGATCTTCGGCCACGCCGACGACCCGCAGGCGGAACGGGGCGGCGTGCGCGCG
>CALMGA010000153.1:7062-8641 GCA_937863205.1 uncultured Beijerinckiaceae bacterium | reverse complement strand
GCGCTCGCCGCCTGCGCCGACGAGGTCGCGTCCCTGGAGGCGAAGACGCCCTCCCAAGGGCACGACGCCATCGCCGCGTACTCGGGCGGGCAGAAGGACGCCGCCGCCCGCGGCGCCACCACCCAGGCCGCGAAGGCGACCGGCACGCCGGTGGAGGACCAGCCCAGCGCCGCCACCGGGGGCGGCGTCGGCGACAGCAAGGCCGCCGCGGCGGCCGGCAGCGGCGGCTCCGACGTGATGAACGCCAAGGTCAGCCTCAACGACGCCCGGAACGCGGCCAAGAAGGGCGACGAGGCGGGATGCGCCGCCGCTCTCGCCAAAGCCAAAGGCGAGGCCAAGGGAGACGCCAAGGGAGACGCCAAGGGAGACGCAAAGCGCGGGGCCGACTGACTGGCCGCGCTTGCGGATGACGCCGCCGCCGCTATCTCCGGGGCGATGCGCACATCCGACGTCGACATCCTGATCCTGCCCGGCATCGCAGATGCCGGTGACGCCTCGTCCGGGCATTGGTACGCGCGCTGGGAGGCGAGGCTGCCGACTGCCCGGCGCGTGCCGCCCGGGGATGCATCTGGCGATGGATCCTTTGCCGGCTGGACGGACCGCCTCGTCGCGGCGGTGATGTCGGCGGAACGGCCGGTGGTGCTGGGCGCCCACGACCTCGGCGCGTTCGCGGTAGCCGGCGCGGCCGAGCGCCTCGCCGGGCGCTTGGCCGGCGCCTTTCTCGTCGCCGCGCCCTCGCCCGAGGCGGCGCGGACGATGGGGTTCGGTCCGGCCGGTCTCGCGCGATTACCCTTCCCGGCCGTGCTGGTCGCGAGCCGCGACGATCCACAGGCCGATTGGTCGGCGAGCGAGGCGATGGCGCGGGCGTGGGGCGCCGAACTCGTCGATGCCGGCGCCTCCGGACGCCTCGACGGCACCAGCGGCCATGGTCCCTGGCCGGAGGGCCTGATGCGTTTCGCCGGTTTTCTCAAACAGTTGGCGCCGCCCGCTCAGGCACCGCCCGAGCCGTCGGGACGAGCTGGCCCCGACCCATCGCCGCGTTAAAGTTAAGCAAGAGCTTCGCTTGCGTTCGCCCCGCGACCTGCTTGGGTTCGTCGTGGTTGAGCGGAGGTAAAGATGCGAGCTGGCGTACACTACCTCGGCCTCGACCTGCTCCGCTTCTTCGCCGCCGGCCTCGTCGTGGCCGACCATTTCGGAGCCTTCGGCTGGGCGGACGCCACCGCCCGCGCCAGCGGCGACGCGCTCGCCTTTCCCTTTCTCAGCGGCATGGAGAACATCGGCTCGATCGGCGTCGAGATCTTCTTCCTGATTTCGGGGCTGGTGATCGCCGCCAGCGCCAAGGGCGCGACGCCGCGCCGGTTCCTGACCAACCGGGCGATCCGCGTGCTGCCGGCGCTGTGGCTGTGCGGACTGATCGCGGTGGCGGCGCGGGCCACCGGGGAGCCGCTCGGCCCCCTCCTCGCCGCCTTCGCGCGCTCGGCGACCCTGTCGCCGGTCGGTCCCTACATCGACGGCGAGGTGGGCGAGGCGCGGGTCGGCGTCGGCGCCCAGCATCGCCGCCCTGTGCCAGCGCTTCCCC
>CALMGA010000153.1:0-7052 GCA_937863205.1 uncultured Beijerinckiaceae bacterium | reverse complement strand
CCTACATCGACGGCGTGGTGTGGACGCTGGTGGTCGAGGCGGTGTTCTACCTTCTCGTCTTCGTCGTGCTGCTGCGCGAGGGCTTCGGTCGCATCGATGCCGTCGCCCGCGCGCTCGGATTGGTCAGCGCCCTGTTCCTGGTCGTGATGGCGGCGGCGATGCTGGGCGCCGACGCCGACCCGCGCCTCGCCCACCTCGCCGCCCTGTGCCAGCGCTTCCCCTGCAAGGTGCTGCTGCTGCGTCACGGCGTGTTCTTCGCGCTGGGCATGCTGGTGTGGCACGCCTTCGAGGTCGGCCTCACCCGGCGCCGGCTGATGACGCTTGCCGCGCTGGCGCTTTTCTGCTCGCTGGAGATCGCCACCGATCACGGCGGGTTGCGCGACGTCGCCATCTCGCTGATCCTGTGGTGGTCGGCGCTGGGCGTGATCCTGGCCAGCGTGGTTGCCGGGGGCGCCGTGCCGGCGGGGAGGCGACGCTGGGCCGGTCCGGTGCGGGAGATGGGCCGCCTGAGCTATCCGCTCTACCTCAACCACTACGTGCTCGGCATGGTGCTGGTGCCGGCGCTGGCCGCGCGCGGCCTGTCGCGCGGCGAGACCCTGGGCGCCGCGCTCCTCATCGTCGGCCTGTCGAGCTGGGCGATCATGCGCTACCCCGAGCGGGCGATGCAGCGCCTGCTCCGCGCCCGCTTCGAGCGCCGTCCCGATCGATCGGCGACGCTCGAACGGGCTGCCGCGACCTGAATCATCACAACGGGGATCGGCCCCCGATCCGAAACGTTAAACTGATGCGTCAAGTCGTTGTGCCACGTCGGATTCGAGGCGCAAGCTACTGCGCACATCTGGGTGTGACGCACCATTCGTCTATTTCGCCCCCAGTGCGGCGGCGATGAAGCGCATCATCTCCACCCGTGCTGCCGGATCCCCACTGTTGCGGTAGGTGACGGGGGCGCCGCGCCCGCGCGCCAGCCGGGCGAAGTTGGCGCCGAAATCGGGGCTGTGCACGTAGTACATCGGGTCCACCGACCCTTCGTCGCGCGGATAGGTGTAGAGCAGGAACATCGGCGGCGACGCCTTCGACACCAGCGCGGCCGGCGACAGGGCGGGGTAGAAGCGGGCGAACTCGTCGCGGCGGGCGAGGAAGCCGGCGAAGTCCGCCTCGGCCAGGCCGAAGGCGTGCCCGCCGTAGTTCAAGCGCGGCCCGACCCAGGCCCGCATCTGCGCGGGGTCGATGCTCGTCTGCGCGTTGGCGGCGGCGATGGCCGCGACGCGGGTCGACTGGCGCGCGACGGGATCGAGCGAGGCGGCCTCGGCCCGCTCCGGCCCGACCCCCAGCCAGAGCGCGTCGAACGCGCCGGCCGAATCGCCCCACAGCGCCGCCTTGTCCGCCTGCAGGGCGAAGGCTTTGGCGTGGTATCTCAGGAACTGCAGCGCCCTTTGCGCATCGCGCAGCGGGCCGAGCAGCGGCGGGAACAGGTGATCGTCCTGGGCGGCGGGGATGTTGCGGGTGTTGATCGCCACCACCGCGATGCCGCGATCGGTGAAGAAGGCGACGTCCCCGGCGGGAAGGTAGCGCTTGTCGCCGTTCCACCAGCCGCCGCCGTGGATGAAGACCACGAACGGCGCGTCGGCCGATCCCGCCGGACGGTAGATGTCGAGCTTGTCGAGCGGATGGACGTCGTAGGCGATATCGGCGAGAAACGGCGGCCCGGCCCGGCAGGCGCCGAGCGAGGCCAGCAGGACGAGCGCGGCGACCGCCCCGCTTCCGAGCCTGCGCGGCCGAAACCTGGCAAGGCGCGTCGCGACCTCCGGCAACACTTTGGATTCCCCCGGCCCGGCGCCACGCGGCCAGTGTGCCGAGCGAACCTTAAGGAAAGCCTCGCGGTGAACGTCGTCGCGCTCGGGCGGATGGAGGATCGATGATGGAAACCGACGCGCCCCCGGCGCACGGCGTGCGCCTCGACAACGGTTGCCGCGTCACCCATGGCGAGGGCGCCGACGTCAAGCGGCCTTTCGCCGACATTCCCCTGGTGATGCACGAACTGGCGGGCGGCGAACCCCGCGAGGGCGGAAGCCTCGCCGGGCAGTTCGGCGTCATCCCCTTCACTGCCGAGCTGCGCCTGCCCCGGCACATTCACATCGGCGCCGACAGCCGGTCGGCTGCGCGCCGGCTCGTCGCCGAGCGCATCCTGGTGCTCAACGGCGTCGCCCTGGTGGAGCTGAACGGCCAAGTGCTGATCGTGCCGCCGCTCGCGCTGGTCACCATCGCGCCCGGCGTGCCGCATACCTGGACGGCGTGTCCGCCCGGCGTCGGCCTGCCCGACGGCACGGTGTCGGACGGGCGTTTCCTGATGGTCTACGATTACAACGAGCCGACCGGCTTCTTCCCCTGTGCCGGCACAACCACGCTGGCCGGCGCCGCCGATTACGCGGCCTTCACCGGCGAGCTGGACGCGATCCGCTTCCGCAAGTTGGCGGCGGCCGACGTGGTGGCCGGCGCCGCGCTCGTGTGGAACCGCGAGGTGGGCGAGGGCCTCGCCACCTTGGCTTAGCGCGAGTAGAACTCGATGACGAGGTTGGGTTCCATCACAACGGGGTAGGGCACTTCGGAGGGAAGCGGCACCCGGGTCATCTTGGCGTTCATCTTGGAATGGTCGACGTCGTAGAAATCCGGCACGTCGCGCTCGGCCAAGTCCTTGGCTTCCAGCACCATCAGGATCTCGCGCGACGAGTCCTTCAGCTCGACGAGGTCGCCGACCTTGACCTGGAACGAGGGAATGTTGACCCGGCGCCCGTTCACCTTGACGTGGCCGTGGTTGACGAACTGTCGGGCGGCGAAGACGGTGGGCACGAACTTGGCGCGGTACACCACCGCGTCGAGCCGACGCTCCAGCAGGCCGATCAGGTTGTCGCCGCTGTCGCCCCTCATGCGGATCGCTTCCGCGTAGTATTTGCGGAACTGCTTCTCCGAAATGTTGCCGTAGTACCCCTTGAGCTTCTGCTTGGCCTTGAGCTGCGTGCCGAAGTCGCTCAGCTTTCCCTTGCGGCGCTGGCCGTGCTGGCCCGGGCCGTATTCGCGGCGGTTCACCGGGCTTTTTGGGCGGCCCCAGATGTTCTGGCCCATGCGGCGGTCGATCTTGTACTTGGACTCGGCTCGCTTCGTCATCGCGGTTCCTCGATGGGGAAAGCCGGCGAACGCGCGCGCCGGGGCGACGGCCACCGGCCGTTCCCGCCTCGATCGTCCACCGGCCGGAGCACCCGGTTGCCGGGGGGTCCGGCGACGGGGCATCCGATGGGGCGGAGGAACGCGCCCTCCTCTTTTCCCTCGCGCGTCCGAGTGCCTCGGCGCGGCGGAAACGACAGGTCGCGCAGCGACCACGGGTGCGTGACCCGAGCGGGCCTCGGCCCGTCAGGATCGGGTCTCGTTACCGGCTCCCGTGGTCCCGGTCAAGCCGGGCGCCTGCGGCCGACCCCGCGCCGCGAAACGCCCGCATCGGCCGGCGGAGGTCGAGCGGCCCAAGCAGGTTCGCGCTGGCAGGCCAACGCTTCACCTGCCTGGTCCTTTGCCATGCCGCAGGTTCGCATCGCAAAACCGCGGGGCAGTTTTGCGAAACCTGCTTGAGGTTCAAGCAACCTTCCCAAACGTCAGCCGCGTAGAGCCGGCCTTAACAATTGTCAGGCTACGATGCGGCAATGACGAGGAGGAGCGGTCTTGGACGTTTCCGGCAGGCAGTTCTCCGGCCCCGAGGCGGCGGTCGGCATCATCACCGCGGTGCGCGGCTCCAAGGCTGAGGTCGGCCTGCGCGCCAGCCCGGCGCTCAACCCGTCCGACAGGGTCACCGTCGGCAGCTTCCTGTCCGTCGTCGTCGGCGGCGCCCATGCCGGCCGCGGCTGCCTGATCGGCATGGTCACGGAAGTGGTGCACCGCGGCGCCGGAGGGCAGACGGCTGCGCTCGACCTCGTCGGCGAGATCCGCACCGGCGACGACGGCGCCGACAGCTTCATGCGCGGCGTGTCTTGCTATCCCAGCATCGACGATGCCGTGACCCTGCTGCCGGCCGGGCGCCTCAACCTGATCTACAAGGCCGGCGACGCCCGCGCGATCACCATCGGCCACATGTTCCACGATCCCTCGATGCCGGCCCAGGTCAACGCCGACCGCCTGCTCGACCGGCACTTCGCCATCCTGGGCTCGACCGGCGTCGGCAAGTCGTCGGGCGTCGCCATCATCCTGCGCGAAGTGCTGGCCGTTCGCCGCGACCTGCGCGTTTTCCTGCTCGACTGCCACAACGAATACGGCCGTTCCTTCGGCGACCAAGCCAACGTCGTGAATTCGCGCAACCTCAAGCTGCCGTTCTGGCTCTTCAACTTCGAGGAGTTCGTGGACATCCTCTACGGCGGCCGCGCCGCCATCGACGAGGAGCTGGAGATCCTTTCCGAGCTGATCCCGATCGCGAAAAGCAACTACCTCGGCTACAAGCAGGTCGATCGCCTGTCGCTGAAGCGCAACGATCCCAAGAGCACCGGCTTCACCGTCGACACCCCCGTGCCCTTCATCCTCCAGGATCTGGTCGCCCTGCTCGACGAGCGCATGGGCAAGCTGGAGAACCGGGCGTCGCGGATGAACTACCACCGGCTGATGAGCCGCATCGAGACGATCCGCAACAATCCCCGCTACGACTTCATGTTCGAGAACGCCAACGTCGGCGGCGACACGATGGCCGAGCTGCTGACCCAGCTGTTCCGCCTGGAAGCCACCGACCGGCCGATCACCATCATGCAGCTCGCCGGCCTGCCGGTGGAGGTCGTCGACGCGGTGGTCTGCGTGCTCTGCCGCATGGCCTTCGACTTCGGCCTGTGGAGCGACGGCGCCGTGCCGCTGCTCTTCGTCTGCGAGGAAGCGCACCGATACGCGGCCGTGGATCAGTCGATCGGCTTCGGCCCGACCCGCCGGGCGCTGTCCAGGATCGCCAAGGAAGGGCGCAAGTACGGCGTCTACCTCGGCCTGGTGTCGCAGCGTCCGTCCGAGCTCGACCCCAACATCATCTCGCAGTGCGCCACCCTGTTCGCCATGCGCATGGCCAACGAGCGCGACCAGGCGCTGCTGCGCTCGGCCGTCAGCGATGCCACCGCCGACCTGCTCGCCTTCGTGCCCTCGCTCGGCACCAGGGAGGTGATCGGCTTCGGCGAGGGCGTGCCGTTCCCCGCCCGAATGCAGTTCAAGACCCTGCCGGACCTGCACCTGCTGCGCTCCGAAGCCGTCGGCGACAGCCGCGGCGGCGCGCCCGATGTCGCCAACGGCCAGTTCATCCAGGACGTGGTCGACCGCTGGCGGCGGGCGGTGACCGGGCGCAAGCTGCGCCCCGAAGACGCGCAGCCCGTCCCGCCGGCCGCGTCGCCGGCGGCCGAAACCGGCGAACTCGTTACAGCCAGCAGCCGGCTCGATCAGGCTCGCTACCAGCTGCTCAGGCGCTGAGCCTCGTGGCCGTCACGTTTCTGGTCGATCCCGACGACGACGTCGGAGCGCCCGGGTCTTCGGCCTGCGAGGCGGACCTGCGCGCGCGCGTCCTTTCGCGCGTCGTCGCCGAACTGCCGCTCGGCGTCGCGATCAGCCGTCATCGGGATGGCCGCACGCTCGTCCGAAACGACCTTGCCGATCGCCTCGCCGGCGCCGCCGTCGAGGCGGAGGACGGCTTCGAGCGATCGACCCACCTCGCCCGCCTCGACGGCGAGGACTACGACGTGACGCTCACCATCGACGTCGCCCGGCACCGGCGCGTCGAGGCCGAGCTGACCCGGCGCGCCTTCTACGACGACCTCACCGGCCTGCCCAAGCGCGACCTGTTCGAGCAGACGGTGAAGGCGATGATCGCCGCCGACTGCCAGCCCTTCGCCCTGTCCTTCATCGACATCGACAACTTCAAATACGTCAACGACTACCATGGCCACGCCGTCGGCGATCAGCTCCTCACCAAGGTCGTGCGCCGCATCACCGACGCGATGCGCCCGACCGACCTCCTCGCCCGCATCGGCGGCGACGAATTCGTGCTGATGACGACGCCCGTCACCGAGCTTCACAGACCCGGTCGCGAGATCGAGCGCCTGTGCGAGCGCTTCCGCGAGCCCTTCTTCATCGACGGCTACGAGATCTTCTCCTCCGCCTCCATCGGCGTCAGCCTGTATCCGCTGCACGGGCGCAGCTACGACGTGCTGCGCGCCAACGCCGATTCCGCCATGTACCGGGTCAAGGGATCGACCAAGGGCGGCGTCTGCCTGTTCGACGCCCGCCTCGGCCACGCCGCCGCCGAGCGCATGGAGATCGAGCAGCGCCTGCGCCTCGCCATCCGCGACAAGCGCATCTGCTGCGCCTTCCAGCCCAAGGTGGATTTCCGCACCGACACCATCGTGGGCCTGGAGGTGCTGCTGCGCTGGCAGGACACCAACGGCGAGATCCGCGCGCCGGGCGAGATCCTCAAGCTCGCCATCGAGCTGGGCATGATGGACGACATCGCGCTGATGGTGCTGGAGCGTGTCACCGAGCAGATCGATCACATCAACGACGCCTTCGGCCCCAACGCCAGCATCAGCCTCAACGTCGCCGCCCGCCAGGCCGGCGACATCGTCTTCATGGAGCGTTTCGCCGACGCCCTGGTGGCGACCGGCTATCCCGAGCGCTTCATCCTGGAGCTGACCGAGGAAGCCTTCCTCGCCACCGGAGACTTCCAGACCCGCATCCTGCCGACCATCCGGGCGATCGGCGCCAAGGTGTCCATCGACGACTTCGGCGTCGGCTATTCCTCGCTGTCGGCGCTGGCCGAGATCACCGCCGACGAGCTGAAGGTCGACCGGTCCTTCATCACCGACATCCACCGCAAGCCGCGCAACCAGAGCATCCTCAAGATGATCGAGCTGCTCGGCAATGCGCTGGGCATGCGCATCGTGGTGGAGGGCGTGGAAACCTATGAGGAACTGGCCTACCTGATGGCGGCGACGCGGATCAGCTGCGCGCAGGGGTATTACTTCTCCAAGCCGCTGTTCCTGCAGACGCCCCCCGCC
>CALMGA010000152.1 GCA_937863205.1 uncultured Beijerinckiaceae bacterium | reverse complement strand
GCCGAGCTGGCCGGTATGCCTTCGCTGTTCGGGGACGGTGCGCCGGCCGATACGGTCCTGCGGCAGGCGCTGCCGAAAGGCCGCAACTTCCATTAGAGCAGCGGCCCGGAAAATGCGCAGCGCTTTTCGGAAAAGCTGATGCGCCAACAGAGAGTGAGAGCGTCGAACCGCGTCCGTGATGCGGTCCGACGCTCTAGGCGACGCGGCCTGCCTTGACGTCGCGGCTGATGCGTCGGCTCAGCAGCCCGAGCAGCGCGGCCTCCTCGGGCCTGAGCCGGTCGGCGTCCTCGCACAGTTCCGCCTCGACCTCCTGCTTGACGTCTTCCAGCAGGGTGCCGTCGAGGTAGGACGAGATCACCTGCGGGTGCACGTAGCACTTGCGGCAGATGGTGACGGTGTTGCCGAGCCGCTTGGCGACGCTCTCGATCGCGGCCTTGACGTTCTTCTTGGCCAGCGCTTCGCTGTCGACCTTCTCGAACTCGCCCAGCGCCATCGAGGCGAGCACCGTGCCGGCCCAGGTGCGGAAGTCCTTGGCGGTGATGTCGGCGCCGCCGGAGGCCTCGCGCAGGTAGTCGATGACGTCGCCGGAATCGACCGGGCGCCGCGCGCCGTCCTCGTCGACGTACTGGAACAGGTGCTGGCCGCGCAGCTCCTGGATCGAGCGCACGACCCTGGCGATGCGCCGGTCCTCGATGTCGAGGTCCCACATCTTGCCGCTCTTGCCCTTGAACTCGAAGCGCAGGTGCGAGCCCGAAATGTCGAGGTGGCGGTTGCGCAGCGTGGTCAGGCCGAAGCTCTTGTTGTCGCGGACGTAGTCCTCGTTGCCGACGCGGATCAGCGTCTTCTCGAGCAGCGACACCACGGTGGCGAGCACCCGCTCGCGACCGAAGCCGCGCTTGGCCATGTCGGTCGCGACGCGCTTGCGGATCATCGGCAGCAGCCGGCCGAACTCCGCCATGTGGGCGTACTTCGCCTCGTCGCGCGCCGCCGTCCACTTCGTGTGGTAGCGGTACTGCTTGCGTCCCTTGTCGTCGCGGCCCGTGGCCTGGATGTGGCCGTTCGCGCGGGGGCAGATCCAGACGTCGGTGTAGGCGGGCGGGATGCCGATCGCCTCGATGCGCCGCCGCTCCCCGGCGTCGCGGATCGTCCCGCCGTGCGGGTCGAGGAAGCGCCAGCCCTTGCCGGAACGCCTGCGCGTTATGCCTGGGCCGTCGTCGCTGACGTAGCACAGCCCGACCGCCTCCGCCGCCTCGCGGCCGTCCTCAGATGCGTCGACGGCTCCAGCGACCGACGAGCGCGCGGCCGCCTCGGCCGACCGTCGGCCCGCGCGTTCCGCGGACACTGTCGGGGAGGATGCCGATGCGCGCATGCGGGTCATGCCGCCGCAATCGTCCGCTTTCCCCGCGGTTCCTCGACGAACCGTCGCAGGAGACGAGGCTCCGCGCCTGCGACGCCCCCGCCTTGACTGCCGCGCCGCCCGGTTGGGCGAGAGCGAGACTTCGCGCGCCACCCCTTTCCCCGCGGGGGCATGATTCCCAAGTGGAATTCGAGCCAAGTGGACTGCGGGCCAGCGGTCATGCCGGCAAAGGGAGCGCACGAGATGTTCCTTCTCTGGGTCCGCGCCTTTGACGGAGCGCTGATGCCGCAGCTCGCCTTCGACGGCGACAACGGGCGCCCCTTCCTCGATCAGGCGATCCGGCACCGCGTCGCGAGCTGGCTGCCGCTGCCGGCGGAGGAAGCCTGCTTGCCCCTGCGCGAGCTGGCGCGGCGCCATCCCCCGAGGATGGGGCGGATGCTCGCCGAGCCGCAGCCGCACCGCCGCAGCGCCTGAGCGCCGACACGCGGCCTCGGCGCGATGGGCCCCGAGGGCGACGGCTTTACCGGATGTTGCCGTTTCGTGCTAGTCTGCCGCCTTGTTTCCCCATGGCGAAGCCGCCCGTCCGCTGACGGCCGGGCCCGCCGCCAGCGTCCGAGGCGAAGGGCATGAGCCTTGTCGATCATCCCGGCGGCCGCACCGCCGCCCGTCGCTCCGGCCCCGAGCCCGCCTACCGCGTCGCCCCGCACAACATCGAGGCGGAGCAGGCGCTGCTCGGCGCCATCCTTATCAACAACGACGCCTTCGACCGGGTCAGCGACTTCCTCAAGGTCGAACACTTCTCGGAGGACCTGCACCGCCGCATCTTCGACATCGCCTCGCAGCTCATCCGCGCCGGCAAGGTGGCGACGCCGATCACGTTGAAGACGTTCCTGGGCGAGGCCGACATCGGCGGCATCACCGTGCCGCAATACCTCGCGCAGCTCGCGGCCGAGGCCACCGCGATCATCAACGCCGAGGACTACGGCCGCACCATCCACGACCTCGCCGTGCGCCGCGACCTGATCCTGATCGGCGAGGACATCGTCAACGGCGCCTACGACGCCCCCGTCGACGTCACGCCGCGCGAGCAGATCGAGGAGGCCGAGCGCAAGCTCTATTCGATCGCCGAGACCGGCCGCTACGACGGCGGCTTCCAGCGTTTCTCGGACGCGCTGACCGCCGCGGTCGACATGGCCGCCAAGGCGTTCGAGCGCGACGGCGGCTTGTCGGGCATCTCCACGGGAATGAGCGACCTCGACCGGATGATGGGCGGGCTGCAGGCGTCCGACCTGGTGATCGTCGCCGGTCGTCCCGGCATGGGCAAGACCGCCTTGGCGACGAACATCGCCTTCAACATCGCCAAGGCCTACCAGTTCAGGCAGAAGCCCGACGGCACCCACGAGACGGTGAACGGCGGCATCGTCGGCTTCTTCTCGTTGGAGATGGCGTCCGAGCAGCTCGCCACCCGCATCATCGCGGAGCAGGCGCAGGTGCCGGGCTACAAGATCCGCCGCGGCGACATCTCGGAGCAGGACTTCCACCGCGTCGCGGAAGCCGCGCGCGAGATGGCGCAGGTGCCCTTCTACATCGACCAGACCGGCGGCATCTCGATCGCCCAGCTCACCGCACGGGCCCGCCGCCTGAAGCGGCAGCGCGGGTTGGACCTGCTGGTCGTCGACTACCTGCAGCTGCTGTCGGGCTCCAAGTCCAAGGACGGCAACCGCGTGCAGGAGCTGACCGAGATCACCACCGGCCTCAAGGCGCTGGCC
>CALMGA010000151.1 GCA_937863205.1 uncultured Beijerinckiaceae bacterium | reverse complement strand
GCCAACTACTTCGACCATGCCGGATATGAGCCGATGTAACGCGAAAATGCTCTAGCTGAAAATTTGGACGGCGCCGACCCCGCCTTCGACTTTGAGGCATAGCCATTGAAATAGGCTTGTTCGGTTACATCACCTAAGTTGTAGCTGTGTATGCTGGAGTTGTGCGCGGCACCTCTTGCTGGATTGGCCTGCTGTTGCGCGACGGCTGTTGACGCCCATAGGGCAGTGGAAGCGATAAGAAAATATGCCGGACGCTTCATGATAGATGTCCTTGTCTTTATGTATGAGGCAGGTCTCACATCAAATCTGTGGAACGCGTGGCCATCGGCGAGTTAGGCCTGCTTGGCTGGCCGGTTGGCGTTCGTCAGTTGGTCGGGATCAGCGCGCTGTTGACAACGCGCCGGATCATATCTCTAATTGTACGCTCACCTCAATGTACACATTTTATCAATTCTTCAACATGACGTTTACAAGACTTAAGTTCGCCAAAGCGATCACTATATTGATATCACCGCAAAAGTCGCTTGAATTTATGGAGTTGGTCATGGAGGCTTGGCTATATTTCGCGCCGAAATTGGTTCCGTTTAGCCGCGGACAGATCGAAGGTTTGGCTTTAGTCTTTACGACGATTGAGCTTTGTTCACAAGGTGACCGGCCGATGTGTACCCCGCAGGTTGGACAGAGCCTGCCGGTTGGCATCAGATAGGGTCGAGTCGAGAGGCTTATCATCAACGACGCGTACCGCCGTCAGACCGATGCCGATTGCGCGCCTGTCCCCACTTGCTTCGCCGTGCAGGTCATGAGGGCTGATGGCTTCGTCAACGTCTATCGTGACCTCGATCGGTGCTCCTGGTGCCTTGGATGGGTTCAGTTCGATACACACAGGTTGAGGCTCGGAGCCCGCGAGTTTCGCGGTGGCTTTGGCGCTTCCGGCGGCGAGCGTCACCACGGTGCCTGGACGCAGCGGCTTGAGGAGCAACTCAAGGACTACGTGCGATGCCTCCGCCTGAAGGCCGGACAGACGCAATCGATGACGCGATCC
Source organism: uncultured Beijerinckiaceae bacterium (assembly GCA_937863205.1). The sequence continues at coordinate 3,030 of CALMGA010000151.1, read as the reverse complement.
TCGTCCCCAGACGCCCCAATCCTCCAGGTCCCACCAGCCTTCGTGCAAAGCGACGCCCCCATCCTCGGGATCAGTTCCGCTATTGATGGTCAGCAGATCTCCCGAGGCGAGCGAGGGTCCTCGGAGGCGTGGTGCCCCAATCGCCAAGGCGACGAAGGCCTCGACGTTGTCGGGCGCGAAGTCGAATGCGAACTGCCTAGCGTCGGAGCAGTAGCCCATGCGGTCGAGACCCCATTGCCGAGCGGGATGCTTCGGCGCGAAGATGATCGTCTTGGTGCAGCAGGCCGAAGAGATGATGTCGCATATGCCGCTCCGCAGCCCGGCGAAGGCGCCGGCGTACTCAGCAAGGTCACGCATGAGGTGCAAGGGCGCGTTGAGAGCGGTGGTATCGGCAAGAGGTGTCTCGTTGGGCCCGCAGTTGGTGAAGCAGACGAGGCCACGGTCGGCGTGATGCCGGGCAAGCGCCTCGAAATGCGGCCGGCAGTTGGCGGTCCAGGATCGTGCAGTGGGCGCCAGGATCACCGAACGACTGCGCGCCATGCCGCATCGCTCCGCGATCGCCGATGCCTCGGCGGCAAAGCCCGGCAGGCGCGGCGGCAAGCTCGGTCCGGCATTAGCCGGTAGGTGGAGCACGCTCTTGTAGATCTGAGTCCAGGGGATTGCGTTCTCATAGGCGAAGCGCTCGGCGAACACTGTGTCTGGATTGTGTGTCGGGAAATACACCAGGATGGGCGTGTCAAGCGCGAACGACGAACGCCCAGTACGAGCTCGGAACGCAATCCATAGATCCTTCGTGACAGTAAAGCGCGGCTCCAGGAGCACTTCGTCGAAGGCATGCGCGAAAAGCTTCGGTACCGTCGAAGCTTCACCGATGACGAGGCGAAGTGGGCGTCGGGACCCGTGCTCGCGCCGGAATGCTTCAGCGAGCGCGCAGATGGCGTAGAGATCGCCATGGTGGGCATGCTGGGGCAGCCACCACCAGCCGCCGCGCCCGCGCGTCGCGAGAAGATCGTTCCAGATCGCGATGATCTCGTCGGCATCATCCGCCATCTCGCGTCGTCCCAGCGCAGCGTCGATCGAATTATAATCTCGATCAAGCCGGCTTACCATGGTGAGGCAGTGACCGCATCATCGAAGCCAAGTGGTCTGATTAGCTCGGGGTAGGATGGGTGTCCTCCCGCCCACCCAGTGCCACGTAAGTCAACAACTCTGTTATGCGGGCGCCCCAGTGCTGGGGCGGTCTGGTGGTATGGGTTGAAGAAGGCTTCCACTCAGGTTGGTGGTCGCGATGCTTGGCTCAAAGCCATACCTCAAAGTGTGCCTCGGGTCATCGCTGTCAGTAGCAGCGATCGTGATCGGAAAGACTTTGGCGGCCGCATGGAGACAGCCGCCATCCATGTTGATGCCTCACAGTCGTCTGCCCGCAAGCGCCGCATCCGCCTTGATCGACGCCGCTATCGCGAGCGCTGGCGCATCGAGGCCACCATCAACCGCCTCAAGGAGTTCCGCCGCGTGGCCACACGCTACGACAAGCTCGCGCAACGACGCCTCAGCCGTCGCCCTCGCCGCCCTCGTCCGGTGCTGATCGAGTCCGGGCCCTTCGACTCTTTCGTGCGAGTCATGCCTGAAAGGCATCCGACGATCGGCTTCGGGCGCCGGTACGCGGCCTTCCCGGTGATCGCCTTTAACCCGCGAAGCCGACCATCGCGGCGACGACCATGTCCTCGCGGAAGGGCTTCATGAAGAACACGCCGCGTGCGGGAATCTCGTGAAGCGGGATGTCGCGCCGCGCCGACGTCAGGATCAGCTCGATCGGCGGCCACCGGTTGCGGATCGCGGCCGCCAGCTTCATCCCGTCGAAGCCGCCCGGCATGTCGATGTCGGCGTAGACGATGCGGATGTCGGGGCGCCCTTCCAGGATGCGCACCGCGTCGTCGGCATCCATCGCCTCGACTGCGTCGAGCCCGGCCTCCTCGACGAGCGAGAGGATCATCATCCTCTGGACCGGCTCGTCCTCGACCACGAGGATGGTGCCGGTCGACTTCGGGAGCATGGGCATGGTCCGGTTCAGGCCTGTTCGACTTGCTTCAGCGGCGCGCGGAAGGTCGCTCGCAGACCTTGACGTTCGTAAGCGATCACGGAGCCTCCCGTTCCCACGAGGCCCATCTTCAGAAGCCGCGAGCCGAAGCCCTTGCGGCCCGGCTCGCTCGCCGGCGGGCCGCCGTGCTCCCGCCAGGAGAGGGAGAGATGGCGCGCATCGTCGTCGCCTTCGAGAAGCCAGGCGACCTCGACGCCGCCCTGCGCCTCGGTGAGCGAGCCGTACTTGCCGGCGTTCGTCGCCAGCTCGTGCATGAGGAGCGACGTCGACAGTGCAGCACGCGGTCCGAGGCGGATCACCGGACCTTCGGCCGAGAAGCGTCCCGCGATGCCGGCGGTGCCGAGGACGCGCTCGACCACTTCGCGCAGATCCGCCGCCGCCCAATCGCTCTGCAGCAGGATGTCCTGCGCCGTGCCGAGCGCGACGAGGCGTCTGGTGAAGGCCTCCGACGCCTCCCGGTCCCCCGACGCCTTGAAGGTCTGGTTGGCGATCGCCTGCACGATCGACAGGGTGTTCTTGAGCCGATGGCTGATCTCGCCGTTGAGGATCGCCTGCCTTTCCTCGGCACGCAGCCTGGCGATGCCGGCCTGCACGCGGTCGGCGGCGTTCCTGGCGAAGGCGACCTCCTCCGGCGCCCAGCTCCGCGCGACCGGGCTATGCACGAAGATCAGTCCCACCGTCCGCCCATGCTCCTGGACGGGCACGTTGAGCATCGCCTTGAGGTCGATGGCGGCGTAGGTCGCGAGGCTGTCCGAGGTGCGGGAGTCCTTCGCCGCGTCGGAGACGATGGCCGGATCGCCGCGCTCGATGTCGCGACCGACCGCGCCGTAGTCGGCGAAGCGGTGGCGGCCGACGATGCTGATCTCGCCCGGCGCCGTCCCGTCCCGCAGGATCGTGACGTTCTCGCAGGCGGCGTCCAGCTCGCCGTAGCC
>CALMGA010000150.1:13698-21419 GCA_937863205.1 uncultured Beijerinckiaceae bacterium | reverse complement strand
ACCCCACGCAACACCGCTCGGACATCAAACAGCTCAAAAACGCAACTGTGGTGCTAAGAGCATCGGACCCTAAAAACGGGTCCGGTCCGATGCTCTAACTTATTGTGCCGCATCGAATTAATCCGAAAACCGCTTCGCACTTTTCGGTCCGATGTTCTGGTGGAGCGCCGCCAGGTGCGGGTCCACCTCGTGCGTGGTCGAGATTGTGTCGAGGATGAAATCGAGTCGGTGCCGCTGGCGTCCCATGGCATCGGCGTCGGTCGAGACGACCGCTTCGTGCGCGCCGAGCCCCAGCGCATCCCAGATTTCGGCGACCAAGGTGGTGAAGGCGACGACATGCGCGCCTAACGCGCGGGCGAACTTGACACCGAGGTGCCTGAGGCCTCCGACGCCGCCCACGCCGACCGTCTGGCCCGGCCCCCAAGTGCCGCATCGGCGCGAAGCTGGTCACGCCGGCGCACAGCAGCGGTGCCGCGTCGGCCGGGTCGAGCCCGTCCGGCAGGCGATGGACGGCGCGAAGGGCGCCTTCGGTGGACGCGGGCTCGTCGACATGATGCAGCTGATCGGCGCTGACCAGTGCGTCCGCTGCATTCTCAACGCCCTCGCCGTTTCCCCACCTGACTGAGCCGGCCTTCGAGTACTTCAGAAACGGAGCAACCACCATGGCAGACGACAACTTGCGCCCCGTGAAGCTCACGGTCGCGGCGTCCTTCCTCCCGCACTTCTTCCTGGAGAACCTGGCGGTGCGGGCCGACAACTCCATCCTGGTCACCGTGGCGACCCGCAAGGAGCTCTGGTACCTGCCGCCGCCGCGCCCGGATGCGGTCGTTGATCCGATGCACCTGCACACCTTCGGCGAGATCGCGACCGGCATCGTCGAGCTCGAGCCCGACGTGTTCATCGTGTGCACCGGCAACGTGTACACGACGCACGAGAACTACCTGCACCGTCTCGACCTGCGCGGTTGGTCGCCGGGGGCACCCGTGAGGCTGGAGAGGGTGCTGCAGCTGCCGGCGGAGGCGCGCGGGCTCAACGGGGCCTGCGCGCTCGCGCCGACGGTGATGCTCGCCGCCGACTGTTTCGCCGGCTTGGTCTGGCGCATCGACTTTGCACCGGACGGACGGCCGCACGCCTCCGTGTGGCTCAAGCACGCGAGCATGGCGCACGTGCCCGACAGCCTGCCGCCGCCGCCGCAGCCCGGCATCAATGGCATCCGCTACGACGCGCGGCGCTCGGCCGCGTACTACACGGTGACGGGTCAGAAGCTGTTCATGCGCGTGCCGGTGGACCCGGCCACCCTGGCGCCCGCAAGCCAGCCGGAACGCGTCGACCACGGACGCATGGCGGACGACTTCTGCATCGACGAGGAGGCGGAGGTCGCCTACCTGACCACGCACCGCGAGAACACGATTGACCGCATCCCACTCGGTCCCGGCGGTGCGCCGCGCGCCGTGGTCGCGGGCGAACCTTTGGACGAGTTGCTGCTCGGACCATCGAGCGCGGCCTGGAGCCGGTTGCCAGGCGAACGCGGCCGGGTCGCCTACGTGCTCACCGACGGCGGCACCACGGCGCCGCCGCCCGACGGCGTCGTCCGCAGCGCCAAGGTGCTGCGCATGGCGATCGGGTAGCCAGCATGAGGTGCCCGGATGCACCGATGAGGAGCGGCGGCGGGGTCATCCGCTCGGTGCTTCGGTCGCCGCGTCAATCCGCGGGTCTTGAGCGCCGCTCGTACGCTTCCTGCGCCGCCTCCACGACCCTGATGTCTTCCACTGACCAAGTCCGCAGGTCCTCGATGACGGGGAGCAAGGTGGTGGTCAGGCGGCAGTGCGCCCATGCCAGTCACTCAGGATCGAACGGCTTCGTTCCGAAGCTGTGTGAGAACGCGGTGATGCTGGCGGGTGTGCGCTGGCTTTGGCCTAGCACGAGGCCGTGGTGCGGGTTTGTCAGGCTCGGATGGCTGAAAGATGTTTGATCCCGGATTTTGATGGCGCAATCTTCTCTCCGGAATGGAAGAATGCACTACCGCGTCCGCCACCAAGCGCAAACAAAACGCCTCCTGCGAAATGTCGCCCGGCAGCAGGACGGCCTTGCGCCCCGCCTCGCGCACGAGTCGAGCGACATCCTTCGCATCGCCCTGCTCGTCCGGCAGGTCGTTGTTGGCGACGTCGCCACCCTCGCGCGCGAAGGCGATCGCGGCGGCGCGCCCGATGCCGGAGTCGGCCCTCGTCAGCAGGGCTCTGCGTCCGGCCGGACATCTGGCGTCCTTGAAGGATGCTTCGCCGCAATCCGGCTTCCCGCTCATCACTTGCTGCGTGTCGAGCGCCGGCTAAACTTCACTGTGCGAGGGCGGACCGGGATACTGCTCGCCGATTCCCGCATGGCACACGAATCGTCGGGTACCAAACTTATCCTTTCTCCCATCTGACGCCGACCGCTACGTTCCGCCGGCGGATGAAATGTGGCGCACGCGCGGGCGATGTCCCAGGCTGGCGCCGGTCTGTCATCGTCGCCGCGAAGACGACGGTCCGGCTGCCGTCCGTCTCCGCAGCAAACAGGGCCGTGCCCTCGCTTGTTGGAGCGATCATGCGCTCACCGCTTTTTCGGACGGGGATGGAGATGCCTGATTTTTGGACGCATAAACCGACAACCGCGGCAACACGGGCCGAGGCGCGCCGACAGGTGCGGCATCGGGCGGGTGCAAAGAGTTTGTTGGTTCGGGCTGCAGGACTGATTTGAGGAGAAACCGATGGCGTCGCGAACGGCTTGGTTCGATGTCCTCCTGGCCGGTGTCTGCGAATGCAGTTGGGCAATCGGGTTGAAGTACGTGGACGAACTGCGGCAACCCCTGGGTGCTGCTGCTGGTCGTAACGAGGATGGGGCAAGCTTGGGAGGCCTCACCCTGGCGCTGCGGCCGCTGCCGGCGGGTACGGCCAATGCGGTGTGGACCTGCGTCGGCGCGGCCGGGACGGCGGCGCCGGGCATGGTGTTATTCGCCGAGCCGGTCGATGCATTGCGCCTCGCCAGCCTCGCACTGGTTATCACCGGCATCGTCGGCCTGAAGCTCGCGCCCTGATGCAATAGAAACTTTTCGTGTTCTCTTGTTTGTCTCTTTCATCGGCATCGAGGACTTCGCCGGGGAGGTGAAGCGGCAGGATCTGCCGCCTGCCATCGGCAAGCATCCTGTACCTGCAGGCCCATCCCTCCTGCAGGATGTGCAGTTGGGGAGATGTCTTCCAATCAACCGGCGCGGCGAGCCGGAATCGACACCACGGCAGGGCCGGCGGCTCCGAGGAGCGCGAGGTCGTCATGCAGTCCGAAGCGCTTCGAGCGCCTGCGAGGGACTTGTTGGGGGGCACGCGCCCCTGTCATGTCCGCCGACGGACTTGGCCGCACCGAAGTGCTGCGATCGCCCGTCGCATCCGACGTTCGCCGCTGCCGGTTGGCCGGCTCGCACGCGGCGCCGAACAGCCCTGCCGAGGCGGGTTCAAATCGGCCCCGGCAGTCTTCGATATTCGGCCTCGGGGACGCAGGCTCGGCCTCGCCTCGGCGGCTTCCTGACACCGATCGCAGCGGATGCGATGCGCCTCATCCAGAAGCTGCATCTGCACGAGGTGGGCCACCCCCAGTACCACGGGGGGGGGGTGGATGAAGCCCTCGCGTCCGATCATGCCAACCTCGGCGAGATGCCCACCGCGCGCCCGCGACGCCGGGCCCCAGGAGATACAAAAAGGGAATAGCCACATCGGGCTCGATGAGCGTGACGCCCGAATCATTCCTGGTCAGTTCGAAATGGCTGGCCAGCGACGCGAAGTCATCGGCGGACAGGTGCGCCAACAGGCGGTTGCGCATCTGCGATTGTTCGATCACACCCCCCAATCGCAAGACAAGGGATCGACATCATCCACGCGCGCAGCGAGGCGTCGGCCGCACACGGACAACATGTCCTCCCGCCCTCCTTGATCAAGCCGCGTCACCTTCAACGGAAGCCGATGGGACGAGAAGTGGAGCATGACAGCCGTGACTCGCATCAACCCGCGACGGGTCGTCATCGTCCGTGGCGGCATCGCCGGCGTCGCTCGCCACGCTTCGCGGTCGCGCCGGCCGACGCCGACCTCAGCGGCACCCCCGTTGGTAAGCACGTGTCGCCCGTTTGAGCGATGGCAAGATCGGGGCGGTGTTCAGGATGAGCGCACGCGATGCCGTCGCTCGCGCCAGAAAAGGAGGCTCACGCCGCCGCCGAGCCCGAGCACCGTCGCCGCGGCGGCGAGCGCGAGCACGCGTTCGATGCGGGGCGTGTACAGGCCGGTCGCCGCGTCGAAGCCGTAGCACAGGAGAAGCGCGTGCGTGCCGAGCGACAGGGGCGCGGCTCCCGCCTCGGTCAGGGCCAGCTTGAGGTCGAACGGGTTCAACGCGAACGGGCTGATGACGCGCTGCGCCCGGCCGGAGCCGTCCACCAGAACGAGCCCGGCGGGATGAGCGTACTGTGCGTGCTCCGGGTCGTAGGGCGCCACCAGCCCGACACTCGCCTCGATCCTGTGAAGTACTGCGCTGCTTTCGGTCAGGAAGCGGCCGGCATCCCGGAGCGACGAGCCGGCCGCGTGCCGCTCGCGAAAGGCGGTCGCGTCGGCCTGCGTCTGCTGGTCGTCGAGCGCGATCGAGACGACGGCGTAGTCGCGATCGAGGGCGAGCGGCATGGCGGCCACGGCGTCCGCCAGTTCGTCGAGGACGACGCCGCACAGCGACCGGCAGCGGTAATCGGTGAAGATCAGCAGCGCCGGCTTGCCAGCCAGGGCTTCGCCGAGCGTGGTCGGACCGCTCCGGTCGCGGAGAACCGCGTCAAGCGGAAGCGGGGCGCCCGGCGCGAAATGGAAGCCGGCCGAAGCCAGCGTCTGCCCGGTCAGCCCCGCGCGCGCTGCGTCCATGGGCGGGCACAGCAGGACGAAGAGGATCGCCGACGCACGCAGCCTCGGCAGAATGTTTGACACGCGCCTAAGCTCTTGCATGATCCGACTGGGCGGGCTGCAATGGCCATGTGCCGGCCCATGGCTCCTCATCGCAAGCCACCGGCACACGTCGCGGCTTCTCCAGGGTGCACGGCGAAGGAGGGCTCGGGCGGCTTCGGAGGTTCAGGTGCTGCAATGCGCTCAACCATTCCTTTCCGATCCGGATGGCCGGCAAATGATCGATGGCCCGGCAACCCCTCATCTCTCGATATTGGCGGAAACTACCGGTTCGTCTAAAACGCGTCCATGCCGCAGGTCTTTTCCCGCTCGGCCGACACCGTCGCGCGCGTCGTGCTCGGCTCCCTCGTCGTCGTGCCCGCCGTGGCCCTCGCCTATGGTCTCGCCATCGCGCGCTCGCCCTACACGACCGAGCAGAAGATCGTCATCACGCAGCCGGTGCCGTTCAGCCACGAGCACCACGCTGCGCAGCTCGGCCTCGATTGCCGGTACTGCCACACCGGCGTGGAAAAATCGGCCTATGCCGGCTTTCCGCCGACGGAAACCTGCATGACCTGCCATTCGCAGATCTGGACCAATGCCGACATGCTGTCGCCGGTGCGCACCAGCCTCGCCGACAACACGCCGATCCGCTGGCAGCGCGTCCACCGCCTGCCCGGCTACGTGTACTTCGACCACTCGATCCACGTCGCCAAGGGGGTCGGCTGCACCACCTGCCACGGCAAGGTGGGCGACATGCCGCTGATGTACCAGGCCTCCTCGCTGACGATGGGATGGTGCCTCGAATGCCACCGCGACCCAGCTCCCAACCTGCGCCCGCAGGCGGCCATCTTTCGCCTCGACTGGACCCCGCCGCCCGACCAGACGGTCGTCGGGCATAAGCTCCTCAAGGACTACGGCATCGAGGTGAGCCATCTCGCCGACTGCTCCGTGTGCCACCGGTGAGCGAGTCGGAGGACGGCTTCAGCCGGCGCCGCGCGCTGCAGCTCCTCGCCGCCAATGTGGCGGCGCTGACGGCCTCCTGCGGCAAGCCGCCGGAGGAAGTGCTGCCCTACGTGCGCATGCCCGAGCGCCTCATCCCCGGCATTCCGCTGCGCTTCGCCTCGACGCTGCCCCTCGGCGGCTACGGCCGCGGCGTGATCTGCACCTCCGTCGAGGGGCGGCCGATCAAGGTCGAGGGCAATCCGCTGCATCCGGCGAGCCTCGGCTCGACGGACCTCTTCGCCGAAGCGGACGTGCTCTCGCTTTACGATCCCGACCGCTCGCAGGTCGTTCGCGAGAGCGGCGAAATCCGTGCCACCGTCGCGCTGGAAACGGCGCTCGCCGACGCGCTCGCTCGCGCCAGGGCGAAGAACGGCGACGGCCTGCGGCTGCTCACCGGGCCGATCACCTCGCCGACGCTTCTGCGGCAGATTGCCGAGCTGCGGAAGACCTTCCCCGGCTTGCGCTGGCACGTCCACGATCCGCTCGATGATGGCGAGGCCCGTGCCGGCACCGCGCTCGCCTTCGGCCGGGAGCTCCTGAGCGTGCCGGCGCTCGGCGAGGCCGCGGTGGTCGTCGCGCTCGGTGCCGATCCGCTCGGAGTCGGGCCGTGGCAGATCGTCAACGCGCGCGGCTTCGCCGACCGCCGCCGCGTCCGCGAGGGTCAACGGACGATGAGCCGGCTTTACGTCTTCGAACCCGTCCCGACGGTGACCGGCATGAAGGCGGACCACCGCTTCGCGGCGACGCCGGACGAAGTCGCCGCCGTCGCCGTCGCGTTGGCGCACGCGCTCGGCGCCGATCTACCCGCGCCCGACTTGCCGCCGCTTTTCGCGGAGGTGGTCGCCACGGTGGCCACGGAGTGCCAAGCCAACAACGGCCGCGCGCTGGTGCTCGCCGGCCCGGCGCAAGGACGCGAGGTGCACGCGCTCGCCGCCTGGATCAACGGCAGGCTGAAGGCGCCCGTCACCTACCGCGAGCGGCCGGACGCCGGTTCGCTCGCCGAGCTGGCGGGAGACCTCGACGCAGGCCGCGTCGACGCGCTGATCGTATCCGGTGTCAACCCGGTCTACGACACCCCGCCCGATCTCGGCTTCGCCGACCGACTGACCAAGGCGGCCTTCACCCTGCACCACGGCCTTTACCGCGACGAAACGGCCGCGCACTGCCGCTGGCACGTGCCGGCGCCGCATCCGCTGGAAAGTTGGGGCGACCTCGCCGCGTTCGACGGTACCCCCAGCCTGATCCAGCCGCTCCTCGTGCCGCTCTACGAGACGCGCTCGCTCGGCCGCCTGCTCGCGCTCGTCGCGACCGGCAGCGACGCCAGGGATCTCGATCTCGTGCGCACGACTTGGCGCACGACATGGCAAGCCTCCACAGCCGACGGCTTCGAGACGTGGTGGCGGCAGGCGCTGCACGACGGCGTGATCCGCGATCGCGCGTCGCCGGTGGTCGACCCCGGTGAAGCCAAGCTGCCGACGAAGCTCCCCCCGGCGAGGGCTGGCGGCCTGAGCGTGGTGCTGGCGCCGGACCCGACGCTCTACGACGGCCGCTTCGCCAACAACGCCTGGCTGCAGGAGTGCCCGAAGCCGCTCGGCAAGGAGGTGTGGGGCAACGTCGCCGTGGTGGCGCCGGCCGACGCTGCGCGTCTCGGCGTCGCCGACAGGGACACGATTGTTCTCAAGGCGAGCGGCCGCGAATTGCGGGTACCCGTCCGCCTCGACATCGGCGTCGCGCCGGGCGCGATCGGACTGACGCTTGGGCTCGGACGCACGGAGG
>CALMGA010000150.1:0-13688 GCA_937863205.1 uncultured Beijerinckiaceae bacterium | reverse complement strand
GAGGCCGGCGCCGTCGGCAGCGGGGTCGGCGCCAACGCCTACCGGCTGCGCCCGGCCGCCGCCCCATGGCGGCTTGACGGCGTCGCCGTCGAGAAGAGCAGCGGGTTGACGTCCTATTCGACCCAGACGACCTTCGCGATCGACGGCGATCGCGACGAGATCTTCCCGTCCTACCCGCTGGCCAAGCTGGGCGAGGCCGAGGCGGCGCGCCGCAGGGCCGATCAACCGAAGCCGAACCTGCTGCCGACGCCCGACTATTCCCGCGCGCTTGCTGCCTGGGCCATGGTGATCGACAATGCGAGCTGCATCGGCTGCAACGCCTGCGTGCTCGCCTGCCAAGTCGAGAACAACGTGCCGGTGGTCGGCCCCGACGAGATCAGCAACAATCGCGACATGCACTGGCTGCGCATCGACGCCTACGAATTGCCCGGCCCCGGCAACCGGCTCGGCTTCGAGCCGGTGCCCTGCATGCACTGCGAGACCGCCCCCTGCGAACCGGTGTGCCCGGTCGGCGCCTCCATCCACGACAGCGAGGGCCTCAACGTCCAGGTCTACAATCGCTGCGTCGGCACCCGCTTCTGCGAGGCGAACTGCCCCTACAAGGTGCGCCGCTTCAACTTCTTCGGCTACGCCGACGGACAGACCTACGCCAACCTCGACAAGCCGGTGGTGGCCGCGCACAACAACCCCAACGTCAGCGTGCGTGCGCGGGGCGTCATGGAGAAGTGCACCTTCTGCGTCCAGCGCATCAGCGCCGCCCGCCGCACCGCCGAGAAGGAGATGCGATCGTTGACGGACGGCGACGTCACCACCGCCTGCCAGAATGCCTGCCCGACGCGGGCGATCACCTTTGGCGACCTCAACGACCCCGCAAGCCGCATCAAGGCGCTCCGTGCGGAGCCGCAGCACTTCACCCTGCTCGGCAGCCTCAACACCCTGCCGCGCACCACCTATCTCGCCGACCTCCGCAATCCCCATCCCGAGCTGGCGACCTCGGGGAAGGCGCCGGCGGAGACGCGCGGATGAGCCTCGCCCTCGCGCCCGACGAGCTTCGCCTGCTGCCGCCGGCGGTGACGGACGCCGCGATCACGCAAGCGATCAGCGCGCCGCTCACCGACGGGCGGGACTGGCGGCGCTGGTGGATCGCGCTCGGCCTCACTCTGCCCTTCATCGCCGTCACCGTGGCCGGGCTGGTCGCGCTGTTCACCGGCGGCGTCGGTTTGTGGGGCATCAACACCACCAACGTGTGGGGCTTCGCCATCGCCAACTACGTGTGGTGGATCGGCATCGGTAACGCCGGCACGCTGATCTCCTCGCTGCTTCTCATCACCCGGCAGCCGTGGCGCGCGTCCATCAACCGCTTCGCCGAGGCGATGACGCTGTTCTCCGTGTCGATCGCCGGCATCTTCCCGATCATCCACCTCGGGCGCCCGCAGTACTTCTTCTGGCTGGCGCCCTATCCCAACACCATGACGCTATGGCCGCAGTGGCGCTCGGCGCTGGTGTGGGATTTCTGGGCCATCGTCAGCTACCTCCTGTTCTCCGTCCTGTTCTGGTACCTCGGGCTGATCCCCGACGCCGCCACCCTGCGCGACCGCGCGACGACCAGGCCGCAGCGGCTGTTCTTCGGGGCGATCGCTTTGGGCTGGCGCGGCTCGGCGCATCACTGGCGCGTCCACCGCGTCCTGCAGATCACCATGGCCGCGCTCGCCGTGCCGCTGGTGTGCTCCGTCCATTCCATCGTCGGACTCGATTTCGCGGCGAGCCTGATGCCCGGCTGGCAGGAGCCGATCTTCCCGCCCTATTTCGTGGTCGGCGCCATGTATTCCGGCTTCGCCATGGTGGCCGTGCTCGCCGCCCTGATCCGCTGGGGCCTGCGGCTTGAAGATTATGTCACCGCCAAGCATTTCGACGCGATGGCGCTGATCATGCTCATGGCCTCGCTCGTCATGGGGCTCTCCTACGCCACCGAGTGGTTCTCGGCCTGGTACGGCGGCGAGCATCCCGAACGAAGCGTCATCGCCTTCGAGTTCACCGGGCACTACGCCGTGCTGTACTGGCTGCTGCTGCTGTTCAACGTGGTGTTGCCGCAGCTCTTCTGGTCCAAAGCGGTGCGGCGCAACCTCGCCGTCATCATCGCCGTGTCGATCGGCATCAACATCGGCATGTGGCTGGAGCGCATCCTGATCATCTGGAATACGCTGGGCGACACGCACCTGCCCAGCATGCGTCACCACTTCCATCCCTCGCTGACCGACTGGGCCTTCCTGATCGGCCCGCTCGGCCTCTTCGTTTTCATGTTCCTCCTGTTCGCGCGGCTCTTCCCCGTGATCTCCATGTTCGAGGTGCGCGAACTCGCCGCCGAGGAAAAGGTGAAAAGCCGGGCAAAGGCGGCGGCATGACGGGCCTCGTCGTCGAGTTCGACACCGCCGACGCCCTCGTACACGGCTCGACCCGGGCGCGCGACGAGGGCTTCCGGGCCGTCGACGTCCTGACGCCCTATCCCCTCCAAGACGTCGGCGAGATCCTCGGCACCGAGAGCCCGAGCTTCAGCCTGCGCCTCTTGATGGCGCTCGCCGGCTTCGGCACCGCCGCCGCGATGTTCGCGCTGGAGGCTTGGTCGGCCGTCTCGGCCTATCCCTTCGACGAGGGCGGGCGGCCCTTCTTCTCCTGGCAGGTGTTCGGCCTGGTGCCCTTCGAGGTCGGCGTGCTCGCCGCCGGGATCGCCGGCTTCGTCGCGATGTGTGTGCAGTGCGGCCTGCCGCGCCTTCACCACCCGCTGTTCGACGCCCCTGGTTTCGAGCGCGCGTCGCAGGACCGCTTCTTTCTCCTGTTCGAGCATCCCGGCGACGAAGCGCTGTCGAAGCTCCATGCCCTGCTCGTCGCGGCCGGCGCCCTGCGCGTCACGGAGACGGGCGCGTGAGGAGCCTGTGCCGAACGCTTCCCGTGGTGGCGCTGCTGCTCGCCGGCTGCGACGACGACTCCATGACCGTGCAGCCGAAGAACAAGCCGCTGACACCCTCGGTCGTATGGGCCGACGGCACCTCCGCGCGCCCGCTCCCCGAGGGCACGGTGGCGCTCACCGACCTCGACCGCGACCATGCGGTGGCGGTGCCGCCGCCGGTGACGCCGGCGCTGCTCCAGCGCGGCCAGGAGCGCTTCGACATCTACTGCACGCCGTGTCACGGCTACGGCGGCCACGGCGACGGCATGATCGTGCAGCGCGGCTTCCCGCCGCCGCCGGACTACGCCAGCCCGCGCCTGCGCGCCGCCGACGCCGCGCATCTGTTCGACGTCATCACCAACGGCTGGGGCGTGATGTACGGCTACGCCGCGCGCGTCGAGCCTGGCGATCGCTGGGCCATCATCGCCTACATCCGCGCCCTCCAGGTGGCGGCGGCGGTGCCGGCCGATCGCATCCTCGCCGCCGGGGAGAAGCGCCCGTGACCGCCGTGCCGACGCGCAACGCCCTGCGCGCGACAAGCCTCGCCGTCTTGCTGATCCTCGCCGCGCTCGCATTCTTCGCGCCCGGCGCGGCGGCGGCCGGCTGGCTCGTCGGTTTCACGACGGTCGCCGCCGTGGTGCTGGGGGCGCTGGCGCTGCTCCTCATCCACGCCCTCACCGGCGGCCGTTGGGGTGACGAGGGGCGCCCGGCGCTGGCCGCGGCCGCCGCGGCGACGCCGCTGCTCCTGCCGGCCTTCCTCCTGCTCGTCGCCGCCGCCCCGTTCGTCTATCCCTGGGTGACGCAGCCGGGCAGCGCGGGGCCGGGGGTCGCCGCGCGCTACCTCAACCTCGCCTTCTTCGCCGTGCGCGGGCTGGTGCTCCTCGGCGGCCTGTCGCTGTTCGCCGGGCTCGACGCGCGAGGGGCCTTGGGCCGGCTCGCCGCCGGCATCGGGCTCGTCTGGTACGCGGTCGGCCTCGACCTCGTCGCCGTGGATTGGCTGCAGTCGGTGGAACCGCGCTTCACCTCCTCGGCCTTCGGCGCGCAGATCATCGTCGGGGAGTTCGTTGCCGCCTTCGCCTGGACGATCCTGGTGACGCCGCCGACCGACGACGAGGGCCTATGGAATGATCTGGGCTCGCTGCTTCTCGCGACGGTCCTCGGCGAAAGCTACCTCGTGCTGATGACGATGGTCGTGCACTGGTATGGCGACCAACCGCACCAGGCCGAGTGGTGGCTGCGCCGCAGCGCGCACGGGTGGCAAGGGCTGGAGGTCGCGGGCGTGCTCGGCGGCTCGGTCGCGCCGCTGGCGGCGCTGCTGTTCTCCGCCGTGCGCCGCAGGGCGCGACCGCTGAAGCTCGTCGCCGGCGCCGCGCTCGCCGGCGTGCTGGTCGAGATGGTCTGGCTCGTGGCACCGGCGACCGGCGGCTGGGCCGTGCTCACCGGGCCCCTCGCCGCGCTGGGGCTGGCGGCGCTTCTCATCGGCTTCGGCCGGCAAACCGACGCGCCGGCCGCGCCCGCTCGGGAGGTCGCCGATGGCGTTTGAGGCGACGAAGCTGCCTCACGAGTCCGTCGGCGTCCGCACCCGCCGCATCCTCGCCTTCGTCGCCGGCTTTCTCGTGTTCACCGCCGTGCTGATGATTATTCTCGGCGTCTTCTTCCGCACCGAGATCCGCCAAGCGCGCATCACGGAGCCGATGCGCCCGTTCCCCGGCCCGGAGTTGCAGCCCAATCCGCAGCAGGACTACACGAACTTCCGCGCCGGCCAGGACAAACAGCTCCAAGGTTACGCCTGGGTCGATGGAGACAAGAAACTCCTCCATGTGCCGATCGACCGGGCGATGGCCTACATAGCCGCACGCGGCGCCTCGGCCTAC
This sequence comes from uncultured Beijerinckiaceae bacterium, assembly GCA_937863205.1. The sequence continues at coordinate 8,870 of CALMGA010000150.1, read as the reverse complement.
GATCCACTGGAAGCGGCACCGGCGAAGACGCCGCCGACGCCGGCAGACGGCTGGGCGCGTCAGTCTGCCTTCCCGCGCGTTTCGCCCTACGGATTGCATCCGTGACCACCTCCCACCGGCCGAGGACCTGATGGGCAGCCTGCCGATCTTCCCGACGGAAGCCTCGACCCAGGCCGTGACGACCGACCGGATCTTCTTCGGGCTGGTGGTCGTCACCGCCCTGATCCTTCTCCTCGTCTTCGGCCTGATCGGCACCTTCTCGTTCCGCTATCGCAACGGCTCCAAGGCCAAGCGCGGCGAGCTTCCGCGCTGGGTGTCGCGCGACTTCGAGATCGGCTGGACGGCCGCGACGCTGTTCCTGTTCCTGTTCCTGGGCTGGTGGACGGCCTCGGCCAACCTCGGCAGCCTGATCCCGGCCAAGGGCGCGCTGCAGATCCACGTCGTCGCCAAGCAATGGATGTGGAAGACGCAGCACCCCAACGGCGCCCGCGAGATCAACGCCCTGCATGTGCCGATCAACGAGCCGGTGACGCTGCTGATGACCTCGGAGGACGTGATTCACTCGTTCTTCGTGCCGGAGTTCCGCATCAAGCAGGACGTGCTGCCGGGCCGCTTGACGCAGACCTGGTTCACCGCGAGCAAGCCGGGCACGTACCACCTGCTGTGCACCCAGCTCTGCGGGGTCGAGCACTCGCGCATGGTCGGCGTAGTCGTCGCCATGACCCGCGACGACTACGCCAAATGGACCGCCGCCCAGCCCATGGGAGGGCAAAGCGGCGACAGCATCGCCAAGCGCGGCGAGGTGCTGTTCCGTTCGCTCGGCTGCTCGGGCTGCCACGCCGGCTCGCGCGTCCACGCGCCCCCGTTGCAGGGCATCTACGGCCAGCAGGTACATTTTGCAGACGGCACATCTCGCCTTGTCGACGACGCCTACATCCGCGACTCGATCCTGATGCCCTCCCGCGAAATCGTCGCCGGCTATGAGAACATCATGCCGAGCTTCGCCGGACAGGTCAGCGACGACCAGCTCCTCGACCTCACCGCCTACATCCGCTCGCTGCGCAACCAGTGAAGGTGCGACCATGACCGACGCGGCCCTCCGCCAGTCCTACCGGCAGGAATTGCGCGAGCGCGACGAGCGCACCTCCTATCTCCAGCACGGGCGCACGCTGGCCTCCTGGCTGCTCTCGACCGACCACAAGCGGATCGCGATCCTTTACGCCATCTCCATCACCGTCTTCTTCATGATCGGCGGCGCGGCGGTCACCCTGGTGCGCATCGAGCTGGTCACGCCCAACGGCACCTTCCTGACCGACGACACCTACAACAAGCTTTTCACCATGCATGGCGTGATCATGGTGTGGTTCTTCCTGATTCCGTCGATCCCCAACACCTTCGGCAACTTTCTCGTGCCGATCATGATCGGCGCGCCGGACATGGCCTTTCCCCGCCTCAACCTCGCCAGTTGGTATCTCAACGTCGCGGGCGGCCTCGTGACCCTCACGGCGATCGTCGCCGGCGGCGTCGACACCGGCTGGACCTTCTACGCGCCGCTCACCACGACCTACAACCTCGGCAACGTGACGCTTGCCGCGCTCGGCATCTTCATCTCCGGCTTCTCGTCGATCGCCTCGGGTCTGAACTTCATCGCCACCGTGCACACCCTGCGCGCCAAAGGCATGACGTGGTTCAAGATGCCGCTTTTCGTGTGGGCGATCTACGCGACCAGCCTGATGTTCGTGCTCGCCACCCCCGTGCTGGCGATGCTGCTGCTGCTCGTCATCGCCGAGCGGCTGTTCGGCCTGCCCTTCTTCGACGCGGCGCGCGGCGGCGACCCGCTGCTGTTCCAGCACCTGTTCTGGTTCTACTCGCACCCGGCCGTGTACATCATGATCCTGCCCTCGATGGGCGTGGTGACCGAGGTGATCACCTGCTTCGCCCGCCGCCACGTCTTCGGCTACACCTTCATGGTCTATGCCCTCGTGGCAATCGCCGGCATCGGCTTCTTCGTTTGGGGCCACCACATGTTCGTGTCGGGGCAATCGCCCTTCGCGGGCCTCGTGTTCTCGTTCCTCAGCTTCGTCGTCGCCGTGCCCTCGGCGATCAAGGTCTTCAACTGGACGGCGACGCTCTACCGCGGCCAAATCTCCTTCGAGGCGCCGATGCTCTACGCGTTGGGCTTCGTCGGCCTGTTCACGGTGGGCGGCCTCACCGGGCTGTTCCTCGCCTCGCTGCCGATCGACGTCCACGTCCACGACACCTATTTCGTTGTCGCGCACTTCCACTACATCATGGTCGGCGGCGCCGTGTCGTCGTTCTTCGCCGGGCTGCACTTCTGGTGGCCCAAGGTGACGGGCAAGCTGTATTCCGAAGCCTGGGCGCGCTTCGCGTCCGTGCTGATGTTCTTCGGCTTCAACTTCACCTTCTTCCCGCAGTTCTTTCTCGGCTATCTCGGTAACCCGCGACGCTACCACGTCTACCCGCCGGAGTTCCAGGTTTACCACGTCATGTCCAGCGTCGGCGCCAGCGTGCTCGCCGCCGCCTACCTGCTGCCGCCGATCTACCTCATGTGGTCGCTGCTTCACGGCAAGCAGGCCGGCGACAATCCATGGGGCGCGAGCGGCCTGGAATGGAAGACCACCTCGCCACCGCCGCCGCACAACTTCCTCCGGCCGCCCGAAATCCCGTCGCGTCCCTACGATTATCACGAGGGCCTGTCGGCGCCGCAGGCCGACACCGCTTCGCCGCGCCGCGCCGCCCAGAGCGCGCGCGACGCCCAGGCCACGTCGCGCCCGTGAGGGATCCTGCCGCCGCGTTGCGCGAGCCCTGGGAGGATCTCGCCGAGCAGCGTCGGGCCTCGACCTTCGGCATCTGGATTTTCGTCGCCAGCGAGGTCCTGTTCTTCGGCGCCTTCTTCATGGCGTACGCCTACCTCCGCCTGCTCCACCCGGCGGCCTTCGCGATCGCGTCGAGCCACGCCGAGCTGGCCTACGGCACGATCAATACGGTGCTGCTGTTGACGAGCAGCGCCACCATGGGATTGGCGGTGAGCGCCGCCTCGCTCGGCCTCGCGCGCGCCTGCGAGCAGCTGCTCGCCTCGACCGTCGGACTGGGTCTGCTCTTCCTTTGCGTCAAGGCGCTGGAGTACCGGGCCGACATCGTCGAGGGCCTGGTTCCGCTGCCCGGCCACACCTTCCCGATCGACCTAGCCCCGGCGCAGATCTTCTTCTCGGCCTATTGGATCATCACGGTAGTTCACGTCTTTCATCTGTCGATCGGCATCGCTGCCGTCGCGCTGCTGGCGTGGCGCGTGCGTCACGGAACGCTGCCGCTCGCCTCGCCTCAATTCGAGGTGACGGCGGTCTACTGGTCCTTCGTCGACGTGATCTGGGTGCTGCTCTACCCCCTGATCTACCTGGGAGGGCGATGATGTCGATGGCAGGGCCGGACGACGCCCGACGGCGCTTCCGCGCGGCCGTGGTCTCGCACCTCGTCCTGTGGACGGTGCTGGTCGGGCTCGTCGCCCTGTCGCTGGGGCTGGCCTTCGTGCCGATGGGCGCGTTCAATCTCGTCGTCGCGCTTGCCATAGCGGTCGTCCAGGTCGCGTTGCTCGCGTTTTACTTGATGGAGCTGCGGCAGGCCTCGACCCTGATCCTGATCACGGCCGGCGCCGCCTTCATTTTCCTTCTCGCGATGACGGTGCTTACGTTGAACGATCTGTTCTCGCGCATCTGAAGTCGTCTCGCCGGCCCGAGCGCGCGATCGGTACGGTGTCGCGCGCCCGGACGACGTGGCGCAATTCTTTGCGCGAGTGAGTTTTGCCCCTCGGAAGCTGTGAACCGGCGTCACGATCGGCCCCGTACAGGCGCCGAAGGATGATCCCACCTCGATCGATGTAAGTAGCTGCGATTATCATGGAGATCTTCTGAATGAGGTTTGCCTCGGGCGCCGATCAGGGGTCAAGGATCGCGCTGATTCACGATCACGCCGCCGAACATCGCGGTCCGGTTGGCGAAGGTCGGGACGTTCTCGACCGCGTCGTCGTCGGTGAGCGTCCCGAGCGAGAGCCGAAGCGGGTCGGTGACGCCGTAGCGGACCGACCTTTCGGTATCGGCGTTCTGCCGTGAGCCGTCCTTGCTACGGCTCCGCACACAGGCCCGGCGTGACCTCCAGGACGATCTCCGCCGAACCCTCCGCGGCGCAGGCCGTGAGATCCGCCGGCAGCCTCACATGGAGGGCGGAGCCGCCGGGCGGGACCCGATGGTCCGTACCCGACAGGATGACGGGCGAGCTGCCGACATTGGTCAGACGAACGCATTCCCCGGCGCGCGCGATCACCACCCATGCTCGCGTGAGTTGGCGGTTCGCCATGGGCGAGTGATCCCGCATCAACCCGCGTTGCCGATGAGGATGCCGGTTGCCAGCACGAGGCCGCCGCCGAGCATCACCTTGGCTGCGGCCGACACCGGCGGGGTATCCATGAAGCGCCACTGGATCACGGCGATGGCCAGGAGCTCGAACACCACCACCACGGCGGCGACCGCGGTGGCCACCACGAAGTTCGGGATGAGGTAGGGGACGGTATGGCCGATGCCGCCGGCCACGGTCATCAAGCCGCAGACAAGTCCGCGCAGCAGCGGCGTGCCGCGACCCGACAGCTTGCCGTCATCGGCGAGCGCCTCCGCGAAGCCCATGGAGATGCCGGCGCCCAGTGAGGCGGCGAGCCCGACCAGGAAGGCGTTCCAGGAGCTGTGGGTGGCGAAGGCGGCCGCGAACACGGGTGCAAGCGTCGAGACCGAGCCATCCATCAGGCCGACGAGGCCCGGCTGCACGACCTGGAGCAAGAAGCGGTGGCGTGCGTCCTGGTCTTCCCCGACGCGGGTCTCGCCCGGCAGGCGCTTGGCCTCGGCCTCGCTCGCCCGTCGCCGGTGCTGCGCTTCGGTGTCGGCGAGGTCGCCGAGCAGGCGGCGGGTGCCGGCGTCCGTCATCTGGCTCGCAGCCGTCCGGTAGAAGCGCTCGGAGTCGCGCTCCATCTGCGCCGCATGGGCGCGGACCGCCTCCACCCCCGCCATCCGCACCTGCCAATGCGGCTTGCGCGTCTGGTTGCCCTTCACGTCCTGACGGCGCAGCAGCGGGATGTGGTCGCCGAATCGGGCGGTGAAGCTGTCGATCAACTGCCGGCGGTGCTCGCCTTCCTCGATGGCCAAGTCGGTGAACATTTCTGCGGTGGACGGGTAGGCCCCGCGCAACTCGTGGGCGAAGTCGGCGTAGACGCGCGCGTCTTCCTCCTCGTTGCTGATAGCGAGGGCGAGGACTTCGGTTTCGCTGAGTTCGTCGAAGCGCTTCATGACGACACCGGAGATTGGAACTGTTCCAATCAGCGCTATGCTCACGCTCCCGAGCCCCTTGTCAAGCCCAACCGGCGCCCGCTCGGCTGACCGGCGCGGGCCACTCCCGTCGATGCTGTCGCGGACGGCGCAGCGGCGGTGCGCTATCACGATTCCTGCGGACAGGCAGATGTTGGTCGTGGACAGGTTGGGAGCGACCCGCCGACTTGCATCGGCGATGGTGCGAACGGCGCGGCATCGATCATCGCGCACGCCGCCATCGTCTTGTCGGGCAACGTCGCGGCGCTCCCTGCCATCGACATGGACCGCACGTCGGCAAACTGCTTGACGCCGACGGACGCCTGTTCGCCTTGGCCCTGTGCGGAGGCGGCTCGCTCTCGCCACGGCTTGACAGGGCGCCTGATGCTGCGGTCGCTCGCGAGCTGACCGAGCCGGTTTTCGACTTGGCGGACCCTTGTTCGATCAGCTGCGGGCTACGAATCGACCGCGCGGGCTCGGCCTGCCGACGTGGGGCGTCTCAGCTGAACAATCCGGAGATGCCGGCGTAGAGCCCAAGCGCCACCGTCATCAGCATGATCACCGCGACGCAGCCGGCCCAGGCGCCGCGAAGCCGGTCCGCGGCCGGCAACCTGCGGGCGAGCAGGTACAGGAAGCCGAGCACCACCGGCAGCAGCAGCGCGTTCATGACCTGCACGGTCACGGACAGTTGCACGAGGCTGATGCCCGACAGGACCACTGCGGCGCCCGCCACCAGTGTCAAGGCGTAGACGGCGTAGAACCAGGGCGCCTCGGTGATCGGCCTATCCAGGGTATGGGCGAAGCCGACGAGTTCGCCCAAGGTGCGGGCGGCGGTCAGCGTGACCACGATCGCGGCGACCAGCGCGGCGCCGGCGACGCCGAGGCCGAAGCAGAGACGCCCGGCGGTGGCGCCAAGGACGCCCGTCAGCGCCTCGGCGATCTGCTCGACCGTGTCGAGCGTCGCGGCGGGTCCGTGCGACAGCGCGGCCGCGGCGGCGACCAGCACGGCCGCCATGATCAGCTGTGTCATCACGGCGCCCACCGCGGTATCGAGCCGCGCGGCGGGCAGGTCGGCCCGCGTCAAGCCTTTCTCGATCACCGCCGACTGCTGGTAGAAGACCATCCAGGGCATGATCACCGCGCCGATGTTGGCCGACACGAGAAGCAGGTATTTCGGATCGGCGACCGGAATGGCGAGAGTGTCGCGCGCGAGTTCGGCTGGTGTCTGGTGGGCGATGAACGCCACCAGGAGGAAGGCCAGCTCGAACAGTCCGACGGCGAGGGCGATGCGTTCGACGCTCCGGTAGGAACCGGTCACGGCGACGAGGACCAGCGTGGTCACGGCAACGGCCATGGTGACGGGCGTCGGGATGCCGACCATGGTGCCGATGCCGGCGAGGCCGGCGAACTCCGTCAGCAGCGCGCCGACGCAGGCGACGATCAGCGTCGCCACCGACAGCCAAGCCCAGCCGCGGCCGAACTGCCGGGCGATCAGGGCGGCGTGGCCCTCGCCCGTGACGATCCCGAGACGGACGGTCAGCTCCTGCACGATGTAGAGCACCGGAACCAGCACGAGCTGGAAGGCGAGCAGCCTGTAGCCCCACTGCGCGCCACTCTGCGCCGCCGTCACCACCGAGCCGGCGTCGGTGTCGGTCAACATGACCACGAGGCCGGGGCCGGCCACCGCGAGGACGCGGGGCCAACCGCCCAGCGAGCGGCGTGGCAGGGGAAGGATGTCGGCTGTCACGAGGCTGGCCTTGCAAGGTCCGTGTTGACGCCTCCAGCTGACTAGAGCCGGTCCCCTGTCGAAGCAAACCCTATGTTTGCGAATTATTCTAAACTTTGAACTTCGCGGGCCGGCGCAACGAAGAGGCCAGAGTCATACGGGATGGAGGCGCTCCGCTCGCGACGTGATCCGGAGCCGTGAAGTAGCCGCCGTCGTCGACACGGGTCGACCGGCAACGATCACGCGCCGGGTCGGAGCACTCGACCGCTGCTGCGAGGGGCGTGCCTTTGTCCTGGAGGGCGATCGCCTTGCCATCCTTTTCGTCGAGGTCACCGAACGCAAGGTCGCCGACGCCCGGCTGACGCTCGACGATCGGTTCCGCGAGACGACCGATCCAGCCGCCATGTCGTTCGTGGCGGCCTCGCTCATCGGCGAGGTGCTCGGTGCGGATCGTATCGGCTGCGGCATGAATCCCTTCCATTGCGGGCCGGCACCGCATGCGGGACTGCGGCTCCTACATCGAGGATCTCCGTCGCGGCGGCGCCGCCACGAGCGCGCCGAAAACGAGCGGCTGCGCGAGATCATCAGGGCGATGGGGCGCCACCGCTTCAGCCGCTGCGCCGAGAGCCCACCGGACGAGCAACTCCTCTTTGCGCTGGAGGAGCAGGACGGGGCCGCAGCCCTTGCCATTGCCGAGGCCAAGCCAGCCCGAAAGGTGGCCCGGGTCGCCAAGCGGCGCACCAACCGCGGCGCGTTGCCCGCCCACCTGTCGCGGGTCGAGCGCGTGGTCGACGTTGCGAGCACCGCCTGCCCGTGCTGCGCGGGCACCCTGCACGGGTCGGCGGGGACGTGTCCGAGCGTCTTGACGTGGTGCCGGCGCAACTCCGGGTGGTGGTGATCCGTCGGCCGCGCACCGTCTGCCGCTTGGGCGAGGGCGCGATGGTGCAGGCCCCGGCGCCGGCACGGTTGATCGAAGGCGGTCTGCCCACCGACGCGCTGGTTGCCCAGGTGCTGGTTGCCCAGGTGCTGGTTGCCCAAGTGCTGGGCCCAGGTGCTGGTCGCCAAATATGCCGACCGCCTGCCGCTTTACCGCCAAGTGCAGGTGTTCGCCCGCCAGGGCATCAGCCTTGAGCGCTCAACGTTGGCCGACTGGGTCGGCTGCGCCGCCGTCCTGCTCCGCCCCGTCCGCGAGCGGCTGCTGGAGCGGCTGAAAGCGTCGGGCAAATCGTTCGCCGACGAGACCGCGGCGCTGGTGCTCGATCCCGGGCGCACCAGGACTGGCCAGTTCTGGACTTACGCCCGCGACGACCGGCCCAGGAGCGGCCCAGGGGCAGGGGCGGCCCGCCCGGTGTCGCCTACGTCTACGCGCCCGACCGCACGGCCAGGCAGCCCCTCGCCCATCTTTCCGGCTTCGCGGGCGTGCTGCAGGTCGACGGCACCGCAGCCTACGAGGCGTTGGCCAAAGGCGGCGCGGTGCAGCCAGCCTTGTGCTGGAGCCCGGATGCGGGAAAAGCTGGCGCTGGTCAGCGGCAAAAGCCGGCTCGCCGAGGCGATCCGCCACGCGCTGAGCCGCTGGGCGGGGCTGAGCCTGTGTCTTGACGACGGCCGGGTCGAGCTCGACACCGACGTCGTGGAGCGCGCGATCCATTCGCCGGCACTCACCCGCAAGAACGCGTTGTTTGCCGGTTCGGACGGCGGCGGACGGCACTGGGCGGTGGTTGCCTAGCTGATCGAGAGCTGCAGGCTCGCCGGTGCCGAGCCGCAGGCCGACCTCGCCG
>CALMGA010000149.1 GCA_937863205.1 uncultured Beijerinckiaceae bacterium | reverse complement strand
GTCGTGCCGGCGCTGTCCGGCGTCCTCGGGCAGCAGGGTGAGGTCGGGCGCCACGAACGCCCACTCTTCTTCCGAGCAATCGCTGGGGGTGTTGTAGGAGTAGGAAAAAGCCATCCCACAGATCTGGCCCTTAACTCAGTCCGTAACACCCTCAAGGATTTAAGTAGCCGTTGAGCGGATCAAAGGCGGCAGAGGACCTGCCCGCCGCTCGGCGATCCTCAGCCCCGATTCTTGCGCTCGCGCAGGGCGGCGAAGACTTCGGTGCCGTCGGCGTTGGGCAGGCCCACCGCCGCCTTGATGTCCGGCTCGTCGACGCGCAGGAACGGGTTGGTCGCCCGCTCCAGAGAAATGGTGGTCGGCAGGGTGAACTCGCCGCGCGCGAGTTGCGCCTCGATCGCGCTGACCCGGTCGACGAGCAATTCGTTGCCGCCGTCGACCCCCATCGCGAAGCGGGCGTTGCCGCCGGTGTACTCGTGGCCGCAGTACACCTGCACCGAGCCGGGCAGCCGGGCGAGCTTCATCAGTGAGCGGAAGAGCACGTACGGCGGCTCCTCGAAGGGACGGCCGCAGCCGAGCGCGAAGAGCGTGTCGCCGGCGAACAGGAGGTCGTGCTCCTTGAAATGGTAGGCGATGTGGCCGCTGGTATGGCCGGGCGTTTCGATCACCCGCGCCTTGAGCGCGCCGACCATCACGAAGTCGTCCTCGCCCACCGCGAGGTCCAACCGGCCGATCTTGGCCTGCTCCTTGGCCGGGCCGACGACCCGCGCCTGCGGATACGCCGCCTTGAGGCCGGGCACGCCTTGGGTATGGTCGGCGTGGTGATGGGTGAGCAGGATGTCGGTGAGATCCCAACCCTGGCTGTCGAGGGCGGCGAGGATGGGCTTGGCTTCGGGCGCGTCGATCGTCGCCGTGCGCCGCGTGTCCGGATCGTGGACGAGCACGCCGTAGTTGTCGCTGAGGCACATGAACTGGTGAACGCGGGCAGGCATCGTCGGGGCTCCTGATCGGGTCGTGACAACGAGCATCGGCATCGATCGGTTGCCCGGCGAGCCGGCCCGGGCAAGGCCGTCAATGCTTGCGGCCACGATCCGCTCTTGCGGTCGCAATTCGCTTCGCGCCCACGATCCGCCGGAGTCGTCTCACCTCACGATTTCGAGGCAGGCTCCGATATTCTCATCATGCCGGGCGCGGAAACGACGCCGCTTTTCGGCAACGGCACGTTCGGCAGGAACGACTTCTTCGATAACGAGCGCGGACCGCTCAGCCGGGTCTTGGATTTCACGATACAGGGCGGCTCAACCGCGTTGATCTCGGCCGTCATCCTGGCGTCGGCAACCGCTGAGCTGCGAGCGCCGTGCCGGTCCGGGGCACCAAGGGCAGGAAGAGCCAATGGAAGTCGAGCCAAGTCGTCCAGTTCGCCGCATCACGATCGATCTCCCGCATATTACGCCCACGGTCGATCGAGGACGGCGAGATACAAAAGATCGGCGGTGGAGAGAACAGGCGGCAACGGAGGCGTGTAGCAAGGCCGCCCCCACCCGACCCCGAGTCAGGGCATCGCACCTGCGGTCCCGCACCGCCGGTATAGTTGCGCATCCCCTCCCGAGCGCCACGGCCGCATCGCGGGGGGGGATGCGTGATCCCGCCCGACGTGCCACATTAAAACCATGGCACTCGATGTCGTGGACCTGCGCACCTTCTACGCAACCCCGCTCGGCGAGATGACGCGCCGCCTCGTCGGGCGGCTGGTGCGCGAACGCTTCGGCGCCTGCTGCGGCCAATCGGTGCTGGGCGTGGGCTACGCCACGCCCTATCTCGCGCCCTACCGCGACGAGGCCGTGCGGGTGCTGGCCTTCATGCCGGCCGAGCAGGGCGTGGTGAACTGGCCGCCGGCCGGGCGCTCGGCAGCGGCGCTGATCGACGCCACCGCCCTGCCCCTGCCGGATGGCTGCATCGACCGCGTGCTGCTGATCCACACGCTGGAAACCACCGAGCATCCCCGCGACCTTCTGGCGGAGGTGTGGCGGGTGCTGACGCCGGGCGGGCGAGTCATGGCGGTGACGCCGAGCCGCGCCGGCCTTTGGGCCCGGCTCGATTCGACGCCCTTCGGCCAAGGCCAGCCCTTTTCCCGCTCGCAGCTGCGCGACCTGATGCGTGAAGCCCTGTTCTCGCCCACGCACTGGGCGGAGGCCCTGTACATGCCGCCGATCGGGCGCGGCCTGTTTCTGCGCTCGGCGCCGGCTTTCGAGAGGATCGGTGCCCAGCTCGCCCTGCCCGGCGCCGGCGTGCTGCTGGTGGAAGCCGCCAAGCAGCTCTACCGTCCGGTGCTGCTGCGCCGTCCTTCGCGCCGCTTCGCCCCCGCCCTGCAACCAGCCCTGCAGCCGGTGCTGGCGCCGGCGCTCAGCCCCCCGCCGAGGGTGCTCCGCCCGGTGCAGACGCCGGCCGGTCAAGGTTCAGAAGGCTTGGTTGGCCGATGCCCTTGAAGGCGCAACCCGGCCTTCACATCTCTTGATCGCCGGATCGTCCGGCCCGGGACTTCAAGACCATGACGGCCACCACCACTGCGGGATTTGCCGGCCGCTACGATCCGACAAGCCAGGCAGCAGGCCAAGCCCTCGCTCCCGATGTCGAGGCGACGATGCGGCGGCTGCGCTGGCTCGCCAACTTCCTCGACACGGCGGTGCGCCTGCCCGGCGGCTTCCGCTTCGGCGCCGACAGCCTGATCGGCTTGGCCCCCGGCATCGGCGACCTCGCCACCACGGCCATCGCCTGCTACTTCGTTTACGAGGGCCGCCGGCTCGGCCTGCCGCGCTCGGCGCTCGCCGCCATGGCCGGCAACGTGGCGCTCGACCTCGTGCTCGGCGCCACGCCGATCCTCGGCGACCTTGCCGACACCTGGTTCAAAGCCAACGTGCGCAACCTCGCCATCATCGAGAAGCACGTCGCCCGCCAGCGCGTTTGATCCGCGGCCAGGAGGCGCCGCCGGCGATCCCGGGCGCGTTTGCGTAGGACGCCCGAAAGTGAGGCATCGCCGCCGATTGCTTTCGGCAAGGGCGGGTCCTAGGGTTGGCTATGCCCTTGAACACGCCTTCAGCGGACGTTCTGCGCCCCGCCGGTTCACCCCTGCGGGGGTTGGGTGGCCTGCTGACGCGCATGGCCAACCCGGCGAACTTCCTGCGCTTCGTCGCTGTTGTCCTGCCATGGCTGGCTGCGATCACCGCCGCGCTGTTCGCCATCGGCCTCACCCTGGCGCTGCTCGGGCCGGCCGATTACCAGCAGGGCTTCACGGTGATGATCATGTACCTCCACGTCCCGGCGGCGTGGCTGGCGATGATGGTCTACATGGTGATGACCGCTTCCGCACTGGGAACGGTGGTATGGCGGCATCCACTCGCCGATGCCGCGCAGAAGGCCGCCGCTCCCTTGGGCGCCGGCTTCACCTTCGTCTGCCTCGTCACCGGCTCGCTTTGGGGCAAGCCGATGTGGGGCACGTGGTGGGTGTGGGACGCCCGGCTCACCTCCGTGCTGATCCTGTTCCTGATCTATCTCGGCCTCGTGGCGATCTGGCAGGTCTTCGAGGACCAGGGACGGGCGGCCAAGGCGGCGGCGATCTTCACCCTGACCGCGGTGGTGATCATCCCGATCATCCACTTCTCCGTCGTGTGGTGGAACACGCTGCACCAGCCGGCCTCCGTGTTCCGCATGGGCGGCCCCAGCGTCGCCGCCTCCATGCTGCGGCCGCTGCTGACGATGGCGCTCGCCTTCACCACTTTGTTCTTCACCCTGCACCTGATGGCGATCCGCAACGAGATCCTGCGCCGTCGCCTGCGCCGCCTGTCCATTCTCCAGGCCAGCGACGAGGACAGGTGATGATCCGCGTTCGACGCGAGCCGTAGGCCGGGCGCCGTGGAGCACGATCCCCATACCGGCTTCATCGTGGCCGCCTACCTCGTCGCCTTTGGTGTGGTGGCGTGCATGGTCGTCGCGATCCTCCTCGACTACCGCTCGCTGAAGCGGCAGCTCGGGCGCTTCGGCGCCAAGGGTGGGGATCGCCGCGACGGCATGCAGCCGTGAACGGGCCGCCCGTTGAGCACGCGGTGGCGGAGGACGCGTCCGACGACACAAGCGCGGCAGCGCCGGACGCGATGGCGCGGCGCTCGCTCCTCGTCTTTCTCCCGCTCCTCGCCTTCGTCGCACTTGCCGGCCTGCTGCTGTTGCGCCTTTACGCCGGCGACGCGTCGCGCCTGCCGTCGGCCCTGATCGGCAAGGCCGTGCCGGCCTTCACCCTGCAGCCGGTCGCCGGTCTCAACAGGCCGGGTCTCGCCAGCGCCGACCTCAAAACCGGCGAAGTGACGATCCTCAATGTCTTCGCGTCCTGGTGCGTACCTTGCCGCGAGGAAGCACCGGCGCTGATGGCGCTGGCCGGCTCGGGCCGACGGCTCGTCGGCATCGCCTACAAGGATAAGCCGGAGAACACCAAGACCTTCCTTGGCGACAGCGGCGATCCGTTCTCGGCGGTCGGCAGCGACGCGAGCGGGCGCACCGGCATCGACTTCGGCGTCTACGGCGTGCCCGAAACCTACGTGGTGAAGGGCGACGGGACGATCGCCGCCAAGATCGTGGGGCCGCTCACCGACGACAACATACGCGGCGAATTGCTGCCGGCGCTCGCCAAAGCCCGCAGCTGAGCCCATCGCTCCCTTTCAGCAGGAGGGCTCGCGCCAGTTCAGGTGCTGGCCCCCATCGACGGCGATCATCGCGCCGGTCACGGCGCCCGCGCCGGCAAGGTAGAGCACGGCATCGGCGATGTCGTCGGGGCTCACCGCCCGGCGCAGCGGCAGGCCGGCGACCTCGCTCGCGAAACCGCTCTCGCCGTCATGGGCGTTGGGCAGCACCGGGCCGGGACCGACGGCGTTGACCCGGATGCCTTTGGCCGCGAAGGCTTGGGCCGCTGTCTGCGTCGCCGTCCAAAGCGCGGCCTTGGTCAAGGTGTAGGAGAACTGCTGCGGGGTCGGCCGCAGCACGCGCTGGTCCACGAGGTTGACCACCGAGGGTCCACCCCCGGCCCGAAGCTGGGCGGCGCAGACCTGAGAGGCGCAGACCTGGGCGGCGAAAGCACCCGCCAGGATCACCGGGGCGCGCAGGTTGACGGCGAACTGTCGATCCCACGCGGCGAGGTCGATCGCCTCCGCGCCATCGCACTCGAACACGGCCGCATTGTTGACGAGCAGGCTCAAGGGTCCGAGCGCCGCCGCCGCCGCCTCGACGAGCGCCGGGCAGGCTGTGGCA
>CALMGA010000148.1 GCA_937863205.1 uncultured Beijerinckiaceae bacterium | reverse complement strand
TCCACGACCGGCCCGGACCCGTCCGCGGCTCCGGACCCGTCCGCGGCTCGCGCCTCTCCCGCCCGTCCGGGACAGAGCAAGGGAAACAGCGATGCCGCGACCGCGAGAAGCAGCGCGAGGGTGGCGGGCACGTGGGCGGCGCCGTGCCTCGCGCCGTGCCGTGCCGAGGGGGCTGGACCTTTCATGAGGCGCTTCCAGGCCGGACGCCGCGGCGGGTTCGGCATCGGGCCGCGGAGGCTCGCTGCGCCGGCGGATCGTCGCGAGCAGACGCCTTCCCTCGATATCCCCGGCATAGTCAAGCGCGAACGACTGCCAAGCACCGTCAAATCAACCCGCTTCCGCGATTGCGTCATCAAGTGATCGGCGCCTTGCAACCAAAGTCGAACAGCGCTTCGGCACGATGTTACCCAACGGAAGATCTTGCGGCAACGTCGGCGATTGCAGAACCGCGAAGGAATCGACGCGGTCGGGCGCGGCGGGCGGGTTCGCGCTGCATTACGGCCTGAACGGCACGGGCACTTCGCCGGCCGATCCTGCCGGCACCGGATCCGTTCCTCCCCGAGATCGGGCGTTAATAGGGTGGCTTCAGCGGATGCCGATCTGGGCGTATTGCACGATCAGCGTCCGGCACACCGATTGGACTTCCTCGAAGGTCAGGGACTCCGGCAAGGTCAAGCCGCGCCGGGCGAGGTCGAGCATGCGCGAATAGGGCAGTACGCTGCCCAAGCCGATCGCCATCGGCAGCGCGTCCAGTTCCCCCGCCGCTTCCGCAACATAGTCTCGCATGAATCTTCCACCCGATCTGCAGTGTCAAGCTGTGTAAACCTGATTTGACAGTTCATCCCGCAATGTCACGTGTCAAGATTGAGTCGGCGGATGTGACGCGACGTCAATCGACAAGTATCGCGATCGGGACTTTTCCGCATCGGACGGCGGTCGACCGCCGCTGCGCTGCCCCGGGCACGATCGAGTCCGGGCGGACGCGCGACGGCGGTAACCGGCCCAAATCCGGCATGAGGACCGGCATGCGGCCGGCGCCGTGCCATTCCCGCGCGGATGCTGTAGGCTGCCGCCATCATGCCAGCTGCGCACCGGACGTCCTTCCAAGCCGGGCACCACCAAGCCCGCGAGCGATCATGCGACCGATCCTGACGGCGGCGATCTGGGCGATCTCGATCGGCTGCCTGCTCGTTGCCGGCGGCATCGCCGTGCTTTTCGCGATGATGCCGGTGTCACTCGACATCGGCGAGATGATCAACGCCGGCGCAGAACCATGGCGCGACGCGGCCATCGCCGTCGCCGCCTTCGTCGGCTTCGCGCTTGCCAGCGCGCTCAGCCTGCGGCTTTGGCACGGCATGCGCTTCCGCGCCCTGGCCTGGACGATCGCCCTCGCCGAGGCGGCCCTCGCGGCCTGGAGCAGCGCGGTGGTGATGCGTGAATACTTCTGACGCCGCATCGGGTGCGATGCGCCCGGGCGAGATCGCCCTCGCGCAGGCGCTGCGCGAGGATGCGGTTCTCACCTTCATCGGCCGCATCGAAACGCCGTGGCAGGCGCGCGGCGATTGCCCCCGCCAGGGCGACCCCAGCGACGGGCCGGACTGCCGCCTCCATCTCGATCCCGTCTGGGAGCCGGCGCTCGCCGGCATCGACGCGTTGGCGCAGCTGCAGGTGCTGTACTGGATGCACCGGGCGCGGCGCGACCTCGTGCGCCTCGTGCCGCGCTCGCACGAGGATGCCAGCCCGCGCGGTCCCTTCGCGTTGCGGGCGCCGACCCGTCCCAACCCGATCGCCTCGTCGGTGGTGACGCTGGTCGGGCGCGCCGGGGCGGTGCTGACGGTACGCGGCCTCGATTGCCTCGACGGCACGCCGCTGCTCGACCTCAAGCCGTGGCGCGGGCGGTAGCAACCGCCGGCACGGTTTTCCCTTCAGCCGCAGGCGTGTATAAGGCCGACGCCGGCAGCTCGCCGGCACGCTCCCCGCCACCCTTGCTGGACGACATCCCGGCCCGGGCGGCGCGGCGCTCAGGCGGCACCCGCCGCACCTCACCCGAAAGGACCCCCGATGTCGATTACGCCAGAGCGCAAGCAGACGGTGATCTCCGATTACGCGACCAAGACGGGCGACACCGGCTCGCCGGAAGTGCAGGTCGCGATCCTCACCGAGCGGATCACCAATCTGACCGAACACTTCAAGTCCCACGCCAAAGACAATCATTCGCGCCGCGGCCTGCTGAAGATGGTGTCGCAGCGCCGGCAACTGCTCGACTACGTCAAGCGCCGCGACGAACCGCGCTACAGGACGCTGATCGAGCGGCTCGGCATCCGACGCTAAGCAGGCTTCGCAAAAGTCCCCCGCGGCTTTGCGATCGAAACCTGCGGCCTTTCAAAGAGCTAAGCGGATGAAGCGTTGGCCTGCCAACGCGAACCTGCTTAGGCTTTCGCATCGAAGATCGGTTCCGGGCCGGCGCCCCGAACCGATCGTGCCGCATCGGATTTGACGAAAACGCCGCACAATCCTCGGTCGGTCGCTCCTGCGACGGCCCGATACGGCGAACGGCGGGGACGCAGCGCTGCCCGGCGCCGCTGCCCTGCCGTTGGGAAATCCTTCGAGCCGCAGGCCGGGAGCGGATCGGCCCTCGGTCCGGGACCGGCGTTGTCCTTTGTCGACCTGAGAAGCCGCACGACCCGCCTCGCCTCAACATGGATTGCTGACCGCACTCAGTCCGCGCGGACGATCGGCTTCACCGGCGTGCGTATATTTTATTCAAAGTGCACCACAACTGCTTTTTCCGCAGCATCAGCCGCCCACGGATTACACCTTCCGCAGCTAATCGGTTCATTTCATTCACGTACGGCCACATTCGCACTGCTCAAGCCTTAAGCGACAGCAAACAGCGCCAGGCAACACTATAGTTTAGCGTTCAAGAAGGACTTGAACTAACGTCGGAAGCGCGGCAGACTTGTCGTCGAACATCATCGCTTCAGAGACGCGTCGCTCTACAGCTCGCGCATGGGAGAATTTCAATGAGCTTCATAGCGGCTTTGGCGATCTGCCTCGGCGTGATCGGCGGCTTTCTCACCTATCTCTGTCTTGGCCCGGCGGCCGGCGCGATGCACATCTGGTTGATCTTCTTCGCCGCCGCAGCGGGTGTCGCCCTCGGCGGCACGGCGGAATCCTACAAGAACATGGTGATCTGCGCCCTGATGGGGATGGTCGTGGCCTGGGCAGCCGCGCTGATCGTGATCAACGTACCGGCTGCGGCGACGCTGACGCTTCCCGTCTGGGCCGGCATCGTTGTCGGCCTCACGACCCTGTTCTTCGTTCTGATCGCCCATCTGCCGTTGTTTGCCGTGATCCCCGGCACGGTTGTCGGCTATGCCGGCACGTTTGCCTATCTGCTCGGCGATCCCAAGACCTTGCTGACCAACACGGTGCTGCTGGGCGCCAAGGTCACCAACCCCCTGTTCTGCATCACGCTCTCGATCCTGGTTGCCGCGGCCTTCGGCCTCGTGTCTTTGAAGCTCGCGACGTTGATGTCGACCCGGACGACCACGCCGGTCCCGGCCGAATAAGGACGGCCGCCCAATCCTCTGAGCGCCGGGGCATCCGGCGCTGCGCAGGTCCCATCCGGTCTGCCGAAAAGCGCCGTCGCCGCCTTGGAGCGGTCGGCTTGGACGACCGGCTTGGACGACCGGCTTGGACGACCGGCTTGGCGAACACGATGGCCTTGGCGAAAGGCTCTCCACCTCCCCTGCGATGCGGGGAGGTTTTGTCGCTTCACGCGACCGTTGTATTGTGGCATAGAGCGCAGTGTCGCCGGCATCAGGCCGGTGGCGTCGTATCCGGGCGAGAACCGACCGGATCCCGCGCGTTTCGCTGGGGACTCCGAGCTGTCATGGCAGGATCGCCAGGCGCTGTTGACAAGCATGAGCCCTCGGGGCGAGCCGGCCGAAGGCCGTCGCCGCCCTCGGGGGTTGAGCCCCGACCCGTTCATGCGGAGACCGGCCGTCTCCCCCGAGCATCGAGGCGACCGGAGCTTCACCCTCCATGCCATCCCTTGCGAGGCGCCGACGGCGCTCCCTGGGATCAGGCGCGGAAAGGGCCCGGCCGGAGCAATGGTCAAACAGCCCCTCGCAATCTTGTTGTGGCGACCCCGGGTTTCGCGCCAACCTGAGGAAGACCCACGCCGCATGTTTGAAATCCACCGCGAAGTCATCGACTGGGCCGGGCGCAAGCTCGTGCTGGAAACCGGCAAGGTCGCCCGCCAAGCCGATGGCGCCGTGCTCGCCTCCTACGGCGAAACCACGCTGCTCGCCACGGTTGTCTCGGCCAAGGCGCCCAAGGCCGGCCAGGACTTTTTTCCCCTCACCGTGAACTACCAGGAGAAGGCCTTCGCCGCCGGACGCATCCCCGGCGGCTACTTCAAGCGCGAAGGCCGGCCATCCGAAAAGGAAACGCTGGTGTCGCGCCTGATCGACCGGCCGATCCGCCCGCTGTTTCCCGAAGGCTACCGCAACGACACCCAGGTGGTGATCACCGTTCTCGCCCACGACCTTGAGAACGACCCCGACATCCTGGCGATGGTCGCCACCTCGGCGGCTCTGACGCTGTCGGGCGTTCCCTTCATGGGCCCGATCGGCGGCGCCCGCGTCGGCCAGATCGGCGGCCAGCTCAAGCTCAATCCCACGCTGACCGAGATGAAGGATTCGACCCTCGACCTCATCGTCGCCGGCACCGGCGAGGCCGTGCTGATGGTGGAATCGGAAGCGCGCGAACTCTCCGAGGAGGTGATGCTGGAGGCGGTGATGACCGGCCACCGCGGCTTCCAGCCGGTGATCGATGCCATCATCCGCCTGGCCGAGAAGGCCGCCAAGGACCCGCGCGACTTCGTCCTGCCCGACCATTCCGCCATCGAGAGCGCGGTCGGCGAACTGGCCGAGAGCGACCTGCGCACCGCCTACAAGATCACCGCCAAGCAGGACCGCTACAAGGCCGTGGACGCGGTGAAGGCCAAGGTGATGGGCTCGCTCTTTCCTCAGGGCCAGGATCCGAGGTTCACGAAAGAGCAGGTCGCCGGCGTGTTCCATGACATGCAGGCCAAGGTGGTGCGCAACACCATCCTCGACGAAGGCGTGCGCATCGACGGGCGCGACGTGAAGACCGTGCGCCCGATCGTGGCCGAGGTCGGATTGCTGCCGCGCACCCACGGCTCGGCCCTGTTCACCCGCGGCGAAACGCAGGCGCTGGTTGTGGCCACGCTCGGCACCGGCGAGGACGAGCAGTTCATCGACTCCCTGGAAGGCACCTACAAGGAGCGCTTCCTCCTGCACTACAACTTCCCTCCCTATTCCGTGGGCGAGACCGGCCGGATGGGCTCGCCCGGCCGCCGCGAGATCGGTCACGGCAAGCTCGCCTGGCGGGCCCTGCGCCCGATGCTGCCGACCGCGGCCGAGTTCCCCTACACGGTGCGCGTGGTCAGCGAGATCACCGAGTCCAACGGCTCCTCCTCGATGGCCACCGTGTGCGGCGCCTCGCTCGCCCTGATGGACGCCGGCGTGCCGTTGAAGCGCCCAACCGCTGGCATCGCGATGGGCCTGATCCTGGAAGGCAGCCGCTTCGCCGTGCTCTCCGACATCCTCGGCGACGAGGACCATCTCGGCGACATGGACTTCAAGGTGGCCGGGACTTCCGAGGGCGTGACAAGCCTTCAGATGGATATCAAGATCGCCGGCATCACAGAGGAGATCATGCGGGTGGCCCTCGGCCAGGCCAAGGACGGGCGCCTGCACATCCTGGGCGAGATGAGCAAGGCGCTGACCGGCGCCCGGGCGGAGCTGGGCGAGTTCGCGCCCCGCATCGAGACCTTCAAGATCGCCACCGACAAGATCCGCGAGGTGATCGGCACCGGCGGCAAGGTGATCCGCGAGATCGTGGAAAAGACCGGCGCCAAGGTGAACATCGAGGACGACGGCACGGTGAAGGTGGCGTCGAGCGACGGCGACTCGATCCGCGCGGCGGTGAACTGGATCAAGTCGATCGCCACCGACCCGGAGGTCGGCCAGATCTACGAGGGCACGGTGGTCAAGGTCGTCGACTTCGGCGCCTTCGTGAACTTCTTCGGCTCCAAGGACGGGCTGGTGCACGTGTCGCAGCTCGCCAAGGGGCGGGTGAACAAGCCTTCCGACGTGATCAAGGAGGGGCAGAAGGTGAAGGTCAAGCTGATGGGCTTCGACGACCGCGGCAAGGTGCGGCTGTCGATGCGCGTCGTCGATCAGGACACCGGCGCCGATCTGGAGGGCAAGGAGCAGGCGGCGGAGTAGGCTCCGTCAGCCCAAGCGAGACAGGCGACCTCTCAAGCATCGGACCGGATCCGGTCCGATGCTCGAAGTCTTCGTGCCGCATCGGATGAATCCGAAAATCGCTGCGCAC
This sequence comes from uncultured Beijerinckiaceae bacterium, assembly GCA_937863205.1. The sequence goes on along the minus strand of CALMGA010000148.1, from coordinate 8,498 downwards.
TTTTCGGTCCGATGTTCTGACTTCTTGTGCCGCCGCGACCCTGCCACCGCGGCGGAACCTGCGCTTCTTCGCGACGCAAGCTGCACGATGCAAGCCTTCGCGACGCAAGCCGCGCTCGCCCGCATCGGGCCGTACGGCGGCGGTGCGCCTCGCCCTTCATGCCATCAAGACGACGACCTTCCCCATCGCCCGGCGCTCGGCCAGCAGGGCGATCGCTTCGCCGGCCCGCGCCAGGGGGAAGCGGGCCTGGAGGCGCGGGCGCACCGCGCCGCCGGCGTAGAGGTCGAGCAGGTCGCGGTTGTTGCGGGCGTCGGCGGCAGGATCCTGCCGGGCCCAGCCGCCCCAGAACACGCCCACGATCTGGCAGGCCTTGAGCAGCGGCAGGTTGAGCGGGATGGCGGGAATGCCGGCGGGAAATCCGACCACGAGGTAGCGGCCTTCCCAGGCGACCGCCCGCAGGGCCGGCTCGGCCGTGTCGCCGCCGACGGCGTCATACACCACGTTCGCGCCCCGCGCGCCGCAGGCGTCCTTGAAGCGCCCGGCGAGGTCCCGGGAGGCGGCCTTGTCAAGGCGGCCGGCCGGGTAGACCACGCCGGCCTCCGCCCCGTGCGCCACCGCGAAGGCGACCTTCTCCGGCGTGGAAGCGGCGGCGACCACGCGGGCGCCCATCGCCCTGCCGAGTTCCACGGCCGCGAGGCCGACGCCCCCGGCGGCGCCGAGAACCAGCAACGTGTCGCCGCGCTTCAGCGCCGCCCGGTCCTTCAGGGCGTGGTACGACGTGCCGTAGGTGAACAGAAAGGCCGCCGCCTCGTCGAAGGGCATGGCGTCGGGCATCGGCACGCAGCGCTCGGCTGGCAGCGCAACCTTCTCGGCCATGCCGCCCCAGCCGGTGGCGCCGATCACCCGGTCGCCGATGGCGAGGTCTTCCACGCCCTCGCCCAGGGCCGCCACGGTGCCGGCGATCTCGCCGCCGGGCGCGAAGGGCCGCTCGGGCTTGAACTGGTATCGGTCGGCGATGATGAGCGTGTCGGGAAAGTTGACCCCGCAGGCCGCCACCGCGACGACGACCTCGCCGGGCTTGGGCACGGGATCGGGCAGATCGGCGAGCTCGAGCGTTTCGGGTCCGCCCGGTTCGCGGCTCAGCACCGCCCTCATCCAACCCTCCCCTGACGTCGCCGGCAGCTGGCGATCGACAAAGGATAGGTCGGCGGCCGGCCAAGGCAAGTCACCGGAGCGGCCGCGAGTCCGTTCGGTGGAGGCCATACCCTGTCTTCGAAGACCGGCCGCGCAGCCTCTCCCGACGGGTGCGCGCCGACTGGAAGCCGAGGCGCACTGTCCAAAGCCGCAATTGACCAGCCCTTCGAACGCGTGACACGCTGGGAACAGACGGGCGGCCGGCGAAGACCGGCTGGGCGCATCGGGAGGGCTCGGACGGGATGAACTTGTTCGTCCAGCAGGTGCTCAACGGCCTGACGATCGGGTCGGTCTACGCCCTCGTCGCCCTCGGGCTGACGCTGGTCTACGGCATCCTGCGCATTCCCAACTTCTCGCACGGCGCGCTCTATACCATCGGCGCCTATGCGGCGTTCCTGCTGACCGACCGTTTAGCCGCGAACTATTGGCTCGCGCTGGCAGGCGCGGCGCTGCTGACCGCCGCCATCGCCGTTCTCACCGAGCGCCTCGTCTTCGAGCCGCTGCGCGGGGCGCCCCCGTTGCACGACATGATCGCGGCCATCGCCCTGCTTCTCTTCTTCGAGGCGGGCGTGCAGGCGATCTTCGGCGCCGACTTCCACCGGCTCGCCCCGCCCTACCCGCAGATCCTGCGCCTGGCCGGCCTCACCGCGCCGGCGCAGCGGCTGCTCATCGTGGCGGCCGCCTTCGCCCTGATGCTCGCCCTCCATCTCTTCCTGTCGCGGACGTGGCTCGGCGCCACCATCGTCGCCACTGCGCAGAACCGGCAGGGCGCCGCCCTGGTCGGCATCGACGCCGGCCGCGTGTCGATGGTCACCTTCGCCATCTCGGGCGGGCTGGCGGCGGTGGCGGCGGTGCTGTTCACGCCGATCAACCTGCTGTCGCCCGGCATGGGCGAGCTGGTGATCACCAAGGCCTTCGTCATCATCATCCTGGGCGGCATGGGCAGCGTGGTCGGCGCCATCGCCGGCGGCCTCATCATCGGCTTCGCCGAAAGTTTCGGCGCCTTCTACATCTCCACCAATGCCAAGGACATCATCGCCTTCGCCCTGCTGACGCTGATCCTGTCGGTGCGGCCGCAGGGGCTCTTCGCGAGGGCGGCGCGGTGAGCGCGGCCTGGACCGCCGCCGCCGCGCTGCTGGTCGCGGCGCTCGCCTTTCCCTTCGTCGCGCCCAACGCCTACACCCTCAGCGTGGTGGCCCTGGCCTTCGTGGGTGCGCTGTCGGCGAGCGGGCTCAACCTGATCGCCGGCTACACCGGGCAGCTCAACCTCGCCCATGCCGGCTTCATGGCCGTCGGCGCCTATGCCGTCGGCCTCCTGGTGGTGGATCACGGGGTGCCGTTCTGGCTCGCCTTCGTCCTCGCCGGCGTGCTGGCGGCCGGGCTCGGCGGCCTCGTCGGCCTGGTGTCGCTGCGGCTGCGCGACGACTACTTCGCCGTGTTCACCCTGTGCGTCGGCCTCATCATCGCGCTGGTGATCGAGAAGGCGGATGCGCTGACCCACGGCGTCGTCGGCATCATCGACATCCCCGCGCCGCCGGGCCTCGGCCCCCTCGCCTTCGACAGCGACAGGGGACAATACTACCTCGCCCTCGCCGTGCTGGTCGCCGGGCTCTGGCTGATGCGGCGCGTGACGACCTCGCTCGTCGGCCGCAGCTTCGTCGCCGTGCGCAACGGCGAGGCGCTGGCGCAGGCGCTCGGCATCAACCCGATGCGCACCAAGCTCACCGCCTTCGTGCTCTCGACCTTCTACGCCGGCATCGCCGGCGCCCTGTATGCCGGACAGGTCCGCTTCCTCGGACCCGACCTCGCCAACGAGACCCGTACCTTTGACACGCTGATCACGGTTCTCGTGGGCGGCATCGGCACCCTTCTCGGACCCGTTGTCGGATCGCTCGCCGTGGCCGTGCTGACGCAGGCCCTGCAGGGCCTGCAGGACTATCGGATGGTCGTGTTCGGCCCGCTGCTGATCGGGATCCTGATGTTCTTTCCCCACGGCATCGTCGGCTCGATCGAGCGTCGTCTCGGACGCCGGCGGGCGGCCGCGGTCGAGGCGAGGCGGCTCGCTTGCGCCCAACCGACCCTCGACGAGCAGCCGCTGCGGACCGCGCCGCATGCTTGAAGTGCGCGGCCTTTGCAAGCACTTCGGCGGGCTCGCCGCCGTCAGCGGCGTCGATGCGGTGTTGGCGCGGGGGTGCATCAGCGCCGTGATCGGTCCCAACGGCGCGGGCAAGACGACCTTCTTCAACCTCATCAGCGGGGCGATACCGCCCAGCGCCGGGCAGGTGCTGTTCGACGGGCGCGACGTCACCGGACTCAAGGCGGATGCGATGGCGAGGCTCGGCGTCGCCCGCACCTTCCAGGCGACCAACCTGTTCGAGAACGCCAGCGTGCTCGACAACCTCATCGTCGGCCACCGCCTGCGCACCCGCTCCAACCTGTGGGACGCTCTGGCGAACTCGCGCCGCCTGCGCGCCGACGAGCGGCGTTGCCGGGCCAAGGCCGAGGCCGTGCTCGACTTCGTCGGCCTGGGCCGCATCGGGCACAGGCTCGCCGCCGACATCACCCAGGAGGAGCGCAAGCGCGTCGCCTTCGCCCTTGCCCTGGCCACCGAGCCGCGCCTGCTGCTCGCCGACGAGCCGGCCGGCGGCATCAACGATCACGAAACGGCCGGTCTTGCCGAACTGATGCGCAAGATCAACGCGTCCGGCGTCGCCGTGTGCCTGATCGAGCACAAGATGGGCATGGTGATGGGCTTGGCCGACCGCATCCTGGTGCTGGACCACGGCGCCCGCATCGCCGAGGGCACGCCGGCGGAGATCCGCGCCGACCCGGCCGTGGTCGCCGCCTACCTCGGCACCGATGCCGAGGCGCCCGGCGGCGCCGCGCCGCTCCCTGGGCCGTTAAGTCCCGGCCCGCCGACCCACCCCGGGACCGTCCATGCTGCGCCTTGAGGAGGCGAGCCTGGATTACGGCGGCTTCCGGGCCCTCCACGACCTCAGCCTGCGCGTCGAGGCGGGCGAGCTGGTGGTCCTGCTCGGCGCCAACGGGGCCGGCAAGAGTTCGATCTTTCGGGCGGTGAGCGGCCTCAACAGGCTCGCCTCGGGCCGCATCCGCCTGGAAGGGCGCGACCTCGCCGGGCTGTCGCCGGCGCAGATCGTGGCGGCCGGCGTGGTGCACTGCCCGGAAGGACGGCTGCTGTTTCCCGCCATGTCGGTGCTGGGCAACCTCCGGCTCGGCGCCTACGTCCACCGCCGCGACCGGACCGGCATCGCCGCCGGGCTCGACGAGGTGTTCGCCTTGTTTCCCATCCTGGCCGAGAAGCGGGGCCAGCCGGCTGGCTCGCTGTCGGGCGGTCAGCAGCAGATGGTTGCGATCGGGCGCGCCCTGATGGGCCGGCCCCGCATGCTGCTGCTCGACGAGCCGAGCCTCGGCTTGGCGCCGATGGTCGTGCAGCAGATGTTCGCCGTCATCGCCGGCATCAACCGGGGCGGCGTCACCGTGCTGCTCGCCGAGCAGAACGCCTTCGCGGCGCTGCGCATCGCCCACCGCGCCTATGTCGTCGAGGGCGGACGCATGGTGCTCGACGGCACGCCCGACAGCCTCGGCCGGGACGAGCGCGTGCGCCGGGCCTACCTCGGCGGCTGACCAACGAGAAGCGGAGACCACGGCGATGTTCATCACCAGACGACACTTCGGCGCGGGCGCGGCGGCGCTGCTGCTGGCCGGCCCCGGGCGGGCTCGGGCGGAGGGCGACACGGTCAACATCGGCTACACCGGCCCGCTGAGCGGCGGCGCCGCGCTGTACGGCAAGAACTGCCTCACCGGCCTGCAGATGGCCGCCGACGAGATCAACGCGGCCGACATGACCGTTGGCGGCCGCAAGCTGCGCCTCGCGATCGTCCCGCTCGACGATCGATATTCGCCTTCGGATGCGGCGATCAACGCCAAGCGCCTCGCCGAGCAATCGGGCGCGGCGGTGGTGTTCTGCAGCCATTCCGGCGGGGTCTTCGCGATCCAGGGATTCAACCAGCAGCAGAAGATCCTGCTGGCCGCCTACACCAGCCTGCCGGCGGTGACCGAACGCAACAATCCGTTGACCCTGCGCATCCCGCCCTCCTTCGCGTCCTATCCCCAACCCTTCGCCGCCTACGAGATGAAGCGCTTCGGCGGGAAGCTGGCGATGGCCGGCGGCAACCATGATTACGCCAAGGCCTGGGCGGCGGTGTTCGCGCCGGCGTGGCAGAAGGCCGGCGGCACGGTGGTCGCCGACAATCCGATGTCCTACAACCGCGACGCCGACTTCTACAGCGGCGTGAGCAAGGTGCTGGCCGCCTCGCCCGACGTGCTGTTCGTCGGCGGCGCGTCCGAGCCGACCGGCCTGGTGATCCGGCAGGCGCGGGAACTCGGCTTCGCGGGCGGCTTCGCCCTGATGGATCAGGCCAAGATGGACGAGGTCGCGCGCGTGGCCGGCGGGCTCGACGCGCTGGAGGGCGCGATCGGCGTGACCCCGCTGATCTACGACACCGAGCCGGCGATGCAGGGCTTCGTCAAGCGCTATCGCGAGAGGTCCAAGGTCGATCCCAACAGCGAGGCGGCGCTGAACTATACCGCGCTCTACGTCATCGCCACGGCGATGAAGCTCGCGGGATCAACGAGCGACGCGGCCGCGATCCGGGCCCAGGCCGCGCCGGCCGTCACCCAGGTTGCGGCCACCAACAATCCCAATTCGGTGCTCGGCATCGACACCAACGGCGGCTTCCGCCAGCAGGCGCCGATCTGCGTGGTGGAAAAGGGCCGCGTGCGGCAGCTCACCTCGTTCGAAGTCGGCCAGTGAGGGCGCCTGCCGCCGGCCGAATCCCGCCGAACGTCTGGGCGCGGCCGCACGCGGCGCTTGCTACACGAGGGCGTCGCGGCTGCGCGCACCGCGCCAAGGGCGGTCCGCCGCCGCCGGAAAGGGCGACACCATGCAGGCCTTGATGCAGGACCGCGAACTCCTGATCGCCGACATCCTCGCCTTTGCCGCCCGCAACCATCGCGGGGCGAAGATCGTCAGCGTGCGCCCCGACGGCTCGCGGATCCGCCACACCTATCCCGACATCGCCGCGCGCGCCGCGCGCCTCGCCAACGCGCTCGCGGCGCGCGGCGTCGCGGTCGGCGAGCGCATCGCCACGCTGGCCTGGAACGACCACCGCCACCTCGAAGCCTACTACGCCGTGCCCGGCATCGGGGCCATTTGCCACACGGTCAACCCGCGCCTGTTCCCCGACCAGATCGCCTTCATCCTGCGCGACGCCGGCGATACCCACCTCCTCGTCGATCCCATGTTCCTGCCGCTCGTCGAGAGCATCGCCGGGCAGGTCCGGGGCAACCTGCACACGATCGTGGTGCTGGCCGACACGGTGCCGCCGACGGCGCTGGCGGGGGCCGGCTTCACCGTGCTCGCCTACGAGGATCTGCTCGCCGGGGCGGCCGACACGATCGCGTGGCCGCGCTTCGACGAGCGCACCGCCGCCTCGCTCTGCTACACCTCGGGCACGACCGGCGATCCCAAGGGCGTGCTGTATTCGCATCGCTCCACCCTGCTGCACGCGATGGCCGTCAACCTGCCCGACGTGTTCGGGCTGCGCGCGGTCGACGTCGTCCTGCCGGTGGTGCCGATGTTCCACGTCAACGCCTGGGGGGCTCCCTTCGCCGCCCCGCTCGTCGGCGCCAGCATGGTGATGCCGGGGCAGCGCCTCGACGGGGCGAGCCTGCACAGGCTGATCGAGGAGGAAGGGGTAACGCAAACCGCCGGCGTGCCCACCGTGTGGCTCAACCTGCTGAACTACCTGCGCGAAAGCAAAACGACCTTTTCCCGGCCGCTGCGCATGGTGGTTGGCGGTTCGGCCTGCCCGGCGACCATCGCCGAGGCGTTCGAAAACGAACACGGCGCCAGTGTCAGCCACGCCTGGGGCATGACGGAAACCAGCCCGCTGGGCACCTTCAACACGAAGAAGCCGGAAAACGCGCACTGGGACGCGGCCGAGCGCAGGCGGCACTTCAAGAGCCAGGGCCGGGCGATCTACGGCGTCGATCTCAAGGTGGTGGACGGAGCCGGCGCCGAGGTGCCGGCCGACGGCACCAGCTTCGGCGAGTTGCTGGTGGCCGGGCCCTGGGTGGCGAAGAGCTACTTCAACCGCAGCGGCGACCCGGCCTTCACCGATGGCTGGTTCCGCACGGGGGACGTGGTGACGCTGGACCCGTCCGGCTACATCGAGATCGTCGACCGGGCCAAGGACGTCATCAAGTCCGGCGGCGAGTGGATCTCCTCCATCGAGTTGGAGAACATCGCGGTCGGCTGTCCCGGCGTCCGCGAGGCGGCGGTGATCGCCGCGCGCCATCCCAAGTGGGACGAGCGCCCCCTGCTGATCGTGGTGCCCGAGCCCGGCCGCGCCCCGACCCGCGACGAACTGCTGGCCTTCTTCACCGGCAAGGTCGCCAAATGGTGGGTGCCCGACGACGTGCTGTTCGTCGACAGCCTGCCCCACACGGCCACCGGCAAGCTGCTGAAGACGGCGTTGAAGAAGCAGTACGGCGAGGCCCTGATGGCCGGCACCGGCGGCGTCTGACCGGCGGTCAGGGCGGGTCGACGCGCCCGGCGACCGCTTGACCTCGCCGCTGCCAGGGGCGCCACCCAGGGAAGCCACCACGAGGCGCTCGGCGCACGCTTGGCTGCTGCACCAAGGCGACGACATCGTGCCGATCCCCCGCAAATGCGAAATCCCCGGCTGGAGGAGAACGCCATCGATCTCGCGTTCACACCGGCCGACCTCGCCGCCATCGAGGCGGCAATCCCGCACGAGGCGGTGGTGGGTGCCGGCTACGCCGAAGCCGGCCTGCCGATGTTGCACCGCTGACCCTGCCTCAACACCTGCTTCGCTAAGTCGCGGCAGGCTCAGCCCGACCGGTAGGTCCGCGCGAGCCTGCGATCCGGTGCGGCCGGAGGCGCCGGCACTTCCACCGTCGCCGCATCGCCCCCGTGCGGCTCGGAAACGGTCTTGCCGCTTCCCGCGATCCACGACGTTTCGCCCTCCGACACGGTTTCGGATTTGCTGACGACGGCCTCGGGTGCGGCAGGCACAACGGTCGGCGGCACGGCGCGGCTCGCCTGGGGTGGGACGGGTTGTGGCGGCGGAGCGACGGGCGCAGGCGCCGGTGGCTCCGTGACGGCCAGTTCCGCCGCCGCCGGAGCGCCGACGTCGGGTTCGCTCGGAGCCGGCTTGACGTCGTCGTGGCCGATAAGAACCGGCGGCGGGGCCAGCGCG
>CALMGA010000147.1 GCA_937863205.1 uncultured Beijerinckiaceae bacterium | reverse complement strand
CTGCGCCTCCTCGTCCCAGGTCCAGTTCGACTTTTCCGTGTCGAGGAAGATGATGCGGGTGTCCTCGTACTTCTCCTCGGTGTCGGACCAGACGTAGAAGTCGCGCGCGGCCGAGCCCTTCCGGGCGGCGCGGGCGCGCTTGAACCACGGATGCTGGTCGGAAGTGTGGTTGATGACCAGCTCGGTGATGACGCGGATGCCGCGATCGTGCGCCGCCTTGACGAAGGTCTTGAAGTCCCTGGGCACGCCGTAGGACGGATTGATGCCGCGATAGTCGGAAATGTCGTAGCCGTCGTCGCGCAGCGGCGAGGGATAGAACGGCATCACCCAGATCGCGGTGGCACCGAGATCCTTGACGTAGTCGAGCTTCTGCGTGACCCCGGAAAAGTCGCCGATGCCGTCGTTGTTGGCATCAAAGAAGCTCTTGACGTGGAGCTGATAGATGACGGCGTCGCGGTACCATTGCGTGTCACTGCGATCGATCATCGGCCGCCTTTCCAGTCCGCCGGCGGCTTGAGGCGCCAGACCACGGCGGAGCGCTCGTAAGGGTCGAGCACGATCTGATGGGTTTTATTGAAAAGGGTGAAGCGATGGCCGTCGAGGAGATCCTCGACGTCGATCGCGGCGGTGTCGCCGAGGCCCCACTCCCACAGCGGGATCTCGTAAAGGCAGCTTTGGCGGTTGTGCGGGTCGAGGTTGACCATCACGAAGATGCAGTTCGTCTTGTCGCGGTTGAACTTGGCATAGGCGATGATCTGGTCGTTGAAGGCGTTGATGCGCAGCACGTTGCGGAAATCGTGCAGGGCCTCGTTCTCGCGGCGGATCGCGTTGAGACGACGGATGTAGTCCTTGATGTTGCCGGGCCGGTCGGTATCCCACAGCCGGATCTCGTACTTCTCCGAATCGAGGTATTCCTCGCGACCGGGAAGGGCGCGTGCCTCGCACAGCTCGAAGCCGGAGTAAACACCCCAGTTGCCCGACAGCGTCGCAGCCAGCGTCGCCCGCACGAGATGGGCGGCGCGCCCGCCGTTCTGCAGGTACACGGGATTGATGTCGGGCGTGTTGACGAAGAAGTTCGGCCGGTAGTACGTCCCCATCTCACCGGCAAGCTCGGCCACGTACTGTTCGATCTCCCACTTCTCGTTGCGCCACGTGAAGTAGGTGTAGGACTGCTGGTAGCCGATCTTGGCGAGTTCGCGCATCATCGCCGGCCGCGTGAAGGCTTCGGCCAGGAAGATCACGTCGGGATACTGGCGGTTCACTTCCGTGATGAGCCAGCGCCAGAACGGCAGCGGCTTGGTGTGCGGATTGTCGACGCGCAGGATGCGCACGCCCTCGCGCACCCAGTACAGGACGACGTCGCGCAGCTCCTTCCACAGCGCGGGCGCAGCCTCCTCGTTGTAGAAGTCGACGTTGACGATGTCCTCGTACTTCTTGGGCGGGTTCTCGGCGTACTGGATGGTGCCGTCGGCGCGCCAAACGAACCATTCCGGATGCTCGGTGATCCAGGGATGGTCGGGCGAGCACTGGATGGCGAAGTCGAGGGCGATCTCCAGCCCGTGGTCCTTGGCGGCGGCGACGAGGGCGCGGAAATCCTCGACCGTGCCGAGCTGCGGATGGATGGCGTCGTGGCCGCCGTCCTTCGAGCCGATCGCGTACACGCTGCCGACATCGGTCGCGGATGGCGTCAACGTGTTGTTCTTGCCCTTGCGGTTCTTGGTGCCGATGGGATGGATCGGCGGGAAGTAGAGGACGTCGAAGCCGAGGTCCTGGACGTAGGGCAGGTGCGCGACGACGTCGCGAAACGTGCCGTGGCGGTCGGCGCTGTCCGTGCACGATCGCGGGAACAGCTCGTACCAGGATGAGAAGATCGCCGCCTTGCGGTCGACCACGAGCATCAGCTCGCGATCATAGGTCGAAAGCTGATGTCGGGGGCCGCATCGATCCATCAAGGACTTGGTGTCGGTCGCGCAGATCAGGTCGAGCTGCTCGGCCGAGGCCGGCTTGGCGGCGCGGAGGCGGTCGAGCAGGGCCTTGTGCTCGCCGCGGTCGGCGCCGCGCGCCTCCGCCACGCCGATCAGTTCGACCGCTTCGGCCGCCTCGACGGGGAGGTCCTGGCCGGCGGCGCGCTTCTTGACGATACCGTCGAGCAGCGAGGCGAACGGGTCGCGCCACGCTTCCACCGTGTAATGATGGCGGATGTTCTGCGTCGGCGCGAAGCTCGCCGCCCAGCGGTCGTTGCCGCGGAACACCATCGGCACGGCGTTCCATTCCGGCTGATCGTCCGGGCGCCACAGCACGGCGCAGCCGATCTTCTCGTGGCCGTCGGTGAAGATGTCGGCTTCCACCGTCACGATGTCGCCGACGACGAGCTTGAGGGGATTGCGGCCGCCGTCGAGTTCCGGCGTAACCTTCTCGATGATGACGCGCCCCGTGCGCATCGCCATCTTGGGCTTGCGCTCGATCGTGACGCCCAGTCTCGGCGGCTGCGCTTCGATGTTCATCTTGTGCCCCGCTGCCTCCGGCTTGTGCTTCTTGCCGACGTCATGCTTGTGCTTCTTGCCGCTCACCCCCGCCTCCTGAGAACGGCGACGGGGAACTCGTGCAAAAGGTCCGCGCAGAGGACGCAACCGCCGAGGTCGTGCGTGGCACCGCCGAAAAGGTCGTGCCAGAGGGCCGGTGAGGCGGACTGGGACGCGGGTTGCGACGCGCCCGGCGGAAGGTCGATCGCGGTGGCGCCCCAATAGCCGCGTCCGACCGGCATCACCGCCTCGGCGCTGCCGCTTCCCGCCAGGCGCGGCACCACCACCAGCAGCGACTCGTCGGCGAAGCGCCGGAGGAACGCGATCACCTGCGCCGAGCGCTCGCCGGTCACGGTGAGGGGCAGATAATTGGCGTGGGCGTAGAAGCCGGAGCGCTCGCGCCGGTCGTGCAGGAGGCTCGACAGGATCTTGAGCTTGAGGGCGCCGTCGGCGCGGTGTTCGAGCAGGCCCGCCAGGGGCTCGCTCCCTTCCAGCAGCCCGGCTCGCTCGGCGTAGTCGACCGGGCGCCGGTTGTCGGGATCGACGAGGGAGAAGTCGTAAAGGCCGGTGCCCTGGTAAACGTCGGGCACGCCCGGCACGGTGCATTTGAGAACCGTGCGCCCGAGCGAGACCAGCACGCCGCGCCGGGCGAGATCGCGCAGGATCGGGCGAATGCCGGCGATGAAGCGCGAATCGTCGGCGAGCAGGCGGCCGATCAGGTCGAGCGTCGCCTTCTCATAGGTTTCGTTGGGCTCGATCCACTTGCTGAAGCGCTTGGCTTCGCGCAGGGCCTTGGGCACATAGGCGGCGAAGCGCTCGCGCAGCTCCGCCAGCACGGCGGGATCGTCACCTTCCAGCAGCTCCACCGGCCAAGCGCCCATCAGCGCCTGCAGGAACATGTACTGGTCGTTGTGGTCGGGCTCGGCGGCGGTGCCGGCCTCGGCCTTCCACACGGCCAGGGCCTGGGCCCAAAGGTCGGGCGCTTCGCTCATCGCGAGGAGGCGGGCACGGGCGTCCTCGCCGCGCTTGGTGTCGTGGGTCGCCGTCGTGGTGAGGGCGTTGGGCCAGTCCCTGGCGCGCGCCACGTTCTCGGCATGGAAGTCGGCGAGCGACACGCCGAAGCGGCTCGGTTCGCCGCCGACCTCGTTGAGGGCGAGAAAGCGCACGTATCGGTAGAACAGCGTGTCTTCCAGGCTTTTCGCCATCACCGGGCCGGTCAGCTGCTGGAAGCGGCGGCGGAAGCGCATGACGCGCTCGGGCTCGGCGCTGCCCGGACGACCCGTCGCCAGGGTGCCGAGCAGCACCGAGCCGATGAAGTCGTGCACGGACCGGTCGGGCAAGGCGGAGATCGCCTTGGCATGGGCGACGACCTCGTCGGTCATCCGCCGGTCGGCGCTCTCCAGGATGTGCTGGGTGATGTAGGTGCGGTAGACGGGGAAGGCGCAGACGAGATCGCCCAGCGCGATGCGGACGGCGTTGACGCTGTAGTCGCGGGTCAACCGGTTGGCGTCGGCGATCCGCTTCATGTCGGACACGAGGCTTTCCAGCTCCGACGAGAAGCTTTCCAGCAGAACCTGCCGCTTGGCCGCCAGCAGTGCCGCCTCGTAGTCCCCCGTGAAGCCGGCGACCTCGCGATACATGCGATCGAAGGTGCGCTCGTTGGCGGCGTCAACGAACACGCCGTCGATCAGGTTCAGCATCTCGTAGCCGGTGGTCCCCGACAGCGCCCACGGGCGCAGCGCCTCGCCCGGCTCCAGGATCTTCTCGGCCACCACGTAGAAGTCCGGCCCGATCGCCCCCTGCAGCGCCGCCGCATAGGCCTTGGGATCGGCGAGTCCGTCGATGTGGTCGATGCGCAGGCCCTGGATCAGGCCGCGGCGGACGAGGTCGAAGACGAGCCTGTGGGCGTGCTCGAACACGTCCGGCTGCTCGATGCGCACGCCGGCGAGGCTGTCGATGTCGAAGAAGCGGCGGTAGTTGACGTCGCTCGCCGCGACCCGCCAGAACGACAGGCGGTAGGCTTGGCGCTCCAGCAGGCGGTGCAGGGCGCCGAAGCTGTCGGGCAGGCCGGGCGTGCCGTTGACCACGGCCACCGCCCCCTCGATCGCCGCCGCGACCTTGGGGTGGCGGGCAAGAACGGCGAGCTGCCGCTTCAAACGCTCGCAGATGGCGACGATGTCGCCGCGCTCGCGCGCCGTGCCAGCCGCAGACGAGGTTTGCGCCAGCGAGCGCAGCACCTCGCCCAGCCGCAGCAGCCCGGCGATGCCCTCCTCGCCCTCGGCGGCATCCACCGCCACGGCGCGGTCGATGATGTCGGGATAGGTCAGCGGGCAGAGGGGGAAGCGGTGCTCGAAGAACCACACGCTGAACGAGCCGGCCTCGCGGTCGAAGCTGAGCTTGAGGTCGCCCTTCTCCAGCACTTCGCCGTATTGCGCGCCGAGGTTGGGGGCGACGAGCTTGCCGTGGGCGCCCAGGCGCTCCCAGTCGACGTCGAAGGTGTCGGCGAAGGGGGACAGCTCGCCCCATTCGAGAAGGGACAGCCACCACGGGTTGTCGGCGCCGCCGACGCCCATGTGGTTGGGCACGATGTCGAGCAGCAGCGACAGGTCGTGCGCCTTGCAGGCGGCGGCGAAGCTTTCGAAGCCTTCGAGGCCGCCGAGCTCGGGATTGATGGCGGTCGGGTCGACGGTGTCGTAGCCGTGGGTCGAGCCCGGCCGCGCCTTGAGGATGGGCGAGGCGTAGACGTGGCTGACGCCGAGCTTGGCGATCACCGGCAGCGCGGCGGTGGCGTCGGCGAAGGTGAAGCCCTTGTGGAACTGCAGCCGGTAGGTCGCCGTCGGCACCGGGGAGAAGGCACGCCGGGTATCCGCCATCAAGCCGCGTCCTTCCTGAAGCACGGCGGCGCTCGCCGCCGCGAGCGGACCGCCCGGCGCCAGGATGCGGTCGATGGATTGGGGCAGCTTGCGCCGCCAGTTCGGGTGGCCGGTCTCGGGCCCCGGCAGGTTCGCCTGCTCGGTGTCATGGAGGATATCCTCAAGCTGAAGGGCGATCAGCATCGCGGGCGTCTTGGCGACGTAGCGGAACGCAGCCTCGATCGGCGGATCGGCCGGCGGCACATCGGAGGGCGCGAGCCCCTCGCGGGCGAGGGCACGGGCGAACTCGGCACGATCGGTGACGCGCTCGGCGCGCTCGCGCTCGGCCTGATCGGGCCGGTAGCCGCCGAAGCGCTCGCGCAGGTCGGTGTCGAGGCCCCGCCACCAGCCGGCCAGCGTCGGCAGATCATGGGTGGCGATGGCGGCCAGCGCCTTGCGGGGATAGTACGACGGCGGCTTGAAGCGGGCGCCCTCGCGCTCGAAGCTGAGGATGCGGTAGCTCAGGATGCCGGAGTCCATGATGGCATCGGAGAAGCCTTCGGGCGCCGTCCCCAGGTCTTCGGCGATGACCAGCGAGCGGAAGCGGTGGCTTTCGATGCGCAGCACGGCCAGCATCGCGGCGAAGGGGTAGTTGATGTAGGCGCCCTCGGTCGCGGGATGGCCATCGGGCACGACGTAAAGGCGCTGGATCTGGAAGGCGTGATCGATGCGGATCGCGCCGGCGTGACGCATGTTGGAGGCGACAAGGGTGCGAAAGGCCTGCAGGCCCTGCTCGACCAGCGTGCGCGGGTTGAACGGCGGCAGGCCCCAGTTCTGCCCGGCCGGGCCGAGCAGGTCGGGCGGGGCGCCCACCGCGACGCCGGGCACGAACCAGTCCGGCCGCGCCCACAGTTCCGCCCCGGCGCGGTCGGCGCCCACCGCGAGGTCGCGGTACAGGCCGATGGGCATGCCGGCCTTGAGGGCGCGGTCCTGCGCGGCCGCGAGCTGGCTGTCGGCGACCCACTGCAGCCAAGCGTGATAGTCGATCCTTTCCGAATTGGTTTCGCGGAAGCGCTTGACCTCGTCGCTGCCGACGTCGCGATAGGCTTCGGGCCAATCGCCGACCCAGTGCCGCCCTTGCGCGACGAAATGCTCGGACAGGGCCTCGAAGGTGGCGTGCAGTTCCAGCGCTTCGCCGATGGCGGCCCGGTAAGTGGCGAAGGCATCGCCGCCGTCGACCTGCCGCCATGCCCTGGCGAGGGCGTCCCGCTTCAACGCCCA
>CALMGA010000146.1:2127-6511 GCA_937863205.1 uncultured Beijerinckiaceae bacterium | reverse complement strand
AGGATGACGTGGGCGTTGGAGCCGCCGAAGCCGAACGAGTTGACGCCGGCGAGGCGGCGCGCGCCGTTGCGCGGCAGCGGGATCTTCTGCTGCGCGACCTGAAGGTTGAGGCCGGCGAAGTCGATGTTGCCGTTGAGCTCGGCCGAGTGCAGCGAAGCCGGCAGCTCGTCGTTCTCAAGCGCCAGCATCGCCTTCAAGAGGCCGCCCAGGCCCGAGGCCGCCTCCATGTGGCCGATGTTGGTCTTCACCGAGCCGATCGGCAAGGGCCGCGACCGCCGTTTCGCGACCGTTTCGCCGATCGCACCGGCCTCGATGGGGTCGCCGACGGGCGTGCCGGTGCCGTGCGCCTCGAAGAAGGCCAAGCTGTCGAGGTCGACGCCGCCCTTGTTGTACATCTTATCGAGAAGCTTCGCCTGGAACTCGCGCGAAGGCAGGGAGATGCCGTTGGTGCGCCCGTCCGAATTGCTGTCGGAGGCCGTGATGATGCCGAAGATCGGGTTGCCGTCGCGCTCCGCTGCGGCCCTCGTCTGCAGCACCAGCACGGCGCCGCCTTCGGCGCGGACGTAACCGTCGGCATTGGCCGAGAAGGCTTGGCACAGGCCGCGCCGCGACAGCATCGCCGCCTGCGAGAAGCCGACGAAGGCGTGGGGCGTCGCCAGGATGCTGACGCCGCCGACGAGCGCCGTGTCGATGCGCCCGCTCTGCAGGTTGACCACCGCCTCGTTCAGGGCGACCAGCGCCGAGGAGCAGGCTGTGTCGACGATGAAGGACGGGCCGTGCAGGTCGAAGATGTAGGAAACGCGGTTGGCGACCACCGAAAGGGTGTTGCCGGTCATCATGTAGGCGTCGGCGCTCGACATATCGAGCATGCGCAGGTTGGAATGGTCCACCGCGGAGACGCCGACGAAGACGCCGGCCTCGCTGCCGGCCAGGGCCGACGGCCGGATGCCGGCATCCTCCAGCGCTTCCCAGGTCAGTTCCAGCAGCAGGCGCTGCTGGGGATCGATCATCTCCGCTTCCCGCGGCGACATGCCGAAGGCGCCGGGATCGAAGCCCCAGCTGTCGGGCAGGCAGCCGGCCGCCCAGGTGTAGGAGCGCCCGCGCTCGGCGATGCGGGGATGGCCGAGCCGTTCCAGCGACCAGCGGTCGTCGGGGATGCGGCCGACGGCGCAGGTGCCCGATGACAGCAGCGTCCAAAGGTCGGCCACCGTCGGCGCTCCCGGCAGGCGACAGGCCCGGCCGACGACGGCGATCTCCGCGGGGGCGCTCCCTTGCCCGTCGCGCCCTTGAGGAGTGGTCGAGGCTGGCTTGGTCGAGGCTGGCTTGGTCGAAGCTGGCTTGGTCAAAGCTCGGTCGTTCTCTCGCGCTCGGGCTGGGATCGCGAGAAAATGACCTGGCGCGCCGTGCGTCCGAGGGATCGTGCGCGCCGCGCACCATCCGCCCTGTTGCACGCCCGCCCGCGATGGTCGGTCTTTTCCGCCCGTTGCAGCCGTTTCCCGCTGTTTCCGATGCCGGGATTGCTCCTGTCAACCTGGAGTGGGTCGAACGCCGGCGCGTTCCGACATCGGCGAACGGTTGCCGATGGCCTATCCGGTGCCGCGGCCGTCAGGTCGTGAGGGCAAGGCCGGTCAGGCCTTTGTCCGCCTGATTACGGAGTTCCGACAGCGCCTGAACCGTCGCCATGATCTGCTCGGGCGTATGCTCGGAAGACAGGAAGAAGCGCAGGCGGGCGTTGCGCTCCGGCACGGCCGGATGAATGATCGGCTGCACGTTGATGCCGCGGTCGAACATCAGCTGCGACAGGGTCACCGCCACCAGCGAGGAACCCAGCACCACGGGGATCACCGCGCTGCCGCAGCTCAAGCCGACGTCGAGCTTGCGCGCCCTCGCCTGCGTCCAGAACAGGGCGCTGTTGCGCTGCAGACGCTTCACCCGCTCCGGCTCGCGACGAAGGATGCGCAGGCAAGCGAGCGAGGCGGCGGCAAGCGGAGGCGAAAGGCCGACGGAGTAGATGAACCCGCCCGACATGCACTTCAGGTATTCGATCAGCGCCTGACACCCGGCGATGTAGCCGCCGCAACCCGACAGCGTCTTCGACATGGTGCCCATCCAGATGTCGACATCGCGTGGGGCTACGCCGCAGGCCTCGAAGGAACCCAGGCCGGCATCCCCAAGTACGCCGAGGCCGTGCGCCTCATCGACCATCAGCCAGGCCCCGTGCCGCGTCTTGATCTCCACCAGCGCCGCGAGGTCGGGCGAATCACCGTCCATCGAGTACAGGCCCTCGACGATCACGAGGACACGCTCGTACTGCGCGCGGCACGAGGCCAGGATGCGGTCCAGGGCGCGGTGGTCGTTGTGGGGAAAGGATCGCCGCGTCGCGCCCGACAGGGTGGCGCCGCGCCCGATCGAGTTGTGGGCGAAGCTATCGTGGATGACGAGGTCCTTGGACCCGAGCAGCGCACCGATCGCCGTGACGTTGGTGCCGTGGCCGCTGACGAACACGACGGCGTCTTCCTGGCCGTAGTGCTCGGCCAGTTCTCGCTCCAGTTCGCGGTGGATCGGGCGCTCGCCGGCGACGAGGCGGCTCGCCGAGCAGGATGAGCCGAATTCCGCAACCGCCGCGCAGGTCGCCGTCTGCACCTCGGGATGGCCGTTGAGGCCGAGATAGTCGTAGGACGAGAAGTTGAGGTAGGACGTGCCGGCGATCTTCGTGGTGGCGCCGGCGCGCGTCTCGTGGACGCGGAAGAAGGGATTGGCGAGGCCGATGTGCTCGGCCGCCGAGCGCTGCAGCTTCAGCTCCTGCATGCCGGGCAAGGTGTTGAAATCTGTGGACTGGGCGAAGGGATTGCTGTCGCGCTCGGGCAGGCGGACCGCCTTGCGCTCGGCTTCCATGCGGCGGGCGACGATATCTTGTAACGCCCCTCGGCTGCTGACTTGAAGGCCGGCGGTTTGACGCCTCATATCAGGTTCACGCCTCTTATTGTGCATTGCACCAAAAGCTTGACCTTCATAGCGAAGCGCCAAGCCTACGGCTAGTCCAAGGGCAAGTTTGACGCCGGTTGTGGTTTCGCGGTGCCGATGGCCTCCATCGCAGCGGCCGCCGGCGCCCCTTGACCCGGGTAAAACATACGGGCGCCGGAGCCATGCCTGCCGAAGCCATGCCTGCCGCTTCCGGTTTTTTCGCGCACCGCAAAAAAACCCTCGATCTTGGGCGGAGCCGTCGTGGCCGCCGCGCATTCCTCGCCGCGACACCATCGCCGACGACGCTCCCTTCGGGCCTTGCCGTGACCGCATCATGCCTGAATTCTGTCGCGGAACTGGTGCAGGTCAAACCGGCGCGAGCGTACGGACGGGGCACAAGCGTGTAGCCTTGTTGTTTCTTACGCGAGCTATCGGGAATTTTTCCTGACGGTTTGCCGCAGCGTGGGCAAGTCGATTCCGGCAAGGTTTGGAAGCGGATGGGCACGGCAACGGCGGCAAAGGGCAACAGCTTCCGCGTGACGCGAATACAGCTCAACATCATCGCCCGCCGGGAGCGTCAGCTCCTCACCTTCCTGTGTTCGCGGTTGCCACGGTCGGTGACACCCGACGGCCTGACGGCCTTGAGCGTCGCCGGCGCCGCGCTCGTCTTCGCGAGCTATCTCGCGAGCCGGTACGATGCACGCTTCCTTTGGCTCGCCTCGTTCGGCTTCGTCGTGAACTGGTTCGGCGACTCGCTCGACGGCAGCCTGGCGCGCTTCCGCGGCATCGAGCGTCCGCTCTACGGCTATTTCCTCGACCACACGGTGGACGCTCTCAACAACCTTGTCATGATGGCGGGCCTCGGCCTGTCCACGGCGGTGCGGATGGATGTCTCGCTGTTCGCGCTGGTCGGGTACTACCTTCTCTGCATCTACGTCTTCATCTCCAACCACTTGTCGGGCGTGTTCCAGCTGTCGTTCCTCGGCTTCGGCCCGACCGAGCTGCGCCTCTGCCTGATCGCGATCAACACGGCGATCGTGCTCGTCGGCGTCGGCGGCTGGCGCATCGGCGGCGCCGTCTTCACGCCCTACGACGGCGTGCTGCTGTTCGCGGGCGTGATGTTCGTCGGCGTGTTCCTCGCCCGCGTCGCCATCGGCATCCGGCAGCTCCGCCCGCGCCCGGACAAGGAGACCTGAGCCTCGGAGCCCGGCCGCCGGTCAAAGCTTGGCGAGGAAAGCGTCCAGCGCTGCGAAGTAGCTCGGCCAGTCGGAGGGGGGGCGGCGCCCGCCCTCTCCCTCGCTCCGCGGCGAAGCCGCGCGCCGGCGCACCTCGGCGAGCCAAGCCTCGCCATTCAGCGGCGACAGCAGGGTGAGCGCGTCGTCGGCGGCCGCGATCTCGCGGAAGGCCGGCACGTCGGAGG
>CALMGA010000146.1:1509-2117 GCA_937863205.1 uncultured Beijerinckiaceae bacterium | reverse complement strand
GGCGATGACCGGCGGGCCGGCCGTCAACGCCTCGTGCACCGGCAGCCCGTACCCTTCACCGAAGCTCGGCATCAGAACGGCGAGACTGTTGTCGATCAGCCGCTTCAGCGCCGGTGTCGAGAGGCCGTTGACCTCGATGACGTGGTCGCGCAGCGCCGGCGAGCGCTCGATCAGGTCGATGATCGGGTCGTAGTGCCAGCCGCGCGTGCCGACCAGCACCAGCTTCGGCGTGTCGCGCCCCATGCTGCCGGCGAGCGCCCGCCAGACCGCAAGGATCATCAGGTGGTTCTTGCGCGGTTCGATCGTCGAGCACAGCACGAAGAAGGGATGGCGGGCGAGCGCCGGCTCGATCCGGCGTGGCGTGGCGAAGATCGGCGCGATCGGCGTCGGCGCGACGAACACCGGCAGGTCGTGGCGGCCCAAGCCGGCGAGGTGCGCTTCCAGGCTGCCGGCGACGGTGCGGGTGGTGACGATGGCCGCCGAGGCGAAACGGGCCACGACACGCATCCGGTTGCGATGGCGCTCGAATTCCGCGACGCGGAAGTACTCCGGCAGATCGATCGGGAGAAGGTCGTGGACGAAGAAGGCGGCGCGCACGTCGCGGCGCT
>CALMGA010000146.1:0-1421 GCA_937863205.1 uncultured Beijerinckiaceae bacterium | reverse complement strand
CGGCAGCGAACCGTGGCGCCCGCCGGCGAGCCAGTCCACGACGAAGCGATAGACAGCATCGTCTTCCGGCTCCAGGCCGGTCTCACCCCAATGCGCGGCGATGCCGTTCACCGCCTCGCGGGCGGCAACGCCTTTCAGCAGGCGCGAGCCGATGCCGAGATAGGCGGCGCCGAAGGTGTGGGCGGGATCGCCATCGAGGAAGTGTTGCGCCAGCGCGTGATCGATGCGGTCGATGCCGTTGGGCGTCGCATTGAGGATACGCGTGAGCAGGCGGGTGATGTCGTAGATGACAGGGCGCGGCATCGCGCCCTGTTAGCAAAACCGTTCCCCGACAGCGAGGCGGCCGCGGTCGCCTTCAGCGGCCGAACGGCAGGTCCGGCGCCGGATTGAAGTAGTAGTTCTGCGGCAGCAGCACGTTGTCGACCACGATCTGCCCATTCGGCAGGGTGGAGCCTTCCACCAGCGGCTGGGAGCGGCCGGGCACGTCCAACGGGTTGTTGCGGATCACGTCGTTGCCGAAGCCGTCGGGCGCGAAGATGCGATCCTGCGTCCTGTTGAGCGCGGTGTTCGCCGCGACGTAGGACGGGCCGAGCGTGCCGGTGGTGCTGACCGCGTTGCCGGAGTCGAGCCAGGAACGGCGATTGACGGTGAGCGGGATGCGCTCGCCGAGGTCGCTCGCCTCGGGCAACGCGCGAGGACGCCGCTTCTGGGCGAACGCGTCCTGGGCCATGCCGGTCACGGCGCCGACGAGCGCGAGGCAGGCAAGAACTTTGGCCGTAGCCGTCTTCGTTGTCATTGTTGAAGTTCCCCCGTGCCGGCCCCCGCCGTACGACTTCTATAACAGCTTAGCGCAAGGATGGTTCAGCGATGGTTTCCGGCGAACCCTCGCGAGGTGAACATCCCCTCCCTGTGACAGTCTTGCCGATCCCGTCGCGCCGAAGCTTGCGGGACGCTTGAGTTGCCGGTGCGCCCCGCGCTAGAGCAGGGCACGCATCCTCCCCCACCGCCCATCTCGTCACCTACCCGTCACGAAGCCGGCCGCGCGCACGCGGCCTGGCGCTCCGGAGCACCGCAATGGGTTTCACCGTCGCCGTCGTCGGCGCCACAGGCAACGTCGGCCGCGAGATGCTCGACATCCTCGCCGAGCGCCGCTTCCCCGCCGACGAGGTGGTGGCGCTGGCCTCGTCGCGCTCGCTGCATACCGAAGTCTCGTTCGGCGACAGGACCTTGAAGTGCAAGGCGCTCGACACCTACGACTTCCGCGGCATCGATATCTGTCTGATGTCGGCCGGCGGCAGCGTTTCGCGGGATTGGTCGCCGCGCATCGCGGCCCATGGCGCGGTGGTGATCGACAACTCTTCGGTGTGGCGGCTGGACCCCGACGTGCCCCTCGTCGTGCCGGAGGTCAACGCCCACGCCCG
>CALMGA010000145.1 GCA_937863205.1 uncultured Beijerinckiaceae bacterium | reverse complement strand
CACCATCGGCGCCTGACGGCACTCGCCCAGGCTGGCCACCCCCTGGGTAATTACCATTTGAGAAACCTCTTCTCTAAAATATTACGATAGCAAGAGTATAAACGAGTAGGCCCATTATCAGAATAAATACTTGCTGCAAACAGGGATATATATAGACATAATAAGGGATGATGGAGTAACCCGGCTGCTTTACAAGAAGATAGGACGTGAGCGCTATCAAGCATATGAGTATGAGGTACAAAACAACTGTTTGAACCTTGAGTAGGATAGTTGATTTATTCCCTCCGACGACTTTGCCAGAAAGAAATAGGCATAGTAAAAGAAAGCCATACGTAGGAGACTCGACGATTAATCCAAGTATGTCTCGCACAATCACGGTTGCTAATGAAGCCTGATTAAAAGGTATCACATAGATCCACGAATGCAACTTCATTGCCGCAACTGCAAGAATATTCGCACCAATGATCTGACCTACGATCATTGAAGCCAGAGGTAGAAAAACAGTAATTCTAGCTAAGTGAGAAGACTTGGCTAAAGCCGACATCTTTTCTTCCTGGAAAGTTCTACCGACACAAGCGCACAATCGAAAGACGTTCTTTCTCTGTTATCTTTCCCGTCCTGCTTCCTTGACGGCCTGCATCACCGGCGACAGCAGATAGTCGAGCACCTTGCGATCGCCCGTCCGGATCTCCGCCGTCACCCGCATGCCCGCTTGAACCGCCTCGCGGTGGCCGCCGACGCCGATCCAGTCTCGGTCCAACGTGATTTTGGCGGGGTAGCTCAACTCCGCCGTTCCCGCCGGCGCCGCCACGCCCGCCGCGCTCTGCTGCGCCGGCGCCCCGTTCGCCCCCGCGACTTGGCCCGTCTGCACCGCGTCGCGCCCGAGCTTGCGCACGTGCCCTTTGATAAGCCCGTAGCGGGTGAACGGGAAGGCGTCGAGCTTTACTTCCACCGCCTGACCCTCGCGCACGAAGCCGATGTCGCCGTTGCCGACCTGCGCCTCGACCTCGATGCCGGCGCCGTCGGGCACCACCGTCATCAGGACGTCGGCGGTGGTCACCACCGCGCCCGGCGTGTGCACCTTGACGCCCTGCACCGTGCCGTCCACCGGCGCCACCAGCCGGCGGTAGCTTTCCTTCTGCCGCACCTTGGTGATCTCCTGGTCGAGCCCGGCAATCTTCTGTAGCGCCTTGGTGCGGCGGTCGCCGGCGTCGGCGAGGAAGGCGGCGCGCGCCTCGTCGCGCTTGGCGTCGAGCGCCCGCATCTCCGCCTCGATCTGGCGAACGTTGCTCCGCGCCGCTTTCAGGTCGCCGCGCTTCTCCGCCACCTCCTGCGCCGCGTCGAGAACCGCGGGGCGGGCGCCGTAGCGCTTGTCCCACAGCCCCGTCGCCGTGGTCAGCTTCTCTTCAAGCAGCGGCAGGATGGTCGACAGCCGCTCGATCTGCGCGGCGTTGCTTTCCAGCGACGCCTGCTTCTGCCCGCGCTCGGCGTCGAGCTCCGCCAGGGCGGCGAGGTGGCGCTCGATCTCGCGCTTTGCCTGCATCCAGTTCCCCGCTACCAGCTCCGGGTCGGAGCCGGCCGGCGCGACGAACCGCGTCGCGGGATCGCGGGTGAGCAGCACCCGGGCGACCTCGGCGTCGAGCTCGGCCTGGAACAGGTTGTAGCGCAGGGTGCCGAGATCCGCCTGCGCCTCCGTCGGGTCGAGGTCGACGAGGAGCTGGCCGGCCACGACGTGGTCGCCCTCGTCGACGTAGATGGCGCGGATCATCGCCGTCTCCAGCGGCTGCACCACCTTGACCTGGCCCAGCGGCACGACCTTGCCCTGCGCTACCGCCACCATGTCGATGTCGGACACCGCCGCCCACGTGATCGCGGCGGCGAACAGGGTGCAGATCGACAGCGCCGTCCAGCGCAGCGCCGGCGAGGCCGGCGTCTCGACGACCTCCAGGGCGGCCGGCAGGAAGGCGCGCTCGGCCGCGTTAAGCCGCGGACCGGGGCGACCGACGGCGTTGAGGCGGGGTTCGCCCTTGCGCTTGCGCGGGAAGGCCGGGCGCAGCACCTTGCCACGGTTGTCGAACTGCGGCCCGACCGATGCCGCCGCGGTCGGCCCGGCGGCTTTGCCATCGGCGATTTGGGCCGGCTCGAGCGGCTTCGCCGGATGCGGCGCGTCCTTGAGGACGGCAGGGTGGAGAGGTGTCGGCTCGACCATGGTCCTACCCCGCCGCCTGGAGAACGAGTCCGGCGTAGATGCCGCCTTGGCTCATCAGCGCCTCGTGGCTGCCCGCCTCGGCGAGCTGCCCCTTGTCCATCACCAGGATGCGGTTGGCGTGGCGCACCGTCGACAACCGGTGCGCCACGATCAGCACCGTGCGCCCCTGGCAGATCGCCCGCATGTTGGCCTGGATGATGCGCTCGCTCTCGTAGTCCAGCGCCGACGTCGCCTCGTCGAAGATCAGGATGCGCGGGTTGCCGAGCAGCGCCCGGGCGATCGCGATGCGCTGACGCTGCCCGCCCGATAGGTTGGCCCCGCGCTCCTCCAGCACCGTCTCGTAGCCCTGCGGCAGATCGATGATGAACTCGTGCGCTCCCGCAAGCCGCGCCGCCTCGATCACCTGCTCCAGCGGTGCCGACGGGTTGGCCAGCGCGATGTTCTCGCGGATGGAACGGTTGAACAGAACGTTCTCCTGCAGCACCACCCCGATCTGCCGGCGCAGCCATGCGGGATCGATCAGGCCGACGTCGATGCCGTCGACAAGTACCCGGCCGCGCTCTGGCAGGTGCAGGCGCTGCAGCAGTTTGGTCAGCGTCGATTTGCCCGAGCCGGAGCGCCCGACCAAGCCGACCACCTCGCCGGCGCCGACCTCCAGCGTCAGGTCGCGTAGGATCTCTTGCCCGCCGGGCTTGTAGCGGAAGCCGATGCGCTCGAAGCGCAGGTGCCCGCGCAGCGGCGGCGGGTTGCCCTTCGGCCCGGCCTCGTTCTCGACGGGCGTGTTGAGGATGTCGCCCAGCCGCGCCACCGACAGCCGGAACTGCTGGAAGTCCTGCCACAGCTGCGCGAGCCGCAGCACCGGGCCGCTGATCTGCTGCGCCAGCATGTTGAAGGCGACGAACTCACCGATCGTCATCTGGCCGGCGATCACCGCCTGGGCGCCGAACCACAACAGTGCCGCGCTGGTCACCTTGCCGGTAAGCCCGACGAGTTGCGAGCCGGCGGCACCGAGCGTGACCACCCGCAGCGCCGCGTTGATGTAGCCGGCGAGTTGCTCCTCGTAGCGGTCGCGGACCTGCGGCTCCACCGCCATCGCCTTCAGCGTCTGCATGCCGGCGAGGCTCTCGACCAGCAGCGACTGGTTGGCGGCGCCGCACTGGAACTTCTCCTGCACCCGCGCCTTCAGCGCCGGCGTGATGAGGAGCGAGATCAGGGCGTAGCACGGGATCGAGGCGACCACGACCCATGTCAGCGTCAGGCTGTACCAGGCCATCACGGCGAGGAAGGCGAGGCCGAACACGGTGTCGATGACCAGGGTCAGCGCCGAGCCGGTGATGAACTGGCGGATGTTCTCGAGTTCGCGCAGGCGCGCCACGGTCTGCCCGGTGGCGCGGCTTTCGAAGTAGGCGATCGGCAGGCCGAGCAGGTGGCGGAACAGCTGCGAGCCGAGGATCGCGTCCATCCGGCTGGTGGTGTGGGCGAAGACGTAGGTGCGCAGCCAGTTCAGGGTGACGTCGGCGAGGTTGATGGCGAGGAGGCCGACGACGAGCACCTGCAGCGTGGTCAGGCCGCGGTGCACCAGCACCTTGTCGATCACCACCTGGGTGAACAAGGGCGCGACGAGCGCGATGAGCTGGATGAACACGGACACGAGCAGCACCTCGGCGAGCACCCGGGCGAAGCGCTTCATCACCGGCAGGAACCAGCCGAGGCCGAACGTCTTGCGTTCGCTCGCGGCACCGTCACGGCGCACCACAAAGATCAGTTCGTCGCCAGCTCGTCGAGGCTCCAGGCGGTCGGCGGCCCGCCGGAGATGCCGACGAGGACGCCGGTGTCGGTGCGGCGCCCGATGACGAAGAAGGAGCCGTCGCGGTGCCGGGCGATGACGGGGAGCGCGACGGCATCGAGGCGGCGCATGGTTGACCGTGTCGCGCGGGTCTTGAAACCTCTACGTCTGGCAATCCGCAGGATGTCGTTGCGGGTCGAAATGCACCCGGGCCGCAGGTATTCCTGCGAGGCTTGCTGCAGATCCAAGGATTGGCCGGACAGAGCCGTTATCAAGGCGAGGCTTCTGAGCCCTGTGTCTTCTACGACGGCAGAATGCACTTTCGGCTCCTCGCCAAAAGTACGTTGATGCTGAAATAGTTCTTAGAAGAAGGGCACCTGTGCCCGCGGCGGTTGTGCCGTTCACGAGAATGTTATGCAAGTCCCCTCTGGTATGCTAGAACCGGTCCGGATGCGAAGTGCTGTTATTGCAACTCTGTCGTGCGCCAGATATTGCGTTGCAACCTATCGATGGAGCGGCACTTTGAGGCTTCTCGGGAGCCAATGAGGCGTTAATGGCCGACAACAGTTTCATGTCGCCCCTATCCTAAGGAAGGCGGCGCACCGGCCGCTGCCGCGGGCCAACATGCGCTTCGAGCAGAGCCCGACGCCACTTGAGCCTAGCATGGCGCTTATAGCTGAGATCAGGATCGGTCAGCGGACCATCCTGAGTTTCCTGCTCTCGCCGCTGCAGTGGCTGACACAGAAAAGCCTGGAGAAAACGATAATCAGTGCAGGGTATGCCTTTGAAAGGCATGTACCTTTAGGAGCGATATAGGTCAGCTCTCCGCATGCAGCGAAGCGAAAGCAGTCAATCCGGTTTCGGCCAGCCCCGGTCGTTCACATTGCGCTGAAGCCGGTCGTTCTTGGGGTAAGTGGGCTGTCCAGGAGCGGTGTGGATCGGGATGAGTCCGTCACTCTATGCGCAACTTCCAGCCTTGCACCTTCTGCAGTTTACAACGTGCCCTCGATGCCGATCAGCATCTGGACTCGTTGCCGAAACACAGTGATGGCGCACTAGCACTACTTTGGCAAGTTGATTGGAACCGGTTGGATCCATCGCTGACTCGCGCGTCGATGAGGGCTGACG
>CALMGA010000144.1 GCA_937863205.1 uncultured Beijerinckiaceae bacterium | reverse complement strand
TCGACGACCGCACCATCGACAGCCACATCAAGCGGCTGCGCAAGAAGTTCAAGGCGGTCGACGACGACTTTGAGATGATCGAAACGCTGTACGGCGTGGGCTACCGCTTCAAGGAATAGCCGCCGCTTCGCCGGCCCCAGCGACCGGGCGGCTCGCGTCTGATGCGATCTGAACCGGCAAGCCTTTTTTGTGAACCGGCAGGCCTTTTCGAGCGGGCAAGCCTTTTTTTCGAACGGGCAAGCTTTGCGCCCCGCTGACAGTGTGGTGAACGTCCGTTGAGCGTCGATGTCCAGCAACCCCGGCCCGGTTCGCTCGGCGGTGTGGCCAAGCGCGTGCGCCGGGTCGGCCGCGGCCTGATCCGGCGCAGCCGCCCGCTGCTGCGCGCCACAACGGCGCATTTCGCCTCCTCGCTGACGCGGCGCATCGTGTTTCTCAACCTCGGCGGCCTCGTCGCCCTGGCGGTCGGCTTCCTTTACATCAACCAGTTCCGCGAAGGGCTGATCGACGCCCGGGTGCTGAGCCTGGAAACGCAGGGCGAGATCATCGCCGCCGCGATCTCCGCCTCGGCCAGCCTCAACACCGACGCCATCAAGCTCGATCCCGAGAAGCTGCTGCAGACCGCCCCCTCCGGCCGGGCCGGACCAGCCGCCGGCCTGTCGGCCGAGAAGGCCGGCGAGGAGGCGAATCCGTCGCTGGAGTTTTCCATCAATCCCGAGCGCATCGGTCCCGTCCTGCGCCGGCTGGTGCTGCCCACGCGCACCCGCGCCCGCATCTTCGACCGCGACAGCTACCTGCTCATCGACTCCAAGGCGCTGGTGCGCCGGCCGACCTATCAGCGCTCGGAGCCAGCCGGCGAGGAAGCGCCGACGCTGATCGAGCAGACCTGGAACGCAGTCAAGGGCGGCTTCGGCCGATCCGAAGCGCCGCGGCCCGACGACTCGGGCGGACGCAACGGCAAGAGCTTCCCCGAGGTTGGCGCGGCGCTCACCGGGACGATGCAAAGCGTGGTCCGGGTCAACGGCAAGGGCGACACCATCATCTCGGTCGCCGTTCCCATCCAGAGCGGACGGACGGTCCAGGGGGCGCTGCTGCTGTCGACCCTGGGCGGCGACATCGACTCGGTCATCGCCGCCGAACGCTGGGCCATCATCAAGATCTTTCTCATATCGGCCGCCATCATGCTGGCCCTGTCATTGTTCCTGGCCGGCACCATCGCCGAGCCGATGCGCCGGCTGGCGGAGGCAGCCGACCGGGTGCGCCGCGGAACCAAGTCGCGCCAGGAGATCCCCGACTTCACCACGCGGTCCGACGAGATCGGGCATTTGTCGGGCTCGCTGCGCGATATGACCAAGGCGCTGTACAATCGCATCGAGGCGATCGAGCGCTTCGCCGCCGACGTCGCCCACGAGCTGAAGAACCCGCTGACCAGCCTGCGCTCGGCCGTGGAAACGCTGCCCATCGCCCGCACCGCCTCGGCGCAGGAGCGCCTGCTCGCCATCGTGCAGCACGACGTCAAGCGCCTCGACCGCCTGATCTCCGATATTTCCGATGCTTCGCGGCTCGATGCCGAGATGGGGCGCACCGACCGCCGGGAAGTCGACCTCGTCCAGGTTCTCGAAGCGGTGGTGGCGGTCGCCAACGGCATCGGGCGCAACGACGTGCGCGTCACGCTCGACGTCGCCCCGGCCTGGACGGAGGACGGCGAGCCGACCCCCATCCTCGTCAACGGCTACGATTCGCGTCTCGGCCAAGTGTTCAACAACCTCATCGACAACGCCCGTTCCTTTTCCAAGCACGGCGGCAGCGTCCGGGTGGCGCTGCGCCCGCAGCGCAAGGCCGGGCGCGGCTTCGTCCAGCGGGGCTACGAGGTCGTCGTCGACGATGACGGGCCGGGCATCCCGGCCGACGCCTTCGAGCGCATCTTCGAGCGCTTCTACACCGACCGGCCAGACCACGGCTTCGGCCAGAACTCCGGCCTGGGCCTCTCGATCTCGCGCCAGATCATCGAGGTGCACGGCGGCTCGGTGCTGGCGAGCAACCGGATCGAGCCGGCCGACGCGGACGATGGAGACGACGACGAGCCCGGACGGATCCTGGGCGCCCGCTTCGTTGTCTGGCTTCCGGCGACGGGCGATGCGCACTGATGTCCGCGGCGAGCGGGTGATGAGGCGCCTTTGGAGCTGAGGCGATCCCGGCCTCTTCCGCCCGGTGGCCCGATCCCGTTCGAAGCATCGGCCACTCCCGCGGATGGCTCGTCGTCCCGCGGCGTTCCCGCCGGCGGCCTGCACGCCACCGCCGTCGCGATCAACGGTCGCGCACTCGTGATCCGCGGCGCCTCGGGCTCTGGCAAGAGCACGCTGGCGCTGGCCCTCGTCGCCGCTTCCCGGCCCGGACGGCGCATCGTGCTCGTCGGCGACGACCGCGTGCTTCTTTCGCTGCGCGGGGATGGGCGGATCCTCGCGCGGCCGCATCCGCGCACGGCCGGGTTCATCGAGCGCCGCGGCCTCGGCCTCGTGGCGATGCCTTGGCGCGAGCGGGCGCCGGTCGCCGGCCGGGTCGAGATCGCGCACCTCGCCGAAAGCGAGCCGATGGCGTGGGCGCCGGAGGCGGCGGCGCGGCTGCTGGACGATCTTCCCGTGCTGCGACTCGCGCGTGGCGGCGACTTCTCCCTCGTCCTCGACTGGTGGCGCGTGGTCGCCGGAGCGGCGGATCGATCACACACTCGGCGAAAACGATGCAGGATCGCGGCGGATCGTGCAAAATAACAGTTGGTAAGCTCGAAGCGTTCTACTTAAGAAATGTTTGCTGGACGTTTCGGCATCGTTGACCATGGGCGGCGAAGGCGCATGGGCGGCACGAGCGAGGACGAGAGTTCAAGATTTGCAAATGCGTCGGAACATGACCGGCGATCTTCTGCCCGAAACGGTGACGGGTATGGGCAGCTTGCGCCGAGTTGCACCTATGTTTGCGGCGCGTCCGGCGTTTGCGGCAGCTGCGGTCACGCCCGCGCCGAGGTCGGGCGAATCGCTCTCGCCGCGCCGGCAGGCGCTGAACGGGCAGGCGGTGGACAGACACGCGGGAGCGAAACGCCCGTGATCGGCATGGTGCTCGTCACCCATGGCGAACTGGCGACGCAGTTTCGCGCCGCCCTGGAACACGTCGTCGGCCCGCAGCAGCAGGTCGCCACCGTTTCGATCGGACCCGACGACGACATCGAGCGCCGGCGCGGCGACATCATCGACGCGGTAAGCGAGGTCGATAGCGGCTCGGGCGTGGTGCTGCTCACCGACATGTTCGGCGGCACCCCGTCGAACCTCGCCATATCCGTGATGAACGGCGCCCATGTCGAGGTCGTCGCAGGCATCAACCTGCCGATGCTGATCAAGCTCGCCTCGGTGCGCGAGGCGGCGAGCCTGGAGCAGGCGGTGATCCAGGCGCAGGACGCCGGACGCAAGTACATCTACGTGGCCAGCCGCGTCCTGAGCGGCAAATGAGCGGCCAAACGCGCGGGAACGGAGCCGTCCTGACCCGTGAGCTGCCCATCGTCAACCGGCGCGGCCTGCACGCCCGCGCCACCGCCAAGTTCGTGCAGTGCGCCGAAGGCTTCGACGCCGCCATCACCGTGAGCCGCAACGGCGACACCGTCGGCGGCACCTCAATCATGGGCATCCTGACGCTGGGGGCGGGCATCGGCTCCACCATCCTCGTCGCCGCCGAGGGTTCGCAGGCCGCCGCCGCGCTCGACGCCATCGCCACCCTCGTCGCCGGCCGTTTCGGCGAGGACGAATAGGACGGGAAAGGCGAGGTCAGTCCGGGGGCATCCGCTCGCCGGGACGGCGGCGCCTCCCACCCCTTCGGCCCTCTCCGGTCGCCAGAACACCGGACCGAAAAGTGCGCAGCGGCTACGGTCCGATGCTCCGGGATCGGAGTTGCAGCGGCAGCGCCACCAGCCCGCGCAAACCGCTGGACTGGCGCCAGCGCAGACTTTCGCGCGGCACGGCGAGCCGCACGTCGGGGAAGCGGGCGAGCAGGGCCTGCAGGGCGAGGCGCGTTTCCATCCGGCCAAGCGCGGCGCCGATGCAATAGTGCAGCCCGGCGCCGAACGCGAGGTGGCGGCCGGGAGGCCTTGTCACATCGAGGCGATCCGGCTCGGCGAAGGCGGTCTCGTCGCGGTTGGCGGAGGCATGCAGCGCCATCACCATCTCGCCCGGCGCGATGGTCACGCCACCGATCGCGACCGGCTCCCTGGCGAAGCGCATGGTGCCGTATTCGACCGGGCTGGTGAAGCGCAGCAGTTCCTCGACGGCGCCGTCCATCAGCTCCGGCCGCTCGCGCAGCAGCGCCATCTGGTCGGGATGGTCGAGCAGGGCCAGCACGCCGTTGCCGATCAGGTTCACCGACGTTTCGTGGCCGGCGAACAGCAGCAGGAAGATCATCGCCACCAGCTCGTCGCGGCTGAGATGGTCGCCGGCGTCCTCGGCGGCGATCAGGCGTGCGATCAGCCTGTCGTCGGGGGCGCGGCGCTTCAGTTCGATCAGGCGTTCGAAGAAGCGCACCAGCTTCGGCATCGCGGGGGCCCAGCGGATGGCGCGCTTCACCGGCTGATCGTTGACCTCGATCAGGCGCACGATCTGATGGTGGAACGACAGCCGCCAGTCGGCGGGGATGCCGAGCATGTCGGAGATGACGTCGAGCGGCAGCGGCAGGGCGAAGCGCGAAATGAGGTCGACCGGGCCGGCCTGCGCCGCCAGATCGTCCAGCAGCGTCGCGACGGCGGCCCGCACCGGCGCTTCCATGTCCTCGATCGAGCGCGGGGTGAAGGCCTTGGCGACCAGCTTGCGCAGCCGGGCGTGGGCGGGATCGTCGACGCAGATCATCGAGTCGCCGACGAGCTTGATGAGCTTGGGGGCGAGCCGGCCGCCGAAGCCGAACAGCGGCGGGTTGTTGGAATACCGGGGATCGGCCGAGAAGCGCGAGTCCTTGAGCACCTGCGCCACGTCGTCGTAGCGCGTCACCACCCAGCCGGTGCCGCGCGTCGGGATCCTGGCGCGGATCACCGGCGTGTGCCGCCGCAGCCGGGCGTAATAAGCGAAGGGATCGCCCTGGCGGGACGGATTCCAGGCCACGGACCTGGTCACGGCTTGGCCGACCGTCGTCGGGCCGTCGCCCCGTCGGTAGGGTGAGGTGGAGGCATGTCGGTCAGAACCCCGGCAGCGATCCCTGCGCGGACCCGCGGGTGAGATTGCGGTAGCGGGCCAGCGCCAGCAGCGGGAAGAACTTGGGGTAGCCGTCGTAGCGCAGGTAGAAGACGCGGGGGAAGCCGGTGCCGGTGTGGAGGTCCTCCTCCCAGAAACCATCGCCCGCCTGGGTGTCCCGAAGATAGGCGATGCCGCGGCGCACCGCTGGGCTCGCCACCTCGCCGGCCGCCATCAGCCCGAGAAGCGCCCAGGCGGTCTGCGAGGCGGCGCTGGCCGAAGGGACGTAGCCATCGTAGTGCACGGCATAGCCCTGGTCGTCCTCGCCCCAGCCGCCATCGGCGTTCTGGATGCGCGCGAGCCAGGCCACGCCGCGGCGGATGGCCGGATGGTCGGGCGCGACGCCCGCGGCGGCGAAGGCGCACAGCACCGACCAGGTGCCGTAAACGTAGTTGATGCCCCACCGGCCGAACCAGCTGCCCTCGGCGTGTTGCTCGGCGAACAGGTAGTCGAGGCCGCGCTTGAGCGGCTCGCGGGTGGCGGGATGGTCGCCGAGTTGCCCCAGCATCGCCACCACGCGGGCGGTGACGTCGGCGGTGGGCGGATCAAGCAGGGCGCCGTGGTCGGCGAAGGGGATGTAGTTGAGGTAGTACGCCGTGTTGTCGACGTCGTAGGAGGCCCAGCCGCCGTTGCGGCTTTGCATTCCCAGGCACCATTCCAGCGCCCGCGCGATCGGCTCGTCGTAGCGGACTGTGCCGGTGTCGCGGCGCGCCCTGTCCAGTGCCATCACGATCACGGCGGTGTCGTCGAGGTCGGGATAGTGCGGGTTGGAGTACATGAACGTCCAGCCGCCCGGACGCAGGTCGGGGCGCTTGTAGGCCCAGTCTCCCTTGAGGTCGAGGATCTGCTGCGGCAGCAGCCAGTCGAGCGCGCGCACCACCGACGCCTCGACGTCGGGCTCGACGCCGATCGGGCCGCAGCCGGCCAGCGGCTCGCCCGCAGCCGCCTCCATCAGGGCCTGCGCCGACAGAACCGTGTCCCACACCGGCGACAGGCAGGGCTGGCAGAACGCCTCGCCGTCGCCGTGGGCGACCAGCTTGGCAAAGGCGGCGCGGGCGCTCAGCATGTCGGGCTGGCCTTCCGGCTCGCCCAGGATCTTGAACATCATCAGGGTGTAGGCGATCGAGGGAAAGATCGCGCCGAAGCCGTCCTCGCCGTTGAGGCGCTCGCGCACGAAGGCGACCGCCTTGGCGATGGCGGTGGCGCGGGTGCGCTTGGGAAACAACGGCTCGGCGATGCGCAGCAGGCGATCAAGGGCGCCGAACACCGCGCCCCACGGGCCGACCTGGTTGTCTGTCTGCGGCCAGTGCCGCACGGTGTGGGGCGGCTGCAGGAAGAGTTCGTCGAGCGTGATGCCGCGCGGGTTCACCGCGCGGGGCTTCAACGACATCAACACCATCAAGGGCGCCAGCGTGTCGCGCGCCCAGAACGAGATCTTGAACAGGTGGAACGGGAACCAGCCCGGCGCGTGCATCAGCTCGACCGGCATCACCGGCACCGCCCGCCACGGCACGATGCCGAACAGGGCCAGCGTGATGCGGGTGAAGATGTTGACCTTGACCGCGCCGCCGCCGGCCAGGATCGCGGCGCGGGCGCGCACCATGTGGGGCGCGTCGACCGGGTCGCCGGCCGCCTTCAGGGCGAAGTAGCACTTCACGCTGGCCGACACCGAGCAGCGGCCCTTGACCAGCATCGGCCAGCCGCCGTGCGCTTCCTGCCGGCGGCGCAGGTAGTTGGCATGGATCCGCTCTTCGGCCGGATCGACCTCGCCGAGGAAGTGCTTGATGAGGACGTATTCGGCCGGGATCGCCGCATCGGCTTCGAGATCGAACAGGAAATGGCCGTCCGGGCGCTGCCGGCGCAGCAGGGCGTCGACCGCGCGCCCGATCGCGCCGGTCAGGCCGCTCGCCGCGTCGAAGGCGGTGTCTTCAGCAATCGCGGATGACGTCATCTGGTCGGCTTCCCCATCCGCCTATGGGAGGAAAGCTTTCGACAACGTCAAGCTTCGGCTCGCGTTTGCGCCGGGCTTCATAGACTAATGCTTTACGCCGTTGCAGGCGGGTCAACCCCTTGCCCCACGTTTATCTTCAACCCCGCATGACAGCGATGCGTCGGCAACAACGGCGGCCCAACGTTTTGGACCTCAGCGCTTGGAGATATGCACGTGCGGCAGCTGGCCGTCGAACACCGACGACCACACCAGACCGCGCTCGATCCCCGGCGGCGGCGGGGGAAAGGGCGCGGCGGCGAGCAGGGCGCGCATCGCCAGCGCATCGACGTCGGGGTAGCCGCTCTTGCGGCAGTATTCCTTCACCGTGACCCGGCCGGACACGTCGACGTGGAAGCAGATCAGCACCTGCCCGCCCTCCTGCCAGTGCGACGTGTGCGGCATCTGGCCGACCTTGGCCTCCAGCATGCCCTCCACGGTCGACATCCAGCGCACGTCCTCCGTGCCGCCGTAGACCTTGGACTTCGGGGTCGGCTTGGCGAAGCTGAGCTCGGGCAGGGCCGACGAGCCGGCGAGGCTCGCCATCAGGTCGGGCGCCTTCTTCTGCTTCGGCGCCGGCTTGGCGGCCTTGGTCTGCGCCTGCTTGGCGACCTTGGGCTTGGCCTTGTCCAACGCCTCCGCGTCGGGCTTGGACTTGTCCTCCTCCTTGGCGGCCGTGTCCGCCTTGTCCTGCGGCGGGGCAGCCTCCGCGGGCGCGGCCGCCTGGGCCTTGGGGCTCGGCTGGCCCTCGGAGGGGGGCTGCGCGGCCTTGGGCACGGACGTCTTCTCCTGCGTCCTTTCGGTCTTCAGCGTGTCCTCGTTGGGTGCGCGCGGCGCGCTCAAGGCCGGGCGGAGGTCCTCCTTGGGCTTGGGCGGCTCGGGCGGCTTCTGCGGCGGCGGCTTGGGTGGCTCGGGCTCGGGCGGCGGCTCGACCACCACCTCCACCGGCGTTTCCTCGGCCCGCACGACCTGCAGGGGGGTGTGGCGATCGCGCCACAGGAAGGCGGCGAGGATGGCGGCGTGTACCAGGAGCGCCAGGTCCAAGAGCGCGAGAAAGCGTCCGCGCGCGGCGAGGCCGTCGCCTCGGGGCGCGTCGAGCAGGCGTTCGCCGCCCGCCGCGGCGATGGCCGGACGCGACGCCGCGAGGGGCGCCGGGATGGCCGCCTCTTCGCCGGGGATCGCCGTCACCTCCTCGGCTTCCGGCCGGGATGCCTGCTGGTCATGCATCATGCGAACTGGTCACACCACCCGGCCGGCCAATGCCGGCGGAGTCCTCCATGCGGCTTGCCGGACGGCACGAATCCCGCGACACTGCGGATGCCACAGCCCGCGAGCCTTCATGCGTCACTTCGACAATTGTGAGGCACGCGGACGGGTGAGCCTGCGGGCGATGGCGCCCGGCGACCTGCCGGTGCTGGCCGGGCTCTGGGTCGCGACCTGGGTCGACACCAGCTGGATCGACACCAGCCGGGCCGAGACCGGGCCGGCCATCGACTTCCCGGCGCGACGCCCGTGGATCGAGGCGTTCCTGGCCGATCCGGCCAACACCACGCTGGTCGCCCTCGCAGCCGACGACACGGTCGGCTTCGCGTCCTTTGCCGGCCCAACCCTGCATCAGCTCGCCGTCGCACCCCATGCCAAGGGCGGCGGCGCGGCCCGCGCCCTGCTCGAAGCCGTGAAGGCCAGCTCGACCGGCCGCCTCGCCCTTGAAGTGAACCAGGGCAACGCCCGCGCGGTGCGCTTCTACCGCCGCGAAGGCTTCGCCATCACCGGCGAAGGACGCAACCCCGCCTCGGGCCTTGCGACCTGGTCGATGGCATGGCGGGCCGACCGGCCGCCGCGATGAGGCGGCCGGCTGGGTCCCGCCCGCCCGGCACCGCGCCCTTGACCGCGCCCTTGACCGCGCCCTTGACGGACGCGGGCCGGCGTCGCACACCGGCCCCGCCCAGCAGGAGGTGCCCGGTGCCGCCGCTCGTCATCGCCTATCCGGCCATCGACCCCGTGCTGGTGCACATCGGTCCCTTTCCCATCCGCTGGTACGCGCTGGCCTACATCGGCGGCCTCGTCGGCGGCTGGGCGGGAGGGCGGTACCAGGCGGCGCGGGACCGTCTGTGGGGCGCGCGGGCGCACCCCAGCGTGGCTGCCATCGACGACCTCGTCGTCTACATCGCCGCCGGCATCATCGGCGGCGGCCGGCTCGGCTACGTGCTGTTCTACAACTTCCCCTACTATGCGGCGCACCCCCTCGAAGCGCTCGTGCTGTGGAACGGCGGCATGTCGTTCCACGGCGGCCTCATCGGCACCGCGCTGGCGATGGCGATCTTTGCCCGCCGCAACGGGGTCTCGCTCGGCAGCGTCACCGACCTGGTGGCGGCGGTGGTGCCGATCGGCCTGTGCCTCGGACGCCTCGCCAACTTCATCAAGCCGGAGCTGTGGGGCCGCCCGACCGACGTGGCGTGGGCGATGGTGTTTCCCGGCTCCGACGGCCAGCCGCGTCATCCCAGCCAGCTCTACGAGGCCGGGCTCGAAGGGCTTGCCCTGCTGGTGCTGCTGTGGATCGTCATCGCGCGCGGCGGCCTGCGCCGCGACGGCCTCGTCACGGCGCTGTTCTGCATCGGCTACGGCGTCGCCCGCATCGTTTGCGAGTTCTTTCGCGAGCCGGACCGGCAGCTCGGCTACCTGTTCGAAGGCGCCACCATGGGCATGCTGCTGTCGCTGCCGGTGATCGCGGTCGGCCTCGTGCTGCTGGTGCGGGCTCTGCGCCGCCCCGCCGCCGCGCCGATCGACGGGGAAGCCGGCGCTGACGCCGCCGCCGAAACGGCCGTCGCTTGAGCGAGCCGGCTTCGCGCGTGGGGTCGCTCACCGACGAGCTGCACCTCCTGATCGCCACGGAGGGACCGATCAGCGTCGAGCGATACATGCAGCTCTGCCTGCAGCACCCGGTCCACGGCTACTACACAACCCGCGACGCGATCGGATGCGACTTCACCACCGCGCCGGAGATCGACCAAATGTTCGGCGAACTGCTCGGCCTGTGGGCCGCGCAGGTGTGGCTGGCCATGGGTTCGCCGCCCGCCCTGCGTCTGGTCGAGCTGGGGCCGGGACGGGGCACCCTGATGGCCGATGCCCTGCGCGCCACCCGGACCGTGCCGGGCTTCCACGACGCGGTCTCGGTGGATCTCGTGGAAACCAGCCCGCGCCTGCGCTCGGCCCAGCGCGACAGGCTGGCCGGCGCGGCAGGGCGTGTCGCTTGGTTCGACGCGATCGACGCGCTTCCCGGCGGCCCGGCGATCATCCTGGCCAACGAGATCTTCGACGCGCTGCCGGTGCGGCACTACATCTGCGGGGCGAGCGGCTGGCACGAGCGCCTCGTCGGCTTGCGCGAGGGCTGCCTCGCCTTCGGCGCCGCCCGGGATGCGATCCCGGACGTTCCCGCCACCGCCGCCGCCGCATCCGGGCAGATCCTGGAGGTCGGCCATGCCGCGCTCGCCGTCGTGGCCGCCCTCGCCGGCCGCATCGCGCGCGAGGGCGGCGCGCTGCTCGCCTGCGACTACGGCCACGGGGCGAGCGGCTTCGGCGAAACGCTGCAGGCGGTCAAGGGTAGCGGCTACGCCGACGTGCTGGCCGCGCCGGGCGAGGCGGATCTCACCGTTCACGTCGACTTCGCCGCGCTGGCCGGGGCGGCGCGCGCGGCCGGGGCGGAGGCCCACGGGCCGGTCGAGCAGGGCCTCTTCCTGCGCCGCCTCGGCATCGAGGCGCGAGCGGCTTCGCTGAGCCGCCGCGCCGAGCC
This sequence comes from uncultured Beijerinckiaceae bacterium, assembly GCA_937863205.1. The sequence goes on along the minus strand of CALMGA010000144.1, from coordinate 1,220 downwards.
GCATCAGGCCCGGGCGATCGAGGCGGCGCTGGCCCGCTTCACCTCGCCATCCTCCAGCATGGCGACGCTGTTCAAGGCCTTCGCGGTTGGCCCGCGCGGGGCGCCCGTTCCGCCCGGCTTCGACGTTTCATGAGCGATCAAGCGACACGTCTCCCCAGCCATCTACCCAGCATTGCGGCGCCCGAACTGGCCGGCGTCCGCCACGCCTTCTTCACCCGGCAGGGCGGCGTTTCAACCGGCGACTACGCCAGCCTCAACGGCGGCGTCGGCTCGCGCGACGCGCCCGAGGCGGTGGCCGAGAACCGCCGCCGCATGGCCGACCACCTCGGCGCGGCGACGCTGCTCGTGCCCTACCAGGTGCATTCCGCCCTGTGCCTCGCCGTGGATGAAAACTGGCGGGACCGCTGGCAGGAGCGCCCGCGCGCCGATGCGCTGGCCACGGCGACGCCGGGCCTCGCGCTCGGCGTCACCGGCGCCGACTGCGGCATGATCCTGTTCGCCGATGCGGGGGCCGGCGTGGTCGGGGCGGCGCACGCCGGCTGGCGCGGCGCCCTGGACGGGGTCGGCGAAGCCACCCTCGCCACCATGGAACGGCTGGGCGCCGCCCGCGCCAAGACCGTGGCCGTGCTCGGCCCCTCCATCGCGCAGGCGAGCTACGAGGTCGGCCCCGAGTTCCGCGAGCGCTTCCTCCAGCGCGACAACGGCAGCGCGGCCTTCTTCGTGCCGGCGGCGCGCGCCGGCCATGCGCTGTTCGATCTCCACGCCTTCATCGGCCATCGCCTGCGCCGCGCGGGGATCGGCACCTTCGTCGACCTCGGCCTCGACACCTACGCCGACGAGGCGCGCTTCTTCTCCTACCGGCGAATGACCCATCGCGGCGAAGCCGATTACGGGCGCCTGATCTCCGCCATCGCGCTCTGAAGGGTGGAATGTTCGCGCCGGCCTTAGACTCCGAAGGCCAGCCGATTTCGAAACCTTTGCCGGGCGGACCCGTTGCTGCCCGACACGTCCAAGGAGATGAACTCATGCGCAAGCACGTCCTGTTGGCTCTCGGCCTCGCCCTTGCCCTGCCCACCGCAGCCCTGGCTCAGGGCACCATTCGCGGCGCGGAAGACGGCGTGGATCGCGGCGGTGCGGCGGCGGGTCCGGTGGGCGCGATCGTCGGCGGCGCGGTTGGCGCGGCGACCGGCACCGTTGGCGGCGTGCTCGGCGTGCCGGCC